>JAGXGX010000205.1 GCA_024636515.1 Roseovarius sp.
GCGATTGTAGGTATCGATGGCGGCATCTCCCTTTCTGACATGGCCAATGCAGGCTTCTGCGATCTCGAAGGAACAATCGGTCTGATCTGACAACCAGGTCCGCAAGGACGCCCGAAACCCATGGGGGCGCGCTGCAACATTAGTCTCCACAAGATAATTGCGCATTGCCATCTTGTTCAAAGGCCCGCCTCGCGCATTGGGAAACAGATACCCGTTTTGTTCTTGCCTCTTCGCCAATGCGATCACATGTAATGCTTCCCGGGACAGAGGCACATCGAACCCGGCCGTACTGGAGGCGCGGCCTTTCACGTGCAGAGGCGGAATCTGCCAAATCATTTTTTCGATCTGTCCCAGTTGCATGTTGTTCACGGAATCTGCCCGCACCCCCGTCAGGATCAGCATTCGCAATGCCAGTTGCGCCGGATCGTCATCGGAAAGGGTCGCGTAGAGGGCGGGTACCTCTGACCATGGAAGGGACAGACTTTGTCTGACCGGTTTCTTGTTCTCTCCTAGAAGAATGACCGCCTCTTCGATGACAGCCCGGTTTACAAGGAAGCCTTTGGCCCGCGCATATTTGAATACGGTCCTGAGCCGGGACAGGGCTTTCTTCGCCGTGATCGGTTTCTCATGCCAGATCGGGGCCAGGGCATGCGCAATGTCGTCCTGATCGATCTTTACAATCGGCATCTTGCCCAACTTGGGCAGAAGATGCAGGCGCAGGGGGCTGACCCATAATCCGTCCGCGCCACCATGCTTCAAGCTCGCCTTGTGTTTCCCGTACGCCTCCCACGCAGGCTTTCCAGACGACCATCCCGGGAGTTCGACTGCTGTCTTTCCAGACGGCGCTGTTTGACCGGATCAATATCGGCCTGCACCTGCTGGCGGACCCAGTCCGCCTTCTTGCGAGCCTCGGCCAGGCCAACCCGCTTGAATGACCCGATCCCCATTTCGCGTTGACGACCCCACAGTTGAAAGCGAAAGGTCCATTGTGCCCCGCCATCCGCGCGCTTATGGAGCCACAGACCCTGTCCATCACAGTGTTTTCCAACTGGGAGTGATTTAAGTTGTGCGACTGTGAATGCGTTTGATTTTGCCATTGATATATCTCCTTTATTATCTACGATCTCAAGTGACACTGCCCGGAATTTCCCGGAACAGAGTGGCACTATAAACCACTGACCTTTAAAGGAACTTTAAAGCCGGCGAGACATCATGAGACCGCATGACACAAGGAGGATACCCCTCCGGCGGGGATATTTTTGGCAAGAAGAATGCGGGGCGTGACCGCTAGAGAAATATCCGCCGCGCATTGATTTGCGCGGCGGATTTTTGATTTAGCCGAACACCTTTGTAAGCGCTTTGCCCGTGGCCGAGATCATTTCGTCGATGTCGTCCTTGGTGGCGATCAGCGCGGGCGAGTAGCACAGCGTATTGTTGAAGCCGGGGATGGAACGGTTCGTCATGCCGATGATGACGCCTTGCGCCATGCAATCGCCTGTGACGGCGGCGACCTTCTTCTCGTCCATCGGCTCTTTGGTGGCGCGGTCCGTGACCAGTTCGGCGCCGAGGAAGAGACCCTTGCCGCGCACATCACCGATGACCTCATGTTTGTCCTTGAGGGCGCGCAATTCGTCTAGCATGTAGTCGCCCATTTTCAGGGTATTTTCGAGCAGGCCTTCTTCTTCGATAATGTTCATATTCTCCAGCGCTGCTGCCGGTCCGGCCGTGCAGCCGCCGAAGGTCGAGATATCGCGGAAGTAGTTCATCGGATCGCTCGCGTCGTCCTTGAACATGTCGAACACGCGCTCGGACGTGGCACAGCAGGCGATGGCGGCATAGCCCGAGGCGACGCCCTTGGCCATTGTCACGAAATCAGGCTCAATCCCGTAGTTCTGATAGCCAAACCACGTGCCGGTGCGCCCGAGGCCGCAGACGACCTCGTCGATATGTAGCAAGATATCGTATTTGCGGCAGATTTCCTGCACGCGGGGCCAGTAGCCTTCGGGTGGGACGATCACGCCGCCGCCAGCTGTCACAGGCTCAAGGCAGATCGCGCCGACGGTATCGGCGCCTTCGCGCAGGATGACTTCCTCGATGGCGTTGGCCGCCGCCAGCCCATATTCCTCGCCGCTCAAGTCCCACTGCGCGCGGTACTCAAGGCAGTGAGGTACGGAGACGAAGCCGGGCGTGTAGGGACCGTATTGCGCGTTACGCTCTTGTTGGCCGCCGGCGGACAGGCAGGCGATAGTCGTGCCGTGATAGTCGCGGTCGCGGTAAAGGATCTTGTGCTTTTTACCGCCGTAGCGCTTGTGCGCGATCTGGCGAACCATCTTGAACGCCTTCTCATTCGCCTCAGAGCCGGAGTTTGTATAATAAATTCGGCTGAGACCCGGCATTTTTGCGATGATGCGCTCAGAGAACATCGCGCCGGGGATCGACCCGGCGGAGCCTGCGAAATAGTTCAGCTTGATCAACTGGTCGCGCACTGCGTTGGCGATCCGCTCGCGGCCATAGCCGACGTTGACTGTCCAGACGCCGCCCGACACGCCATCCAGATGCTCCTTGCCGTGCTGATCCCAGACGCGCATTCCCTTGCCTTCGACGATGATACGGGGATCAGACGTCTCGTAGGGTTTGTGCTGGCTGAGGTGGTGCCAGACATGGGCACGGTCGGCTGCGACGACCTTTTCGATATCATTGTCCAGAAACTTGCCGTCCATGAGGGATCCTCCATCGGGGTCAGGCCGCGCGGGCGTATTATGGGCAGGGTACTACCTATCAATATACCACCTCGGCGGGGCCTTTGCGATAGGTCCAGCGGGGTATGATGCATAGTGCCAGATGGCGCGCGGACGGATCAGATCTTGGTCCTGGATGCGGCGAGCAGATAGGTCACGGAAAGCTCGCGAGGCATTCAGGCGTCGGGCAGCTCGGCAGAAGGGATCAGGCCAAAGAACGCGCCGCCGGACCACAGGCCAAACCAGCCCTCATGATGCACGCCGATATCAACGAGGCGGTAAAAGGATTTGCGGTCAATTAGCGCCTCCAGATTATGTCGCACCAGCACGTAGGGCGACGGCTCGCCGGTTTCAGGGTCACGCACGACACGAATCGGGGCATCCGCGCTGGCTGTCACGGCATCGTCCACATTGGTGTGAAAGCTGATGCGTTGATCGGTGCCAGTGCCGGTGACATCAAAATCAACAGCGACGAAGGGCGCGTCGTCGACGATGATTCCCACCATTTCGACGGGCGTGACGAGAAAATATTTGTCCCCGTCCCGGCGCAGAATAGTTGAGAAGAGCCGCACTAATCCGCGCCGTCCAATAGGCGTGCCTAGATAGAACCAAGTGCCATCGCGGGCGATGCGCATGTCCAAATCGCCGCAAAAGGGCGGGTTCCAGTCATGCACGGGCGGCAGGCCGCGACCCTTTGTCGCGGCCTTGGCCGACGCGGCGATGCCCTCTGCCGAGGGGGACGCAGCGGGGATGTCTGACGGGGTCGTGATCGGATCGTCGCTCATTGCTTTTGCCATTTTTGTCATGCGCTATACACTCATTGCGATGATATAGATCAATCCGGAGAATTTCCATGACCGAGAACGCCGATCTGGTGGCCGAGATAGATGCGCTGCAAGTGCGGCTGGCTGAGGCCCGCGCGCAGGTTGCGCGCCGGTTTATCGGGCAGGAGCGTGTGGTCGACCTGTCACTCGCCGCATTGCTGAGTGGCGGGCATGGCCTGCTGGTCGGCCTGCCGGGGCTGGGCAAGACACGTCTGGTTGATACGCTGGGCACAGTCATGGGGCTGAACGCGGGCCGCGTTCAATTCACGCCCGATTTGATGCCAGCGGATATTCTTGGCAGCGAAGTGCTTGAGACGGGGGCGGATGGCTCTCGCGCATTCAAGTTTATTGCTGGCCCGATATTTTGCCAGCTTTTGATGGCGGACGAGATCAACCGCGCCAGCCCGCGCACGCAATCGGCGCTGCTTCAGGCCATGCAGGAGCGGCAAGTGACTGTCGCTGGCGAAAACCGCCCGCTTGGCGCGCCGTTTCACGTTTTGGCCACGCAGAACCCGATTGAGCAGGAGGGCACGTACCCGTTGCCCGAGGCGCAGCTTGACCGCTTCTTGATGCAAATCGACGTGCCATATCCAGACCGCAATGCGGAGCGCGACATCTTGCTGGCGACCACTGGCGCGGTGGAGGATGAGGCGCAGGCGGTGTTCAGCGCGGCCGAGTTGATCACGGCGCAGACGCTATTGCGCCGGATGCCGGTGGGCGAAGGGGTGATGGACATGATCCTAGACCTCGTGCGCGCCTTCCGGCCCGACCAACCTGGCGCGTCGCAGCGCGTGCAAGACAGTGTCGCATGGGGCCCCGGCCCCCGCGCAGCGCAGGCGTTAATGCTGACGGTGCGCGCGCGCGCGCTGCTGCAAGGACGGCTCGCCCCCAGTGCCGAGGATGTGGCCGACTTGGCGCAGCCAGTGCTGATCCACCGGATGGCGCTGAACTTCGGCGCGCGGGCGCGGGGCGATAGCCTGAGCGGTCTGATTGCAGATACGCTGGCCGATTTGGGCCACACCAAGGCCGCCGCTGCGTGAGCCAAACCGCTGACCATCTCCCCGCAGGCCAGAGCGCACATCTACGCACGCGCGCCGAGGCTGAGGCTGCTCGTCTGCCGCCGTTACTGGCGCGCGCAGACAGGTTGGCTGGCGCTGTTTTGCTGGGGCTGCATGGGCGGCGGCGCGCAGGGTTGGGCGATGACTTTTGGCAATACCGCCCGGTAAGTGAGGGCGACCAGCGCCGCCAGATTGACTGGCGCCGCTCTGCCCGCAGCGATGCGGAATTTGTGCGCGAACGTGAATGGCAGATCGCGCAGACGGTGATGCTATGGGTCGACGGCGGCGCCTCCATGCGCTTTGCCAGCGACAAGGATCTGCCCGAAAAGGCGGATCGCGCGCAGCTGTTGGCGCTGGCTGCCGCAATCGTGCTGGACCGTGGTGGCGAGCGGATTGGCCTGACGGGCCACGCCCTGCCACCGCGGCGCGGCGCGGCGCAGATCGCACGCCTGGCAACCATGCTGACTGAGACGCGCGGCGCTGCCGATTATGCCGCGCCCGATGCGCGCGGTTTGCCGCCCCGCGCGCGCGCGCTGTTCGTCTCGGACTTTCTGGGCGACATTGAGCCGGTGCGTACTGCGCTGACCAGTGCCGCAGATCGCGGTGTGCGGGGTGTGCTACTTCAGGTGCTTGATCCGGCCGAGGAGGCGTTTCCCTATCGCGGCCGTGCGATTTTCGATTCGATCGGCGGCACGCTGTCGCATGAGACGCTAAAGGCCGGCGATCTGCGCGCCCGGTATCTGGAGCGTCTGGCCGCCCGCAAGGATGCGTTGCGGGAATTGTGCCGCGCGACGGGGTGGGATTATGCCTGCCACCATACGGATAGCAGTCCGCAGACCGCGCTGATGTGGCTCTATGGCGCGTTGGGCGAGGGCGCGCGATGACCTTTGGTGCCATAGGATTTGCCGCGCCGTGGCTGTTGATCGCGCTGGCGCTGTTGCCTATTCTGTGGGTGCTGCTGCGCGCGGTGCCGCCAGCGCCCGTGCGGCGGCGGTTTCCGGGTGTCGCGCTGCTGCTGGGCCTGCGGGACGAGGATAGCGCGGCAGACCGCACGCCGTGGTGGCTGCTGCTGCTGCGCATATTGGCGCTGGCTGCTGTCATTATTGCCATGGCTGGTCCGGTGTTGAACCCACGCGGCGAGGATGCGGCGCGGGGCAGCACAAGCCTGCTGATCGTGCTCGACGCCAGCTGGGCCAGCGCGCGGGAAGACCGCGCTCAGCGTGCGCTCCTTGATGGAGTGCTGGCTGAGGCGGGCCGCGATGGGCGCACTGTCGCATTGCTGCAACTTAGCGACCCTGAGCCACCCGTTTTTCAGGCAGCCGAGACATGGCGCAGCCGCCTCGCCGGGATCGTTCCCTCCCCCTGGGCGCCGACGACAGATATGATGGCCGAGGCTGCAAGTATGCTTGGTGAGACGGGTTTCGACACACTCTGGCTCTCCGATGGGCTCAGCCGTGAGGGCCGCGATACGCTATTGGCCGCGCTTGAGGCGCGCGGTGACGTGATTATCCGGCAAGGCGACGTGCCACTGCTGGCGCTGATGCCGGCGGAGGCTAAGGACGGCGCGCTTGAGCTGACGGCGCAGCGCCTTGTCCCCGGTGCCGCGCGGCAGGTCAATGTGCTTGCCCATGGCCGCGATCCGTCCGGGGCGCCCCGCGTTCTGGCTACGCTGCCTTTGACGTTTGAGGATGGCGCGCGCGAGGCGACTGGCGCGCTCACACTGCCATCCGAGTTGCGCGCCCGCCTGACGCGTTTCGAGATCGCAGGTCAGGGCCACGCGGGTGCCGTCTCGATTACGGGCGACGATCTGGGCCGCCGCGAGGTCGCGCTGATCGCCGGCCGTGAGGACCGCGAGGGGCTGGAGCTGCTATCGCCGCTGCACTATCTGGACCGCGCGCTGGATCCCAGCGCCGACATCCTGACTGGCGCGCTGATGGATGTACTGCCCGCCAACCCGGACGCCATAGTACTAGCTGATGTTGCCACACTATCAGCGGCGGAGAAGGCCGGCCTCATGGAGTGGGCCGAGGGGGGCGGCACGCTGGTGCGTTTCGCCGGGCCACGCCTTGCCGCCAGCGATCTGTCGCGCGGGGCCGAGGATGAACTGATGCCCGTGCGTCTGCGCGCCGGAGGCCGCAGCGTCGGCGGCGCGATGAGCTGGGGCGCGCCGAAATCGCTTGCGCCCTTTGCGGGCGATAGCCTCTTTGCCGGGCTGGAAATCCCCAGCGATGTGACCGTCACCGCGCAGGTGATGGCACAGCCTGATCCCACACTCGCGGACCGCGTTATCGCGCAGCTTAGCGACGGCACGCCGCTGGTTACACGCAAGAGGCTGGGACAGGGGCAAGTCGTGCTGTTTCACGTCACGGCCAACGCCGAATGGAGCAGCCTGCCGCTGTCGGGCCTGTTCGTGCAAATGCTGGAACGGCTGGCGATATCAGGTAGTGCCGAGGCGCCGGACCCCGCTGAGCTGGTCGGCACGACGTGGCAACCAGCCGAGGTGCTGGACGGCTACGGCGTGCTGCGCGGCGCCGATACCCTGCCCGGGGTGCCGGTCGAGCAGCTGATCGCCGCGCCTCTTGGCCCGGATCTGCGGCCGGGGATCTACGATGGTGAGGATCGCCGCATCGCGCGCAACATTATGGCGACGGGCGACCTGCTAGAGCCTGCCGTATGGCCCGCCCGTGCGAATGTCATCGGGATGGAGCGGCTGGCCGAGACGCCGCTGGCAGGCTGGCTGCTGGCGCTTGCGATCATATTGCTCAGCGCTGATATCATTGCTTCGTTGAGCCTGTCTGGCCGACTGCTTCCCGTTCGCGCCGCCGCGCTGATTGCGGCCCTTTTGCTGCTCCCCGATCCCTCCGCCGCGCAGGACCGCCCGCCCGAGGCGCTGGCCGATGAGGTGACGCTGGCGCATGTCATCACCGGCGATGCCGCGCTTGATGATATGGCCGCCGCGGGGCTGGAAGGGCTGAATCAGACGCTGTTTTTCCGCAGCACGGTAGAGCCTGCCGCGCCCGAGGCCGTTGATCTGGAGACGGACGAGCTGGCCTTTTTTCCGCTGCTTTACTGGCCGATTACGCCCGCGCAGCCAATCCCGTCGGATGCAGCCTATGCCAAGCTGAACGCCTATCTGCGCACCGGCGGCATGATCCTCTTTGACACGCGCGATGCAGATATTGCGGGTTTCGGCGCCGCCTCGACCAATGGCGCGATGCTTCAGCGGCTGGCGGCCCCGCTGGACATCCCCCCGTTAGAGCCTGTGCCGAGCGATCATGTCCTGACGCGCACGTTCTATTTGCTACAGGATTTCCCCGGCCGCTATTCCGGTCGTCCCGTCTGGGTCGAGGCATCGCCTGAGGATGCCGAGGCGGCCCCCGGCATGCCATTTCGCAATCTGAACGACGGCGTGACGCCCGTCGTGATTGGCGGCAATGATTGGGCCGCAGCATGGGCCGTCGACGAACGCGGCAATGCGATATTTCCCGTCGGGCGCGGCTATGCAGGCGAGCGTCAGCGCGAAATGGCATACCGCTTTGGGGTCAATCTGGTGATGCATGTGCTGACAGGCAATTACAAATCCGATCAGGTCCACGTGCCTGCGCTACTGGATAGGTTGGGCCAATGACCGGCAGCATCGTCTTTGACCCCGTCCTGCCGATCTGGCTGATCGCCTGCCTTGGCGGCATGGCACTGGCGGCACTGGCGCTGGCGGCGTGGCGCGGCCTGTCGGGCTGGGCGCTGCGCGGGATGGGCGCGGCGGTGATACTGGCGGCACTGATGGGCCCCAGCCTCAGCCGCGAGGACCGCGAGGATCTGAGCGATATTGCGATACTGGTCGAAGACGCGAGCGCCAGTCAGGGGCTGGCGGACCGCGCCGATATGACGGCGAGCGCGGCGGACACGCTGGACGCCCGGCTGGCCGCGCAGGGCCTAGAGGTGCGCCGCGTCAAAGTGGCGGATGGCGAGGGCAACAGCGGCACGCAGCTGATGACTGCGCTAGCCGATGCATTGGCGAGCGAGCCGCAGGGCCGCATCGCGGGGATGTTCCTGCTCAGCGACGGGCGGCTGCACGATCTGGACCGCGCCCCTAACCTGCCTGCGCCCCTGCACCTGCTGCACACTGGACGCAAGGCCGATTGGGATCGCCGCCTGATCGTCGAAGGCGCGCCGGCCTTCGCCATTCTGGACGAGGAAATCATCCTGACCCTGCGGATTGAGGATAGCGGCGCCGCCCCATCGGACGTGACCGAAGTGCCGCTGGACGTGTCGGTCGATGGTGAGCGGCCCCAACGCTTTGTCGTGCCCGTCGGCGCCCCTATCAACCTGCCCCTTGCGCTGCCCCATGGCGGGCGCAACGTGCTGGAATTTACGACGCCCGAAGCCGGCGGCGAGCTGACCGCGCGCAATAATACCGCGCTGGTGCAGATCAACGGCGTGCGCGACCGGCTGCGCGTTCTGCTGGTCTCGGGCGAGCCGCATGCAGGCGGGCGCACGTGGCGCAACCTGTTGAAATCCGACAGCTCCGTCGATCTGGTACATTTCACCATTTTGCGGCCACCGGAAAAGCAAGACGGCGTCCCGGTCGATGAACTGAGCCTGATCGCCTTTCCCACGCGCGAGCTGTTTCTGGAAAAGATCGATGATTTCGATCTGATCATATTTGACCGCTACAAGCGGCGCGGCATCTTGCCCGCGCTCTATCTGGAAAACGTCGCCGACTATGTGCAAAAGGGCGGTGCTGTTCTCTTTGCCGCCGGGCCGGATTTTGCCGGGGCCAACAGCCTCTTTCGCTCGCCGTTGGAGGCGATCGTGCCCGCCCGCCCAACCGCGCGCGTGATAAGCGGCGCGTACCGCGCCAAGACTACAGATCTGGGTGCGCGCCATCCCGTCACGGCAGGGCTGGAGGCAATGCACGACGGCCCGTGGGGCCGCTGGCTGCGCCAAATTGAGGTAGAGGCGCCGTCCGGCGACGTTCTAATGTCGGGCGCCGAGGACAAGCCGCTGCTGGTGCTGAACCGCGTTGGCGAAGGGCGTGTATCGCTGCTTGCGTCCGATCATGCGTGGCTATGGAACCGCGGCTACGAGGGCGGGGGGCCGCAACTGGAGTTACTGCGCCGCCTTGCCCACTGGATGATGAAGGAGCCGGAACTGGAGGAGGAGGCCCTATGGGCTGAGGCCACCGGCCAGACGATGCGTATCATCCGCCGCACTCTGGGCGAGGGCGCGGGGGATGTGACCGTCACTGCACCCGATGGGTCTGAAGTGACGCTACCGTTGAAAGAGGTATCCCCGGGCCGGTTCGAGGCGCAGTATGACGGCCCGCAGATCGGCCTCTATCGGCTGGCGAGTGGCGACAAAAGCGCTGTTATCGGCCTTGGCCCCGCCGCCCCGTTGGAGTTTGAGCAGACGATTGCGGATCTGGAGACGCTTGCCCCGCTGATTGGCGGCGCGAATGGCGGCATCCGCGCCATTGAGGACGGTGTGCCTGCCATCCGCGAGGTGCGCATGGGCCGCCCCGCCGCCGGGCGGGGCTGGCTGGGCATCACCCCGCGCGGCGCATATGCGACCCGGTCCGTGACGCAGACCGCACTGCTCCCTGCGTGGCTGGTGCTGGCGCTAATTGCGGCATTGGTGACGGGTGCATGGTTGCGCGAGGGGCGCAGATAGCGCGCAATCTATAGCGGGATATCAACGGCCACTGCTGGGGCGCCTAATTCGCTCTCCGTGCACGTCGCGCGGACAAGGACCCGCCGCGTGCCGTCGGGCAGCACAACCTGATGCAGGCTGCGAGTGAACGGCTGCTCATTCACATGCGGATGACGTAGTGTGCGGGTCGCCAGCACGGTGCCATTCTCGGTCAGAACGTCCCATCGATCGGCATAGTGATCCCAGCCGGCATCGCCGTGCCGGATCGTCACCGAAAATTTCCAGCCCATGTCGTCTCGCGTCACCTGCACGCCCGTCACCTCGGGTGGCTGCGCCAGTGCGGCAAAGGGAATAAGGGCAAAGAGGATGAGGCCGAGAATCGATTTCATGCCGCCTCTATACAGGTCCAACTAGGTGGCGCACAGGGCCGCGCTATGTCTTGCCTTGCCCAAGCGGTCACAATACCGTGGGTGCACCTAGGAGGACGGCTTATGGAGATGCCCGTACCCGACGCTGCCATTATTAGCGGCAAGGACCGTATCGTCGCGCGGCTGGTGGCAGCCTTGCCGCCCGGCACCGTCATTTCTGACCCTGCCGAGACGCTCGCGTATGAATGTGACGGGCTTGCAGCCTATAGCTGCGCGCCGCTGGCCGTGATCCTTCCCCGCACGACGGCTGAGGTGTCGGCTGCGCTGAAGATCTGCCATGAAATGAGCGTGCCTGTGGTGCCGCGCGGGGCCGGTACGTCGCTTGCCGGAGGCGCAACACCGACCGCCGACTGCGTGATCTTGGGAATCGCCCGCATGACCGAGGTGCTGGAGGTCGACCTGGACAGCCGCATCATCCGGGTCGAGACAGGGCGCACCAATTTGGCTGTGACTGGCGCGGTTGAAGAGCACGGATTTTTCTATGCGCCCGACCCCAGTAGCCAGCTTGCCTGTGCCATTGCCGGCAACATTGCGATGAATTCGGGCGGCGCGCATTGTCTGAAATACGGTGTGACCACGAACAACCTGCTGGGTGTCACGATGGTTATGATGGACGGCACCGTCACCGAAATCGGTGGCGCGTATCTGGATGCAGGCGGGCTGGACTTGCTGGCGCTGATCTGCGGCTCCGAAGGGCAACTGGGTGTCGTGACAGAGGCGACCTTGCGCATCCTGCCAAAGCCGGAGGGCGCCCGACCCGTGCTGATCGGATACGACAGCAACGAGGTCGCGGGCGCCTGCGTGTCGGATATCATCAAGGCGGGCGTTCTGCCCGTCGCCATCGAATTCATGGACCGCCCCTGCATCCGCGCGACCGAGGCGTTTGCTAATGCCGGATACCCCGATTGTGAGGCGCTGCTGATCGTTGAGGTCGAAGGTAGCCCTGCAGAGATCGACGAACAGTTCGCGATTATCTTAGAGATCGCCCGCCGCCACGACCCGGTGGAGCTGCGCCAAAGTGCATCGCCCGAAGAGAGCGCGCGCATCTGGCTGGGTCGCAAATCGGCCTTTGGCGCAATGGGGCAAATGGGCGATTACATGTGCCTCGACGGCACGATCCCGGTCAGCCAGCTACCGTTTGTTCTGCGGCGAATCGGCGAGTTGAGCGATGAGTTTGGCCTGAAAGTGGGAAACGTTTTTCACGCCGGGGATGGCAATATGCATCCATTGATCCTCTATGACGCCAACGCGCCCGGCCAGCTGGAGCTGTGCGAGGCGATGGGCGCCGAGATCCTGAAACTGTGCGTCGAGGTGGGCGGCTGCCTGACCGGCGAGCATGGCGTCGGCATCGAAAAGCGTGATTTGATGACGTATCAATACGCGCCGGAAGATCTGGAGATCCAGATGGCGGTTAAGGATGTGTTCGATCCCGGCTGGCTGTTGAACCCGGCCAAGGTATTTCCGTTAGGGGCCAGTGCGGCGCGGCGGGTGGCGGCGGAGTAAAGCCCCTAAGGCGTGCGTCCGTTTCGAGTGTTTTTTGGATATTTAAGGCAAGAAGAAAGTGATGCGTCCCGAGACAGAAGCAGAGTTAGCGCACATGATCGCGGACGCAACCGGCCCCTTACGGATAGTCGGCGGCGGCACGCGCAGCTTTGGCGCGGGGGCAGGCGAGGCGCTGTCGACGGCGGGACTGAGCGGCGTGACCCTGTACGAGCCGGGCGCGTTGACGCTGGTGGTGCGCGCGGGTACGCCGCTGGCCGAGGTCGAGGACGTGCTGGCCGCCGAAGGGCAGCGCCTTGCGTTTGAGCCGATGGACCACCGCAGTCTGCTGGGCACGTCTGGCGCGCCAACTATCGGCGGAATGGTCGCAGCGAATGTTTCGGGGCCGCGCCGGATCGCGGTTGGGGCATGCCGGGATTTCCTTTTGGGTGTGCGGTTCGTCGATGGCATGGGGCGCGTGCTGAAGAACGGCGGACGCGTGATGAAAAATGTTACCGGTTATGACCTGACGCGGCTTATGGCAGGCAGCTATGGCACTTTGGGCGTGATTAGCGAAGTATCGCTTAAGGTGTTACCGATCCCGCGCGCCTGCCTGACCTTGGCGCTGGACGGATTGGACGATGCGCGCGCCGTGGCGGCGTTGTCGCGCGCGCTGGGTTCGCCCTATGAGGTGTCGGGCGCGGCGCATCTGGCTGCGGGCCACAAGCACACCATGATCCGTCTCGAAGGATTTGATGCGTCAGTGGCCTACCGCGCCGAGCAGATGCGTGCCCTTCTGGCCGAGTTTGGCGACTGGCAACTGGAGGAGGATTGCACGGTATGGCAAGAGATCCGCGATGTTACGGCCCTGCAAGGTGGCGGCGATGTCTGGCGGGTCTCGGCGCGGCCGACGGATGGGCCCATGCTGGCGGCAAGGGCGACTGGCGCGGACGTGGTTTACGATTGGGGCGGCGGCCTCATCTGGCTGCGAGTGCCCGTAGGGACCGATGTGCGCGCGGCGCTCGGTGACTTTGCAGGCCACGCGACGCTGGTGCGCGCGGCGCCGGAGGTCAAGGCGCGACTTGGCATGTTTCATCCCGCCACGCCGCCCGTCGCCGCAATCGAGGCGGGGCTACGCGCGCGGTTCGACCCGCGCGGCATCCTCAACCCCGGCCTGATGACACCGCGAGAGGGAGCGGCCTGATGCAGACCCATTTTACGCCCGAACAATTGGCCGATCCTGACACAGCGCGCTCCAACCAGATCCTGCGTGCCTGTGTACATTGCGGATTTTGTACCGCGACGTGCCCCACATATCAGATACTTGGCGATGAATTGGACAGCCCGCGAGGCCGCATCTATCTGATCAAGGACATGCTGGAAAATAGCCGGGTGCCGGATGCCAAGACGGTCAAGCATATCGACCGCTGCCTGTCTTGTCTGGCCTGCATGACGACCTGCCCGTCGGGCGTGCATTACATGCATCTGGTTGACCACGCGCGCGCCTACATCAACGAGCATTACAAACGACCGCTGGGCGACCGCGCCCTACGCTGGATGCTGGCGCGAATCCTGCCCTATCCGACGCGCTTTCGCCTTGCGCTGCTGGGGGCTAAGGCTGCGCGTCCCTTTGCCCGGCTGATGCCCGATGCACGGCTGCGCGCGATGCTGGAAATGGCGCCAAAGCGTATTCCGCCCGTTAGCCGCAATGACGATCCGCAGACCCATTCCGCGCGCGGCACCCGCCGCAAGCGCGTGGCGCTGATGACGGGCTGCGCGCAAAAGGCGCTGAACACCGACATAAACGACGCCACGATCCGCTTGCTCACGCGGCTGGGCTGCGATGTGGTAGTGGCGCGCGGCGCGGGATGTTGTGGGGCGTTGGTGCATCACATGGGCAAGACCAGCGAGAGCCACGCAGCGGCAGCGCAGAATATCCGCGCTTGGGGCGCTGAGATGGATGCAGGCGGCCTGGATGCCATTGTCATCAATACGTCGGGCTGCGGCACAACGGTGAAGGATTACGGCCATATGTTTCGCGAGGA
>JAGXGX010000206.1 GCA_024636515.1 Roseovarius sp.
CCGGACTTTCCCTTGCCATGTGGGCCATCGGGCCTATGCTGCACCGACAAAGAAAAGGTGCCGCAGTGCAGCAAAACGATCCAGACATCACGCTCGTCACGCCAGATGCGCCGATCCACGTCAATACGCATGGCGGGCGGGCAAAATGCCTGCAACGCCTCGCGCGGTTGGAATTGCCTGTACCGCCGACCGTCGCGCTGTCATTTCATACCGTCCATCGCATTGCTGTCGGCAATATGCCCGATATGCGCGCGCTGCTCGCGCAACTGGATAGTACGGCGCTGCTATGCGTGCGCCCCTCGTCCGAAGACAGCGATTGGGGCGGCCCGCGGGCGGTGCTGAACATCGGCATGTCGGACGTCATGCGCGACGTTTTGGCAGATCGCATCGGCCCGGATGCGGCGACGCGGCTCTACCTTCGGTTCGTCGAAAACTACGCGATCGAGGTCGCGCGGCTGGACCCGGACATGCTGGACGATACGCCAGAGGCACCGGACGAGGCGCTGGCCTTTGCCCTGCGCGTCTATGAGGAAGAAACCGAAGAAGCCTTCCCCCAAGATCCTGCCGTGCAACTGGCCGAGGTGCTGCGCAGTATGGCGCGCGCATGGGACGGCACAACCGCGCGCCTCTTGCGACAGGCCAAGGGTGCGCCGGCCGATGCGGGCCTCGGCCTTGTGGTGCAGGAAATGGCCATCGGGCTGGGACGCGGCGAATGTGGCAGCGGCGTCATGCAACTGGTCAACAGCAAGTCGGGCGCGCGCCAGATCACGGGCCGCTATCTAAGCCAGAGCCAGGGCCGCGACGCGCTCAGCGGGGGCACCGGGACGCTTTATCTTGAGCGGGATCCGCGCGGCCCGTCACTGGAGGAGCTAGCGCCCGAGGCGTTTAGTCAGCTGAAATCGCACCTGTCGCTGATGCGCGAGAAACTCTGCGAAGAGATGCAGGCCGAATTTACCATTGAAAACGGCAAGCTGCACTTGCTGGACGGCGTGCGCGTGGCGCGCAACGCCCGCGCGGCTGTCAGTATCGCCGTGGCCTTGGCCGAGGAGGGCATCATCGCCCGCGAAGAGGCGCTGATGCGGATTGAGCCGCGCGCCCTGAACGAGTTGCTGCACCGGCAGGTCGATCCCGAGGCCAAGCGCGACGTGCTGGCGCGCGGTGTCGCCGCCAGCCCCGGCGCGGCCACCGGCAAGATCGTGTTCACCGCCGAGGCATCGCAGGCCGCCGCCGCCCGCGGCGAGGCGACGGTGCTGGTTCGGCGCGAGACGACGTCCGAGGATATTCGCGGTATGCACGCCGCCGTCGCCATCCTGACCGAGCGCGGCGGCATGACCAGCCACGCGGCCGTCATCGGGCGCGGAATCGGGCTGCCTTGCGTCGTCGGCGCGTCCTCGATCCGGTTTCAGACCGTTAATCGCAAGCTGACCGCGCCCGATGGCCGCGTGCTGCGCGAGGGCGATCAGATCACCATCGACGGCACCAATGGCGAGGTGTTGTTTGGCCAGACGCCGCTGCTGGACGCGGGGCATGACGACAGCTTTGCGGTGTTGATGGAATGGGCCGACGATGTCCGTGACATCGCGGTGCGCGCTAATGCCGACACGCCGATGGACGCTAAGATGGCGCGAAATTTCGCCGCGCAGGGCATCGGTCTGTGCCGAACCGAGCATATGTTTTTTGAGGAGGCCCGCCTGCGCGTCATGCGCGAAATGATCTTTGCCGGGACGCGCGCAGACCGCGCCGCCGCATTGGTGCGGCTGTTGCCGATGCAGCGCGACGATTTTGCCGATCTGTTCCGCATTATGCAGGGGCAGCCCGTCTGCATCCGCCTTCTAGACCCTCCGTTGCACGAATTTCTGCCCAGCGATCGGGCTGGCCATCGGAAGCTGGCCGAAGCGCTGGATCTGCCGTTGTCTCAGGTCACGCGCCGCGTCGAAGCCTTGGGTGAATACAACCCCATGTTGGGGATGCGCGGTGTTCGATTGGGCATCACGCTGCCCGAGATTTACGAGATGCAGGTGCGCGCCATATTTGAGGCGACGATCAAGGTCGCAGGTGAGGGCGTCGAGATTGTCCCAGAAATTATGATCCCGCTGGTGTCAGCCAGCCGCGAAGTTGAGCTGGTCAAAGCCAGCGTCGACGGCGTTGCCGCCGCAGTGCGCAGCGAGACGGGACAGAATTTCGACTACCGCCTTGGCGTCATGGTCGAGACGCCGCGCGCTGCGTTGCGTGCGGGTGATATCGCGCCGCAGGTGTCGTTCCTCAGCTTTGGCACCAACGATCTGACGCAAATGACCTATGGCCTCAGCCGTGACGATGCCGGCCGCTTTATGTCGGAATATGTGCAGTTGGGCGTCTACCCCGAAGACCCGTTTCACACCCTTGATCTGGACGGCGTGGCCGAACTTCTGAGCATCGGCGCCGAGCGCGCGCGTGCGGCAAATCCGGGCCTCACCTTATCGATTTGCGGCGAACATGGCGGCAATCCCGAATCGATTGCCTTCTGCCGGGCGGCAGGATTCGACTATGTGTCCTGTTCACCATTCCGTGTGCCAGTCGCGCGACTGGCTGCGGCACAGCATGCCGTGCGGGACAAAATCGGGTGAAGTTGTGCGGCTAATCCGCTATATCTTAAGCGTTTTAATCTTTTTTGGAGGCTTTAGCCGGAGTCTAAAAACGGCATAAAATTGCCTAAAATCGGCGTGGGCTGGACCCTAGGGCTGAATAACTATACTTCGCCGTGATCTTGGGGGGCTCCGCGCCCGTTGTTGTTCGCAGGTAGTTGTATGTTTCGCAGATCTTGTCTTGCCGCACTCGTCTTGTCACTGGGGGCCACGCTTCCGGCGGGGGCCGATACGGCCATCAATAAATTGCTAGGCCAGGAACGGCGCGGCTTAACCGCCATGTCGCAAACCCGCGTCGCGAGCTATCTGAAAAAGCCCGCCGTGACATCGGGCTATACCCGCGAGTGGCTAGACGCGCAGGCCCCTGCCAAGGGCGACGCCAATATGCGGTGCCTGTCCGAGGCGCTGTATTTCGAGGCGCGCGGCGAGACGATCAAAGGCCAGTTTGCCGTCGCCGAGGTTATCCTGAACCGCGTCGACAGCCCGCGCTATCCCAATTCCATTTGCGGCGTGATCAATCAGGGCACAGGCCAGATCTATGGTTGCCAGTTCACCTATACCTGCGATGGGCACGCCGAGGTCATCGCCGAGCCGCGCGCATATGAGCGTGTGAGCAAGGTCGCCAGCATCATGGCGCGCGGTGCCAAGCGGCCCTTGACCCACGGCGCGACACATTATCATACCCGCGCGGTCAATCCGAGCTGGGCACGTGCCTTTCCCCGCACGGCGTCTATCGGCGTTCATTACTTCTACAAGCAGCCCACACGCCTCTCGCAGAACTGATACCGACTTGCGTTGTAGATTTGTGCGCCGCGCCCGGTCATGCTACTGCGCGGCGGACGCGGGATTTCGCGGCGCATCCATCAGGGGCCATGCGATGAGTAACGAGACGACCTTGGCCTTCGGGCATCCCGACGCTCGTGCGGCGGCGACTGCGCCCGATGCCCCGCTAGATCGCATTTCTCTGCGCGATCACATCGTCGAGGTCGAAATAGGTGCATTTCAGGCTGAGCGCGGGATCACCCAGCGTATCTGCTTTAATGTAGTGGTTGAGGTGCGCCCGGTGGGCGACGATCTGGACGACGATGTCGACCGAATCCTCAGCTATGACCGTGTAACACAGGCCATTGCCGCCGAACTGGCCGAAGAACGCCTGAACCTGCTCGAGACACTGGCCGAGAACGTGGCCGAGCGTATTCTGGCCGAACCGCAGGCCGTGCGGACCTTTGTGCGTATCGAAAAGCTGGATCGCGGGCCGGGCGCGCTGGGCGTTGAAATCGTCCGTTCGGTTGATGATCTGGCTACGCGGCCAGTTGGCGCGCATGCCGATACCGCGCCGCATCCGCACGTCGTCTATCTTAGCAATGCGGCGGTAAAATCACCGAACCTGATTCGCTGGTTGGACCAGCTAGAGCAGCGGGCCGAGCCGGTGATCCTATGTGTTGGCCGCGCCGAGGCGATGCCGCCCCAAACCGGTCACAAGATGACCCAGCGCCGCGTCGATCTGCTTGCGATCGAGCAGAACGCATGGGTGCTGGCCGGGCGCGATGACCGCTGCGTCGTGGTCGATACGAGGACCGAGCTGGACTGGGCCATGCGCAACGGCCGCATCAGCGTTTGGGCGCCCTCGAAAATCGTGCTGGACGCCGTCGACGGGCCGACAGTGGGGCCAGATAGTCCGGTCGCGCTGGCCGCATGGTTTGCCGGACATATGGAGGCGTCGGACCTGCTGCTGATCGACGCCGCGCAGCCGGAAAACGGCGCGCGGGTGCCCGTGTTGGTGCAGGACATCGCGCAGTCGGGCCTGTGATGCCGTGAGCCATACCTACTACCGCCCCATCGCGCAGACCGATCCCGTCCGCCCCGCAGGTGCGCAGCCCCTCGCGGGCGGCTGGGCATGGTTCGACCGGGCCGAGCGGATCACGCGCGAGGCTGCCGGCGAGGTAATCGCGGCAAGCGAAATCCCCAGTAATGTCTTGGAGCGTCTGACCGCCCCGCGCGCGCCTGTCGCGGGCCTTGCATGGGATGCGCCGCGCCTAATGGGAATCTTGAACGTGACGCCTGATAGCTTCTCGGATGGGGGCCGCTTTATCGCGCCGGACGCTGCGCTGGCGCAGGCCCGCGCGATGGTGGATCAGGGCGCCGACATGATCGACGTTGGCGGCGAATCGACCCGCCCCGGTGCGCTGCCCGTGGCAGAGGCGGACGAAATCGCGCGCACGGCGCCTGTCATCCGCGCCATCCGCGATGGCCTGCAAGTGCCCATCTCAATAGACACGCGCAAGACTGGTGTCGCCCGCGCGGCGGCAGAGGCTGGCGCGGCGCTGGTCAATGACGTGTCCGGCTTTACCTATGACGCCGCGCTCGCGCCCTATTGCGCCGGCGCGGGCCTGCCGGTCTGTGTGATGCACGCGCAGGGCGATCCGCAGACAATGCAGGAACGCCCCATCTACGCCGACGTCACGCTGGATGTTTATGATTTCCTTGCCGACCGCATCGACATGCTGGTGGCGACAGGAATCCCGCGCGCGAAAATCGTGGTCGACCCCGGTATCGGTTTTGGCAAGACGCAGGCGCATAACCTGACCCTTCTCAGCCGCCTGAGCATTTTTCACGGGCTTGGCTGTCCCGTCCTTCTGGGCGCATCGCGCAAGAAATTTATCGGCACTATCGGCGGCACACCAGACGCCGCAGACCGGATGCCCGGCTCTGTCGCTGTTGCGCTGGCCGGGATCGCTCAGGGTGTGCAGATTGTCCGCGTGCATGATGTGGGTGCGATGCACGCCGCCATCGCGCTCTGGCAGGCGTCGACAGCTGGGCAGGTTACGCCCGCTTGCGACCCGTAAATAGCCGCCGCAGCGCACCCGCCTGACTAAGGACGAGGCCCGACAGTATCAGTGTCAGCGCCCAGTAGATGTTTGTTGGCAATTCCTCGCCCAGAAACACGATACCCAGCAGCATTGACCACAGCGGTACCTGATAATTCAGCAGGGACATAAAGACTGGCCCGGCGCTGCGGATGACCTGCACCAGCAGCAACTGCGCCAGACCCGTCGGAAATGTGCCAAGATAGAGCAGCGCCAACAGGCTGAGGACCGGCACGCTGTCTGGTATTCCCTCAACCATCAGGGCGTAGGGCACGAATAGCACCGCGCCGATGGTCAACGCCGCCGCCGCAAGCGAGATCATATCGACGGCAGGGCAAAGCCGCGTCATAATCGCCCCAATGGCGTAGCTCAGCGCGGCAACGATACAGGCGATGCGCGCTGTCAGCTCGAACTCGACCCCCGTCGCCGAAAATGCGGCAGGGCCGATCAGCACGACGACGCCGCAGGTGCCAATCATAAATCCGATAAGCCGCCGCAGGTTCATCCGTTCGCCGGGCACCAGAAAATGCGCTAGCGGCAGGATCATCAATGGCACGATCGCCATGCACACCCCGGCAAAGCCGGAGGCGACGAATTGCTGGCTCCAACTGAGCAAGAAGAACGGCACCAAGTTGGTGAACAGCCCCATGCCAAGGGCAAAGGCCCAGACCATACCGGCCCCCTTGCCTCGGATGGGCGGCAATCCGGACCCGCGCGCATAGGCGATCACCAGCAAGAGCAGCGCTCCAAGGCTGAGCCGTGATGCCACTACCAGACGCGGCCCGACACCGTCGAGCGCGAGCCTCGTAAACATGAAGGCCGCGCCGAACATAAGGCCTAGCGCGGCAAGGCGCAGCCAATTGATAGGGGCGATGGGCGTGGTGGTCATGGAACGCTCCCGAAGGGCTACGTGAAAAGGGGCACCCGGCGACCGGATGCCCCATTTTATGCCTGATGATTTGCGTCGATCAGTTCTTCTCTTTGTCGACCATCTTGCCTGCGGAGATCCACGGCATCATACCGCGCAGCTTGGCGCCGACTTCTTCGATCTGGTGCGCGTCGTTCATACGGCGCGTCCCCTTAAAGAACGGCTGGCCGACCGCGTTTTCGGTCATGAAGTCGCGCACGAACTTGCCCGACTGGATGTCGTGCAGAATCGCCTTCATCTCTTTTTTCGTCTGCTCGTACGGCAGGACCCGCGGGCCGCTGACATATTCGCCGTATTCGGCCGTGTTCGAGATCGAGTAGTTCATGTTGGCGATGCCGCCCTCATAGATCAGGTCGACGATCAGCTTGACCTCGTGCAGGCACTCGAAATACGCCATTTCGGGCGCATAACCTGCCTCGACCAGCGTCTCGAATCCCATGCGGATCAGCTCGACCACGCCGCCGCACAGCACGGCCTGCTCGCCAAAGAGGTCCGTCTCGCATTCCTCGCGGAAGTTCGTCTCGATGATGCCCGAACGGCCACCGCCGATGGCGGAGCAATAAGACAGGCCCAGCTCCAACGCCTTGCCGGATGCGTCGGTGTCGACAGCCACGAGGCAGGGCACACCGCCGCCTTTGACGTATTCGCCGCGCACCGTGTGGCCGGGGCCTTTGGGCGCCATCATGATGACGTCGATGCCTTCTTTCGGCTCAATCAGGCCGAAATGCACGTTCAGGCCGTGGGCAAACGCGATAGCCGCGCCGTCGCGGATATTGTCGTGGACATACTTCTTGTATGTCTCTGCCTGAAGCTCGTCGGGCATGGTGAACATGATCAGGTCGGCCCATTTGGCTGCCTCTGCGATGCCCATAACCTTCAGGCCTTCGCCCTCGGCCTTCTTGGCAGATTTGGAGCCTTCGCGCAGGGCGACCACGAGGTTCTTCGCGCCCGAATCGCGCAGGTTCAGCGCATGAGCGTGGCCTTGGCTGCCGTAGCCTAGAATGGCAACTTTCTTGTCTTTGATCAGGTTGATGTCGCAATCGCGGTCGTAATAAACGCGCATGGTTATGCCCTTTGGTTTGCTAATTTGGACTTAAATTATACGGGTGATGCCTGATAGGAATTGCAAAAGCACGCTAGTCGCGTATGAAGATTGAGCATTCATGCGCAAGATAACTAAAATGCGGGAAAATCATGCTTGATGACACTGACCGGCGGATATTGCGCCACTACCAGCATGATCCGGTGCTTGGGCTGTCTGATCTGGCCGATCTGGCCGGGGTGACGGCAAACACCTGCGCCCGCCGGTTAGAACGGATGCAGGCGGGCGGCGTGATTTTGGGCAACCGCGCTGTGATCGACTGGCGGGCGCTGGGCTATGAGGTGGAGGTGTCCTTGCGCGTACAGCTGGACAAGACGCAACCGCGCGCCTTTGACGAGTTCACTGCGGCGGCGCGCGAGGTACCGGAGGTGATCGAAATTCAGACCTTTCTGGGCCGTGTCGATTTGCGCCTATATGTCATCGCGCGCGATATGGCGCATTACCAGCACATCTACCGCACCGCGATCCTGCCCTTGCCGCATATCACTGATATCGAGGCACTGATGCACATGGCGCGGATCAAGGCGGACGAGGGCCTGCCGATATGATCGAGCTGGACGAGACGGATCGCCGCATCTTGCGCGAGCTGGTGCAGGATGCCACCCAAAGCGCCAGCGCGCTGGGCCGCAAGCTGGGCCTCTCGCAGCCCGCGACATGGCGGCGGGTGCGGCGCCTGCATGATACCGGCGTGATCAAGGGCCAGCGTCTGGATCTGGACCGCGAGCGGCTGGGCTTTGGCGTCAGCGTCTTTCTGGGAGTCAAGCTAGCGACAAAGGGCCGCGTTAGCCTCGACGATTTCGAGCGGGCCGTCAGCGCGATCCCCGAGGTGCAAAGCGTCGAGCATATCTTGGGCGTCTACGACTACCGCCTGCGCGTGGTGGCACGCGATATCAGCGATTTTGAGCGAGTCTTGCGCCGCCGCATCATGACCTTGCCCGGCGTCGGTGATGTAGAGGCCAACGTGGTCCTCAGCGAGGAGCGCAGGCCCGGCCCCATCTAACGCGGCACTGGAATATCCCCGCGCGGCGCGGTAGCCATGATGCATAGCACAGGAGACACCCCATGACCGCCCTTCTCGACAATATCGATCCCGATGGCCTACTGGAATACTCGGTGGTGTTCACCGACCGCTCGCTGAACCACATGTCTGCCAGCTTTCAGGCCGTGATGCGTGACATCTCAGGCATGCTGAAGGAGGTGTATAACGCCGATGCCGTGGCGCTGGTCCCCGGTGGCGGCAGCTACGGGATGGAGGCGGTCGCGCGCCAGTTCGGCACCGATGCCCACGCCCTGATCGTGCGCAACGGGTGGTTTTCCTATCGCTGGAGCCAGATTTTCGACGGGGGTAAATTTACGTCCGAGCAGACGGTGTGCATGGCCCGCCAAACTGGCAATGGCGACACCGCGCCATATGCGCCCGCGCCCATCGACGAGGTGACGGCGCGCATCCGCGAGACCAAGCCTGATGTAGTGTTTGCGCCACATGTGGAGACATCAGCCGGCATTATCCTGCCTGACGACTACCTCACGGCCTTGGCCGATGCGGCGCACGAGGTCGGCGCGCTCTTGGTGCTGGACTGCATCGCGTCTGGCTGCGCGTGGGTCGACATGAAGGAGACAGGCGTCGATGTCCTGATCTCGGCCCCGCAAAAGGGGTGGTCTGCGTCGCCGTCTACCGGACTTGTGATGATGTCGCAGCGCGCGGTGGACCGGCTAGAGACGACGACCTCCAGCAGCTTTGCCATGGATTTGAAAAAGTGGCACCAGATCATGCAGGCCTATGAAAACGGCGGCCATGCTTATCATGCGACTATGCCCACAGATGCCCTTCGCGCGTTCCGCGATACGATTATAGAGACCAAGGAATATGGCTTCGAGCGGCTGCGCGAGGCGCAATGGGCGCTGGGCGACGGCGTGCGCCAAATGCTGAAAGAGCGCGGCGTCGCGTCGGTCGCCGCTGATGGTTTTGGCGCGCCGGGCGTGGTGGTCAGCTATACGTCCGATCCCGATATCCAGAACGGCAAGAAGTTCGCCGCTGCCGGGATGCAGATCGCCGCTGGTGTGCCGTTGCAAGTCGGTGAAGGCGCAGAGTTCCGCACCTTTCGGTTGGGCCTCTTTGGCCTGGACAAGCTCTATGATGTCGAGGGTGCGCTGGGCCGCCTGCGCAATGTTCTGGATGAGGTGCTGTAGGACGCCTTAGCGCGTCCGGCCCATCCCCAGCCGCATCAGCCCGCGCCGCACCGGCGCCAGCGCATGAAGCGCGTTCAGGCCAAAGGCACGCGCGTCGCGCAGCGGCTGGGCGTCCATCATCGACGCGCGGTTCAGCAGATCGATACCCCGCATCCGCAACGCCACCTCGGTGTGGCGGGCGCGATGATACGCGTCGAGCATCGCAGCATCGCCTAGCGTCTCTGGTGACTTCTCGGCTAGCTCCAGCAGCGAGCGAAGATCGGCAAGCGACGTGTTCAGCCCCTGCGCGCCGATGGGCGGCATGACATGCGCGGCCTCTGCGATCAGCGCGGTGCGCTGGGCGCTGTAGCGATCCGCGATCTGGCTAATGATCGGCCAGATACTGCGCCGCGTGGCCAGCGTCAGCGGACCCAGCACATGACAGTTGCGCGCGCTCGCTTCGGCCTCAAAGTCTGCGGTATCCAGCGCGGCAAGACGCTGCGCCTCGCGCCCGCGCTCCATCCAGACGACGGCCGAGGATGGCATCCCCTCGTGGTCGGGCAGCGGAACCAGCGTGAATGGCCCGCCGGTTCGGTGAATCTCGGTCGAGACGTTGCCATGCGGGATCGGGTGCGTGACCGCAAAGGCGAGCGCCTTTTGCCCGTAGCGGATCGTGCGCACGTCGATACCGGCGCTGCGCCGAATTGGCGAGGCGCGGCCATCTGCCGCAATCACCAGCCGGGCGCGGACATGGCTACCATCGGTTAGGCGCACGCGGGCCTCTGCCTCGCGCGTCGTCAGGCCATCGGTGCCGATGCCGGGCCGAAACTCCACATTCTCCAGACCGTGCAGGTGCGCCAGCATTTCGCGGCGCAGCAGCCAGTTTGGCAGGTTCCAGCCAAAGGGCAGCTCCGATAGCTCGGATGCATCGAAGTTGCGCGACAGGCGCGGCGCGGCGTCCGCGCCGCCCGCGTCAATGATGCGCATGGTCTGAAGGGGTGTGGCGTGCGGTGCAAGGCGCGCCCAAAGGCCGGTACGCTCCAGCAGCGCTTGGGCGGGTTGCAGGAACGCAGTGCTGCGCAAGTCCGCCCCGTCTGCTGCGCGCGTCGTCACTGGCGCGGCCGGATCGACGCACAGCACGGAAAGCCCGGCATTTCCGAATGCGCAGGCCGCCGTGAGGCCCGCGATGCCCCCGCCCGAGATCAAAATATCGACCTTGTCCATCCGCACGCCTCTTTGCTGTCTGTGATGAACATAGCCCTGCGCGCACTCAAGGGCCAGCAGGCAAGAGGCCGCAGAGGCCCTATACCAGCCGCGCCAGAAACCCGGCCAGATCGTCGGTATGGTGGTGAATATGCGCCGCCTTGATCGGGTCGGGCGCGACATGCACGGTGCGCAGGCCCATCGCGTGCGGCTGAGCCAGATTGCGAGGATCATCCTCGAACATGGCGGCTGCCGCTGCGCTCAGCCCGTCAGCGGCAAACACCGTTTCAAACGCCCCACGCTCCGGCTTGGGCAGGTAGCCTGCATGTTCGACGCCGTAGATCGCATCGAAAATCCCGTCCAGCCCGCGCGCGGCTGCGACCCGCTCGGCATAGGGCGCGGTGCCGTTGGTAAAGATAATCTTGCGCCCCGGCAGCGCGGTGATGCGCGCGCGCAGGTCCGCATCGGGCGTCAGTGCGCTCATGTCAATGTCGTGCACCTGGATCAGATATGCCTCGGGGTCCATGCCATGCACACGCATCAGGCCTGCCAGCGTGGTTCCATGCTCACTCCAATAATGCGTGCGCAGGCGGTTAGCCTCGGCCTCGTCCACGCCCAGCGTATCCATGACAAAGCGCGTCATCCGCACTGCGATCTGGTCGAACAAGCGGAAGTGGGGCGCGTAAAGGGTGTTGTCCAGATCGAACACCCAAGTATCCACATGACTGAAATCTTGCTTTGGCATTCGCCTAGGGTAGGCGCGCGGCGGCGGCTGTCAATGGATGCGCGCTTGATTGCGCCGCCTTGGGCACCTACCGTCGCGATCACGCATGCACAAGCCGGACCCATAGCCTATGAAACTGCCTCAAACAGATGCCTATTCGCTGATCCTCGGTGCGATCGACATGGGCGATTTCCGCCCCGGCGACCGCTTGGTCGAAAGCGATCTGGCCGAGCGGTTTGGTGTATCGCGCACTCCGATCCGCGAGGCGCTGCAACGGCTTGAGACTCAGTCGCTGCTAACGCGCGACGGGCGTAGCCTGATTGTGGCGTCCCTCGATCACAACCAACGCGCCGAGCTATACGTCGTGCGCGCCGCGCTGGAGGGTTTGGCCGCCAGCCTCGCCGCGCGCCACGCCGCGCCCGAAGAGATCGTAGTGCTGCGCGGTATGGTCGAACAGGACCGCGCGCTGATAAACGATCCGGGACAGATGGCGCGCGCCAACAGGCGCTTTCACAAGCAGATCCATCTGGCCTCGCATAATCGGTTTCTGGTGCAGCAACTGGACCTCGTTCACCGCTCGATGGCGTTGATGGCCACTACGTCGCTGGCGGCCGAGGGCCGGGCCGAGGTGGCCTTGGCCGAGCATGATGCCATCGTAGGCGCAATTGAGGCGGGGGACGCAGCAGC
Organism: Roseovarius sp.; assembly: GCA_024636515.1. Classification (GTDB taxonomy): domain Bacteria; phylum Pseudomonadota; class Alphaproteobacteria; order Rhodobacterales; family Rhodobacteraceae; genus Roseovarius. The sequence continues at coordinate 12,305 of JAGXGX010000206.1, forward strand.
GGCGCATGACGCGCTCAAGGCGCATATTTCCAAGGCGTTCATGACCCGGCTAGAGCTGGAATCTGGAGAGGTAAAGTCGACGCTGTGAGTGCGACAAGCGCCCGTCGTCACCCTTCGATCTTGCGCTGACCCAACGAATGTCCGTGGCTGGTCTTGTCCCAGTAAAACGGCGCGACGATCATTTCGTAGATCGCCTTGACCGCGGCGATGGTCCCAAGTGGCGTGTATAAATGCATCGTCGGAAGCCACGGCAGCAGGTGCCGATGCCCGCGCCCCGACACGCCCAGCATGTGGAACGCGATATTCAGGATTTCAATTGCCAGAAATAGCTGGGCGAATAGCAGCATACCGCCGCGCGGCAGCACCGGATCCAGCGGGTGCGGCAGGCCAAGAAGGACAAGCCAGAACGACCACAGAAACGGCGCCAGCATGAACTGCGACAGCGCGGTGACAAAATGTGCCTGAAAGCCCCAGAACCTCCACGCGCCGAGCTGCCGATGTAGTAGGAGCGGCCGACGCATATGTACCAGATACGTGGTCATGTACCCTTTCAGCCAGCGCGAGCGCTGCTTGATCCACGGCCACGGGCGGCAATTCGCCTCTTCATAGGTGACGGTGCCGATGATCTCCGTACGGTATCCGTGGCGGGCCAGTCGAAAGCCCAGATCGGCATCCTCCGTTACGTTATGGGCGTCCCAGCCGCCTAACTCCTCCAACACTTTTCGCCGAAAATATAACGTCGTACCGCCCAGCGGTATGGCAAATCCCAACCGCGCCATGCCCGGCAGCATCACACGAAACCATGTCGCGTATTCGATGGTAAAACAGCGCGCCAGCCAGTTCTGGCGCGGGTTATAGTAGTCGAGGATGCCTTGCAGGCAGACCACATCAGGCGGCGCCGCAGCAAAGCGGCGGGCGATTTGAGTGATCTGGTCAGGATCGGGCGCATCTTCCGCGTCAAGGATGCCCACGATATCCCCCTCGCAGAAATCCAGCGCATAATTCATCGCCCGCGGTTTGGTGCGGGGCTGGCCGTCTGGCACGACAACTGCGCGCATCCATGCGGGCAGGTTGATTTGCGCCAGCGTACTGCGGGTGGTGTCGTCGTTTTCCTCCAACACTAGAATGACATCCAACAGACATTTGGGGTAGGTCAGCCGCGTCAGTCGCGCGATCAAGGCATGCGCAATTTCCGTCTCGCGAAAGAGAGGGACGAGGATCGAAACCTTGGGCAGTTTTGCGCCCGGTGGCAGCGGTGGCTGCACTGCCTCGGGTGTACCGGCCACAAGGCGCGAGCAGACCGCTGCCAGTTTAAGACCCGCCGATATGATGAGCGTCAGGGTGGCCCAGCCGGCGAATGTAACGAACACCGCGCCGGGGTAGAATATGCTCGCTGCGATGCACAGCACAATGCACGACAAGGCCAGAGCCAGACGCCGGGCGGGGGACGCGCGCCATGTTCGGCAGCTCTCTATTGCGGGGGGACGCGCCTCGGCGGCGGCGGTCAGCGCGGTGCGCGCGGCGCCTGCCATGGCGGCCTGAACCTCGCGACGAGGCGCAATAATGGGGGCGATGTTGCGCAAGGCCTCGGGCAGATCGTCCAGACCTCTGGCGGCCTCAATACGGTCGGCAGCGATGCGAAGCTGCCCGTCCGCACCGCGCAGGGGCACGATGCCGCGCCGGATTAGACTGCGCGCGTCGATGCCCGGCAGCTCTTCGGCGCCGCGGCGCAGCTCATCTGCACTGGCAAGGCGCAGACCAGCGCGCGCGGCCTGAGCGCGCAGCAGATCGGGCGCGTCAACCAGACCCTCGGCAAACAGGACGCGATCAATGGGCGCATCGCAATGCGATTGTACGATTTGGGCCAGCTCGGCATCCGACTGGGAAATCACGCCAGTCTGCACCAGGTTTCGGCCTAGCGAACACAGGTCGCTGCTGGGTGCTGCGTCCTGGCGCAGACTGGTCGGTGCCCAAGACTGCGTGTCCAGCTGCCGCAGTTCCGAGATGCCCATTGCTTACCCTTCGCCTTAAATACCAGCGATGAGTTTCGTTCATATCGGTTAACAGAACGTAAAGATTATTTAGCCTAAAACCTTAGGGAACAGCGGTTTTCGCCGCCATGTAGTCTGCAAAACGCTCGAAAAGGTAAAAGCTGTCCTGCGGTCCGGGGCTCGCCTCGGGGTGGTGCTGGACAGAAAAGACGGGGCGATTCTTTAGCGCGATCCCGCAGTTCGATCCGTCAAAGAGCGACACATGCGTCTCCTCCACACCGTCCGGCAGGCTTTGCCCGTCGACGGCAAAGCCATGGTTCATCGACGTGATCTCGACTTTGCCCGTGGTGTAATCCTTGACCGGGTGGTTGGCGCCATGGTGGCCGTGGCTCATCTTGACGGTTTTGCCGCCCAGCGCCAGTGCCAGCATCTGGTGGCCCAGGCAGATGCCGAAGATAGGCAGATCCGCCTCTATCAGATCCTGGATCACCGGCACGGCATAGATGCCCGTCGCCGCCGGATCGCCGGGGCCGTTCGACAGGAATACCCCGTCTGGCTTGTGCGCCAGAACCTCCTCGGCCGTGGCGGTGGCGGGCAGTACGGTCACGTCGCAGCCAGCCGATGCAAGGCAGCGCAGGATGTTGCGCTTGGCGCCGTAGTCGATCGCGACCACCTTATACTTGGGGTCCGTTTGCTGCGGATAGCCGTCCGGCCACGCCCAGCGCATTTCGTTCCAGCGGTAGGACTGGGCGCAGGTCACGCTGCGTGCCAGATCCAGCCCCTCAAGACCCGCAAAACCGCGCGCCTTTTCGACCAGCGCGGTGATATCAAAATTACCCTCGGGGTCATGCGAGAACGCTACGTGCGGCGCACCCTGCTGGCGGATCGCACGGGTAAGGCGGCGTGTATCGACGCCGCCCATCGCGATGCGCCCGCGCTGGACCAGCCAGTTTTGCAACGTCTGCGTGCTGCGCCAACTGCTGGGCGCGGTCGGATCCCACTTGACCACCATACCGGCGGCCACAGGATCGGCGGTTTCGTCATCCTCGGTATTGGTGCCGGTGTTGCCGATATGCGGAAAGGTGAATGTCACGACCTGTCCGGCATAGCTGGGATCGGTCATGACCTCCTGATAGCCGGTCATGGCAGTGTTAAAGCAAAGCTCCGCCACCACCTCGCCCGTCGCGCCGAAGCCGCGCCCGTAGAAGACCGTGCCATCGGCAAGTGCAAGGCATGCGGTCGGGCGGCTCTGGGGCGCGTGCATCGTCATGGAGGCTCTCCGGTTCAGGGTATGGCTGGGGCAAAATCTGCGTGAAACTAGGGGCCGGGTCACAGCGGGTCAAGGGCGAACCGTTTGCATGTGACGTAGCGGTACGGTCTGCGTCAGTTGCCAGAGCAGACGCTATTGTATAGGTAGCGTGCTTCGCGGGAGGGCAGAAGTACCCTCTATGATCGATGTAATTCGGGGAAGAACATGGAAACCACACTGCGCGACCGGGTTGATACGGCCCTCAAACAGGCGATGCGCGATCGCGACGCCGCGCGCTTGGCGACGCTGCGCCTGATCAATGCTGCCATCAAGGATCAGGAAATTGCGGCCCGCGGCAAGGGTGGCGACACGCAGCTGAGCGACGATGATGTGCTAGCGATCTTGGGCAAGATGACCAAGCAGCGCCACGAGTCGGTGCGCGCCTATGAGGAGGCCGGCCGTATCGATCTGGCCGAACGCGAACAGCAGGAAGTGGCCATCATCGCCGAGTTCCTGCCCCGCCAGCTGTCAGAAGAAGAGGTCAACGCTGCCGTCGAGGCCGCGATTCTGGAAACCGAGGCGACATCGATCCGCGATATGGGCAAGATCATGGGCGTCCTGAAGGCTAAATTCACAGGCCAGATGGATTTCGGCGCCGTTGGGCCAAAAATCAAGGACCGCATGACCCAGTGAGGGGCGGACCGTAGGTCAATCTGGCGGCAGATCTTCAAATCCTACCCGGCGCCTGGTTTTCTAGGCGCCGCTGCGCGCGACATTCAGCGCGCTGCGCACCTCGCCATAGAGTGCCTTGCGCTCATCCTCGGACAGAAACGCGCCCAGCTCTACCTCTCGGCCCGCGCCGCGTAGGGTAATGTAGTAGGGCACTGGCCCGCCGGACGGATAAATTTGCGCCTGTGCCCAGTAGGCGTTGCAATCCCACTCCTGCACTTCGCCGCATGGGTTGGTGCGTGTCAGCAGCACCTCCTGCGCGTCAATCACCAGCGCCTCATGTAGACGCCCGGCGGCATAGCTACGCTCTAGCGCCCACCACATCAGTACGACTGCACCAGCCAGAAAGGGCAGAATGCCCCACAAAACTGGCGTGCCCAAAACGGCGAATAGTGGCAGTGAAATCAACAAGCAGGTCGCCAGCATGAACCCGGCAAAGCCGCGCCGCGGCAGTGAGCGATGCGGCCACATGTCAAGGCGCCGCGCCTTGGTGCCAATCGCGGGTGAGGACCATTTATAGGGCATGCTCTGCAATGTAAGCTTGTCGGCTCGATTGAAAAGCGGCGGCACCGCGATCTTTCGCCACCTCTACCTTTTCGGGTAATTCGAGTCAGAAGTTCCGGCGGATCAGCGCGCGTATTTGATGAACGGCGTTAGAGTTGCGATGCGGTCATAGAGATGGCGTGCAGTGGCGTTGAAATCCTGCGTCATCCAATAGACCGACGGGCGACCATCCGCATCGGCGGCAGCATAGACCGCCTCGATCAGGCGGCGGCCCACGCCAGTGCCGCGCGCGGCGGGGTCAGCATAGAGGTCTTGGAGATAGCAGACCTCCTCGACCTTCCAGTTATGCGGGTGATAAATATAGTGGACGAGGCCGACAGGCTGACCGTCTTGCAGGGCCAGCAATGCGTTTTGATTAGGATGGTCTGCGGAGAGCAGACGCGCGAATGTGGTGGTGTAAACCTCCTCAGGCACGGACGTTTCATAGTATTCCAGATAGCCAGTCCAGAGGCGGCGCCACTCGGCCTCGTCCCCGGAGGTGAGGGGGCGGACGGTGATTTTATCTGGCATGATGTACGCTCCGGCTGATTCTGCTCTGCGGGCAGTCTAGCCAATGCCGGGCGCACGGCGCGAGTGTTATTCCGCAGCGACAGGGCCAGGATCGACCAGCGTGACGATGTCGCGCATGATTGTGTTAAGCTCAAAATCCTTGGGTGTATAGACGCGCGCCACACCGAAGGCGCGCAAGCGTTTTGCGTCCTCTTCGGGGATGATACCGCCGACGATGACGGGGATATGGCCCAGCCCGGCGGCATGCATCCGCGCCATCAGATCCTCGACCAGAGGAATGTGACTGCCCGACAGAATCGACAGGCCGACAACGTGCGCGCCGTCATCCATCGCGGCGCGTACCAATTCTTCGGGCGTCAGGCGGATGCCCTGGTAGTCGATATCCATGCCGCAATCGCGTGCGCGGAACGCGATCTGTTCGGCCCCGTTGGAATGGCCGTCCAGCCCCGGCTTGCCAACGAGGAATTTCAGGCGGCGCCCTAGCCGGCCCGAGGCAACAGCCACCGCCTCGCGAATTTCGTCCAGTCCTTCGGTCATGTTCGACGGGCTGGCGCTAACGCCGGTTGGCCCGCGATACTCGCCATGGACGCTGCGCATCTGCTGCGCCCATTCGCCGGTGGTGACGCCCGCGCGGGCTGCCTTGATCGAGGCGGGCATGATGTTGCGCCCGTCCGAGGCGGCACTGCGCAATTCGGCCAGCGCTTCGGTCACGGCGCCAGCGTCTCGCGCTGCTTTCCATGCGTTCAGGCGCGCGATCTGTTCGGCCTCGACCGCAGGATCGACGGTCATGATGCCGCCATCCTCGCTGACAAGCGGCGACGGCTCGCCCGTTGTCCATTTGTTGACGCCGACCACGGTTGTCTCGTTCCGCTCAATCCGGCCCAGACGCGCGGCGTTGCTGTCGACCAGGCGCGACTTCATATAGTCGATGGCGCCAATGGCCCCGCCCATGCCATCAAGGCTGGCCAATTCGCGGCGCGCGCCGTCTTTTAGCGCCTCGACCTTGGCATCCACCGCCGGGTTTCCGTCAAAAAGGTCGTCGAATTCCAGCAGGTCCGTCTCATACGCCAAGATCTGTTGCATCCGCATCGACCATTGCTGATCCCACGGGCGGGGCAGGCCCAATGCCTCGTTCCAGGCGGGCAGCTGCACAGCGCGCGCGCGGGCATTTTTGCTGAGGGTCACGGCAAGCATTTCGATCAGGATGCGGTAAACGTTATTCTCAGGCTGCTGTTCGGTCAGGCCGAGTGAGTTAACCTGCACGCCATAGCGAAAGCGGCGGAATTTAGGATCGTCTACGCCATAACGCTCCAGCAGGATCTCGTCCCACAGGTCGACAAAGGCGCGCATCTTGCACATCTCGGTGACAAAGCGGATGCCGGCATTTACGAAGAAGCTGATGCGCCCGGCAAGCGCCGGGAAATCGGCAGCAGGCACGCGGGGGCGCAGCTCGTCCAATACCGCGATGGCGGTGGCGAGGGCAAAGGACAGCTCCTGCTCCGGCGTCGCGCCGGCCTCTTGCAGGTGGTAGGAACACACATTCATCGGGTTCCATTTCGGCACATGCGTGTAGCAGTACTCGGCCACGTCGCCGATCATTTTCAGCGACGGTTTCGGCGGGCAGATGTAGGTGCCGCGGCTGAGATATTCCTTGATCAGATCATTCTGTACGGTGCCTTGCAGGGTGCGCGGATCGACGCCTTGTTCCTCGGCCACCGCAATATAAAGCGATAGCAGCCACGGCGCAGTTGCGTTGATCGTCATCGAGGTGTTCATCTTCTCCAGCGGGATATCCGTGAACAGCTGCCGCATATCGCCCAAATGGCAGACCGGGACGCCAACTTTGCCGACCTCACCCCGGCTGAGAATATGATCGCTGTCGTAGCCGGTCTGCGTCGGCAGATCAAAGGCGACAGACAGGCCCGTCTGCCCCTTTTCCAAGTTCGCGCGATAAAGTGCGTTTGACGCCGCCGCAGTAGAATGCCCGGCATAGGTACGGATCAACCAAGGGCGGTCTGGGGATGGATTGGACATTTGCGGGCCTCGCGGGGTGGTAAGAATATTGCGTTAAGGCGTCACTATGCGAAAGATTGCGCCAATGTCAATTCGCTGCGTTGCGGCAATTGCGCAGAATTGGATGCACTGCCGTTATGTCAGGCAATCGTCATATTGCGCCCACGCAACTATACCATATCGAACGCGCTGCCAGACGCTTGGGACTGGCGGCAGGGCCTTTCATACCTTAAAAGCCGCCCAAACGAGACACCCGAGGTGCCGGTGGCGCCAAGCCATGAGGGGCCGCAATGTCAGGACCACGCGAATTGTTGTACGATATCCCATCCATTTTCATCGCGCTGGGCCTCTTGGTCCTGATGCTGATTGCCATGACAATCGCATGGCTGATCGGCCGGCGCAGTCATCGCAACCAATCCGAGGAGGGGCGCAGTCAGACCACCGCCGTCCAAGGCTCCATGCTGGGTCTGTTGGCGCTGCTCTTGGGCTTTACCTTTTCGCTGGGCCTGTCTCGACATGACACACGTTCTGCCGCTGTGGTGCAGGAGGCGAACGCGATCGGTACCGCATGGCTGCGCACCGATTTCCTGCCTGAGGATATGCGCATCGAGGCGCAGGCCGATTTGCGCCGGTATACCCGCCTGCGGCTAGAGGCCGCTGAGGTATCGGCAGATCAGCATCAGCGCCGTGCCCGCCTTATCACTAATGCGGAGGCGGCGTTTGCGGATCTGTGGGTAGAGGCGTCGGCACATGCAGAGGCCAAGGGCGGCCCCGCTGCCGTCAGCTATGCCGCTTCGCTGAATGATATGATTGATGCGCTGGGCACGCGCGATGCCGCTATTGAGCGGCACGTGCCCGAGATCGTGCTGTTCATGCTATTTGGCACGTTCATTCTGTCGGGCGCGATGCTGGGCTTTTCGTCAGGCCTTGCTGGGACGGCGCCGGCCACACCCGTTTATCTGATGCTGGCGCTGATTGTTTTACTGGTGTTCATGATCATCGACCTTGACCGGCCGCGGCGCGGTCTGATCGAAGTGGACCAACGGGCATTGATCGCGGTGCTGGCCGGAATGCAGCAAAAGTGACGCGCGCCGCGCCCTGCCGTATGTATGTGGCAGGACGCGGCCAATCAGAGGGGCGACGATGACATCCACCGTGGCTATGCCCCTCTGGGCGCTGATTTTGCTGATTGCCTTCGCGGCGGTCACCTTTGCCTCGCATTTTCTGTTTCCCTCGGTGCGCTGGTTCTTTCGCCGCAGGCTGGAAAAAGCGGTGGCAAAACTGAACACCCGCCTGACGCGACCCATCGAGCCGTTCAAGCTGGCCCGGCGCAGTGATATGATTCAGCGGTTGGTCTATGACCCTGACGTGACGCAGGCCATCGTGGCGTACGCCGCCAAAAACATGGTGCGCGAGGACGTCGCCTTTGAAAAAGCGCGCAGCTATGCGCGCGAAATCGTCCCCAGCTTTAGCGCATTCGCCTATTTCAGCTTTGGCACGCGGCTGGCCAACTGGCTGGCGCAGACGCTCTATGATGTGCAGACCGGGCCGCGAAACCGTGCGATTGTCGAGGGGATCGACAAGGACGCGACGATGATTTTCATCATGAATCATCGCAGCAACATGGATTACGTGCTGGTCACGACGCTGGCCGCGCGATCGTCGGCGCTATCCTATGCGGTGGGCGAATGGGCGCGCGTCTGGCCGCTGAATCGCATCATCAAGGCGATGGGCGCCTATTTCATCCGCCGCCGGTCGCGCGGGGGCCTCTATCGTACGGTGCTAGCGCGGTATGTGCAGATGGCGACGACGGGCGGCGTGACGCAGGCTATCTTTCCCGAGGGCGGGCTAACACTGGATGGCACGCTGAGGCCCGCCAAGTTGGGCCTGCTGTCCTACGTGGTCGAGGGATGGAAGCCCGGCGGGCGCGACGTGGTATTCGTGCCGGTCGCGATCAACTACGACCGTGTGCTGGAGGATAATGTGCTAATCGCGGCCAGCACGCGCGGCGATCGCAGGTTTCCAGCGCGCAAAACGGCGGTACTGCGGTCGGCAATGCGCATCGCGTGGCAGCGTATTCTGGGCCGGTCCGCCCGGTTTGGCACGGCGGCGGTCGTATTCGCAGATCCCATCCGGCTTAGCGATTATGGCGATACCCCGTCGCTGGCGGATCTGGGGCGCGACCTGATGGGCCGGATCAGGACGATAATGCCGATGCTGAGCGTGCCGATGGTGGCGCGGGCCATGCTTCGTAGCGATGCGCCGCTGGATGACGCTGCGCTGATCGCCGAGGTACAGAAGATGTTGCAAACCGGGGCCGAGGCGCCAGTAATGATTGCTGATGTAGAGGCTGGCATCGCAAAGGCCTGCGCGATGCTCGCCTCGCGGGGTGCCATCATGGGCGGCGATAGAGGCTGGTCTATGACGCAAGAGGGCGCACCCTTGCTGCTGTACTATGCCAATTCCATAGCGCACCTGCTGCCCTGCAATGCTGCGCCTGCATTGGATCTTTCTGCGCCTGCTGGGTCATAAAGTTACAATAAACAACCTCCGGTCATTGCATTGTTGCGCACGGCCCGATATTTCAAAGGCCGACGCACGCGATTCTGCATCGCGGCACCGCTTAGACAGAAAGGCCCAAATCATGGCTCTGGACACCGACACCGGCATCGCGCGTTATGACGCACCTGAAAAAGATCTGTATGAGGTCGGCGAAATGCCCCCGATGGGCTACGTCCCCAAGCAGATGTACGCATGGACGATCCGACGCGAGCGGCACGGCGAGCCCGACAAGTCTTTTAAGCAAGAGGTCGTCGATGTGCCGGTGCTGGACAGCAACGAAGTGCTGGTTCTGGTGATGGCCGCCGGGGTGAATTACAACGGCGTCTGGGCGGGCCTCGGCCAGCCGATCAGCCCGTTTGATGTGCACAAGGCCGAATACCATATCGCAGGCTCTGACGCCGCTGGCGTCGTCTGGGCCGTGGGCGACAAGGTGCGCCGCTGGAAGGTGGGCGACGAGGTGGTCATCCACTGCAATCAGGACGATGGCGACGACGAGGAATGCAATGGCGGCGATCCCATGTTTTCGCCCTCGCAGCGCATCTGGGGATACGAGACGCCGGATGGCAGCTTTGCCCAGTTCACCAATGTGCAGGCGCAGCAATTGATGCCGCGCCCCAAGCATCTGACATGGGAGGAATCGGCCTGCTACACCCTGACGCTGGCCACTGCCTACCGGATGCTGTTCGGCCACGAGCCGCACGACCTGAAACCCGGTCAGAATGTGCTGGTCTGGGGCGCGTCGGGGGGCCTCGGCTCCTACGCGATCCAGTTGATCAACACGGCAGGCGCTAACGCGATTGCGGTCATCTCCGAAGAGGACAAGCGCGAATTCGTCATGGCGCTGGGCGCCAAGGGCGCGATCAATCGCAAGGATTTCAACTGCTGGGGGCAGTTGCCCAAGGTGAATACTGACGAATACAACGCTTGGCTAAAAGAGGCGCGCAAATTTGGCAAGGCGATCTGGGAGATCACCGGCAAGGGCGTCAGCGTCGACATTGTGTTCGAACATCCAGGCGAGGCAACATTCCCGGTCTCCGCGCTGGTTTGCAAAAAGGGCGGGATGGTTGTGATCTGCGCCGGCACCACAGGCTTCAACTGCACCTTTGACGTTCGCTATATGTGGATGCACCAAAAACGCCTGCAAGGCTCGCATTTCGCCCACCTGAAGCAAGCCAGCGCGGCCAACAATCTGATGGTCGAACGGCGGCTGGACCCCTGCATGTCCGAGGTGTTCCCGTGGGCAGATATCCCTGCCGCTCATCTGAAAATGCTGCGGAACGAGCATAAGCCCGGCAACATGGCCGTGCTGGTTCAATCCCCGCGCACTGGCCTGCGCACCGTAGAGGATGCCGTCGACGCGGGAAAGTAGAGCGCCGGACCTAGGGCGCGCCTACCCACCTGAAATAAAGCGCATTGCCCGCCGGGCGAGCATATGCTCACTCGCGCGGGCAGGCGCGCGCGCCCTAACAACCTTCCTCATTGCATTGCCCTATGCGCTGTAGTTTATTCGCGTTTCATATCTCATAGAGTTCAAGGAGGAACCCTCATGAAAACGAGTTTCACACGCGTCATCCGCACTGCCACTCTGGGCGCGGCGATGATGGTCGTCGGCTCCGTCGCCGCTGCGCAGGAGCCGCAGTTTTTCCGCATCGGCACCGGCGGCACGTCCGGCACCTACTATCCAATCGGCGGCCTGATCGCGAACGCGATTTCGGCGCCTCCCGGTTCGCGCGCATGCGAAGAGGGCGGATCGTGCGGCTATCCCGGACTGATCGCATCGGCCCTGTCGGCCAACGGCTCGGTTGCCAACATCAACGCGATCGCTGGCGGCACGCTGGAATCGGGTTTCTCGCAGTCGGATGTCGCCACGTGGGCGCAGACCGGCACGGGCATCTGGGAAGGCCGTGACGCGGTTGATAACCTGCGCGCCATTGCCAACCTTTACCCCGAGACGATCCACCTGGTCGCCTCAGCATCGTCGGGTATCACATCCGTCGCCGACCTGAAGGGCAAGAACGTGTCGCTGGATGAGCCGGGCTCTGGCACGCTGGTAGACGCACGTATCATCCTTGGCGCCTACGGCCTGACCGAAGACGATATCAAGGCCAACTTCCTCAAGCCCGATCAGGCAGCTGACCGGATGCGCGATGGCGCGATGGACGCGTTCTTCTTTGTTGGTGGCTTCCCCGCTGGTGCCATCGCCGAACTGGCGAGCCAAGAAGACATCGTCCTCATCCCTATCTCGGGAGCCGAGGCTGAGGCCGTAACTGGCGAATACACCTTCTTTGCCGAGAACGTCGTGCCCGGCGGCACCTATGAGGGCGTGACAGACGATGTCACCACCCTCTCGGTCGGCGCCCAATGGGTGACCAGTGCCGATCAGCCCAAAGATCTGATCTATGGCATCACAGCTGCCTTGTGGAATGAAAACACCCGCAAGCTGCTGGATTCCGGCCACCAGAAGGGCAAGGTTATTACGGTCGAAACGGCCCTCGACGGTGTCGGCATCCCGCTGCACCCCGGCGCCGAGAAGTTCTATCGCGAGCAGGGCCTGATCGAATAATCAACGCCCAGACCATACCGGCCCGCCACGCGCGGGCCGGTTTTTTTGCATCCCCACACATCTACCAGCGAGGCGGCAATGTCACAGGCATCCGAAGCGGAGCGCGTCAAGGAAATGACCGACGCGGAAATGAAGGCTCTGGAAGAGAGATACGATCCAGAAGTCCGCTTTCGCCCGTTGCTGCCCAGCATGAAATGGCTCGTCGGTGGCGCGCTGTTCGTGCTGTCATGCTATCACTTCTACACCGCCGGTTTCGGCATCCCGCAGGCCACCGTGCATCGCGGCACGCATCTGGCGTTCACGCTGGGTCTGATCTTCTTTTCGTTCACCGTCTTTGGCGCGCGGCCCGCGCCGCGAAACACGCTCGCCACGCCGATGGGCATACCTATCGCCGACTGGATCCTTGCCGCAGCGGGGATAGTCGCCGCACTATACGTGCCGTGGGTGTTCAACGATCTGGCCTTCCGCGTCGGCAATCCGCTGATGATCGACGTGGTGATGGGCACCGTTCTGATCGTCGTGCTGATGGAGGCGACACGCCGCGCGATGGGTTGGCCGCTGCCGTTGATCGCCATCCTGTTCATGGCCTACGCCTATTTCGGCCAGTCTATGCCCGGCGTGCTGACGCATCCCGGCGCGAGCTGGACCAACATCGTCAATCATTTATACCTGACCTCTCAGGGTATTTACGGCACCGCGCTGGGCGTGATTTCGACCTACGTGTTCCACTTCGTGCTGTTCGGCGTAATGGCCACGCGCATCGGTCTGGGCCAGCTGTTTATTGACCTCGCCTCGGCCCTCGCGGGCCGCTTTGCAGG
>JAGXGX010000207.1 GCA_024636515.1 Roseovarius sp.
CGCGCCGCGCACCTCCGCTTCAGCGGCCAGTTCGGGCATCAGGGTCAGGCCAAAGCCGGCGGCAACCAGCCGTGTCAGCGTGGCCAACGACGACGCGCCCATATCAATCTGCGCATGGCCCCTGCCCCTGCCGCATAAATCCAGCGCCTGATCGGTCAGGCAATGCCCGTCCTCCAGAAGCAAAAGTTGCTGAGCACCCAGCCCATCTGGACGTAGTGTCTCGGCCCCGCTGTCCATCGCGTCCAGCCGCGCCGCGCTGCCGGCCAGCAGAAACCGATCCTCAAACAACGACTGTGCCACGAGGCCCGACGCCTCGACGGGCAACGCCATAACGGCAGCATCCAGACGGCCCGCGACCAAATCGGCAATCAGGCGATCCGTCTTTGCCTCCTGCACCTGTACGTCCATGGAGATGTCGTCGCTCCTCAGCGCCTCAAGCGTGCCGGGCAGCAGATATGGCGCCAGCGTCGAGATAAGCCCGATCCGAAGACGCCCCGACAGCCCACCATGCCAGCGCGCCGCCTCCTCCATGCTACGCATACCCTCGGCGACCCCCTCGGCGTGGGTTAGCATTAGGCGACCGAAAGGCGTCAGCACCACATCGCGCGCCCGGCGTTCGACCAGTGGCTGGCCCAAGCTCTGCTCAAGATCGCGAATCTGTACTGATAGCGCCGGCTGCGAGACCGAGACGGATGCAGCCGCCCGGCCAAAATGACGATGCTCGGCCAAAGCGCGAAAGTAGCTCAGTTGGCGTAGGGTGACGCTCATAGTCTTACCTTATCGATATCAGAAGAAACTGCAATTTGCATTTATGGCGTGAAACGCTCATGTTCAACTTGGAATGGTTCCAGATGCCTCGCGCTTAGGAATCGGCGAACACATCAGGCGCACCGCTCCGGCAGGCGCCCCAAAGGAGGAAACACCATGGACGGCAATCTGAAATGCCCCGTCACGAACAAAGCCAAGCGCACGAATCGCGACTGGTGGCCCGATCAACTGCCCGTCAACGTACTGCACCAGCATGGCCGCAGCCCCAATCCGATGGGCGCAGATTTTAACTACGCAGAGGCATTCAAAAAGCTCGATCTGGACGCTGTGAAATCCGATTTGCACGCCCTGATGACCGACAGTCAGGATTGGTGGCCCGCCGATTACGGTCACTATGGCCCACTATTTATCCGCATGGCTTGGCATTCAGCTGGCACCTACCGCACCGCCGACGGGCGCGGAGGCTCTAACACCGGCAACCAGCGGTTCGCACCGCTGAACAGCTGGCCCGACAACGGCAACCTCGATAAGGCGCGCCGCCTGCTATGGCCGATTAAGAAGAAGTACGGTGACAACCTCAGCTGGGCTGACCTGCTTATCCTCGCCGGCAACGTTGCCATCGAATCGATGGGCGGTCCTATCTTTGGCTTTGGCGGCGGACGCGCCGATATCTACGCACCTGAAGAGGACGTGTACTGGGGCGCAGAGGCCGAATGGCTGCAAACCTCGGACAAAGAAGGCAGCCGCTATTCCGGCGAGCGCATCATGGACAACCCCCTTGCCGCCGTTCAGATGGGCCTGATTTACGTCAACCCCGAAGGGCCGGACGGTAACCCCGATCCTGTTGCGTCGGGCTATGATATTCGCGAGACCTTTACCCGCATGGGCGTCGATGACGAGGAAACCGTGGCGCTGATTGCTGGCGGTCACACCTTTGGCAAGGCGCACGGCGCGACAGATCCCATTTACATGGGCCCCGAGCCCGAGTCCGGCGACATGGCGCATATGGGGCTTGGCTGGAAGAACAGCCACGAGACTGGCCATGGCATCCACGCCACTACATCTGGCATCGAAGGTGCTTGGAAGCCGAACCCAACAACTTGGGACATGGGCTATTTCGACGTTTTGTTCGATAACGAGTGGGTTCTGACCAAAAGCCCCGCTGGCGCACAGCAATGGACGCCAAAGGATCCCAAGCCCGAGCATATGGTCGTCGACGCACATGAAGCGGGCAAGATGCATCCGCCGATGATGACGACAGCCGATCTGGCCATGAGGTTCGACGCGGAGTACGCGAAGATCGCGCGCCGCTTCCACAAAGACCCTGAGGCATATGCAAAGGCATTCTCGCGCGCGTGGTTCAAGCTGACCCACCGTGATATGGGCCCCAAGACGCGTTATCTGGGCAAAGACGTACCAGCCGAGGATCTGATCTGGCAGGATCCCATTCCTGCTGCCGATCATCCACTGGTGGACGCCGCCGATATCAAATCGCTCAAGAGCCAAATTCTGGACAGTGGCGTTTCGATTGCCGATCTGGTGTTCGTCGCTTGGGCGTCGGCCTCCACCTATCGCGGTTCGGACCATCGCGGCGGCGCAAACGGCGCTCGCATTCGGCTGGCTCCGCAAAAGGATTGGGAAGCGAATGAGCCTGCCCGTCTGGCAAAGGTACTGGATAAGTTGGAATCGATTAAGGAAGGTTTTGCCAAGCATGTGTCACTCGCCGATCTGATTGTGCTCGGCGGCGTGGCTGCGGTGGAAAAGGCCGCGGTCGATGCGGGTCACACGCTGGATGTTCCATTCCATCCGGGCCGCACTGACGCCAGTGCCGAGCAGACCGATGTCGAGAGCTTCGACGTGCTGGAGCCTGTTTCAGACGGTTTCCGCAATTACCAAAAGCAAAAGTTCAGCGTGAAGGCCGAACATCTGATGATCGACCGCGCGCAGCTATTGAACCTGTCGGCGCCTGAAATGGCGGTTCTGGTTGGTGGCCTTCGGGCGCTGGGTGCCAATCATGGCGGCACCAAGCACGGTGTTCTGACGGATCGTCCGGGCCAGTTGACTAACGATTTCTTCGTCAACTTGCTGCGTATGGATATCGAGTGGACCAGCACGGACGAAGATCAGGACGCATTCGAGGCCAAGGATCGCAAGACCGGCGAGGTGCGCTATACTGGCACACGCGCCGATCTGGTATTTGGCTCTAATTCGCAGCTACGCAGCGTCGCTGAAGTCTACGCACAGGATGATGCGCAGCCGCGTTTCGTGCGTGATTTCGTCGCTGCCTGGACCAAGGTGATGGACGCGGACCGCTTTGATCTGAAGTGATCTGGTTATACTACAAAGATGCGGAAGAGCGGGCTTATTGGCCCGCTCTTTTCTTGCTCGCTGCCTCGCGATAGCAGTGCGCCATCGTTTCTGGACCTGACCAGCACTGCCTTCTACACTGCGTGCAGTATAAAAGAGGCCGCGATGGATTGGGACACGCACCGGCGCGAGGCACATGCCCTCAGCCGCACTCAGGAATTTCTGAAACAGATCGTCTACGGCGGCAATGACGGTATCGTCACCACCTTCGCCATCGTTGCAGGCTTTGCCGGGGCGCAGGCAGATGGGGTTGCACAGATCGGCGGAATCGCCGTCCTTGTTTTTGGCCTTGCCAACCTTTTCGCCGATGCGGTCAGCATGGGACTGGGTGAATTCCTGTCGATGCGCTCGCAGCATGACCTGTATCGCAACCGCCGCGCCAGCGAGATGGTCGAAATCACCGAGAACCCCGCGCAGGAGCGCTCAGAACTGCTTCATATTTTGCAGCAACGCGGCGTGCCGGACGCTGATGCAGGCACCCTCGCCGATCTTCTGATCCGACACCCGCAGATCACTGGCGATCTGATGATGTCCTACGAGTTTGGGATGCTGGACCCCGATGAGGAAAACCCTGCTCTTTCGGGCTTCATGACCTTCTTGTCCTTTGTCATTTTCGGCGCTGTGCCCCTCATCCCCTATTTCCTGTTCGACCCTGAGCCGCAGACGTTTTGGTTGTCGGTCGGCGCGACACTGTTCGCGCTGGTCGCGCTGGGCCTTCTACGCTGGAGCGCCACGGGCGAGCGGTGGGCCCGCGCCGTGAGCGAGACGGTGCTGGTCGGCACCGTCTGCGCCGTGGTCGCCTACACAGTGGGCGTCATCGTCGGGGGGTGATGAAAGAATTCACCCAATCATTCCGCCTGCATCGCCCAGTTCGTCATAGTGCCGCTTGAGCCGTTGCAGCGCGATGCGCAGCACGATCTTGCCCGAGCGCGCGGACCAGCCCATACGCTTTTCGGCCTTCTCCAACCCTTCTAGGTGGCAGCAGCAGCGCAGTGCAATATCACCCAGACCAGGCCCCAGATCGTGCAATGCACCCTCAACCCGTCGCCGGGCCGCTTCAAAGCCGCGGGCATGGCCCCCAGTGCCACCGCCGCCGCCGGGCGCGGTCAAAAATCGACTCCAGTCCTGCGTTACGCGCGGGCCCATCTGGGACAGCTCAAAATCTTCGCGCAGACGCTCGCCCGCGCGCACCAAATCATCAGGGACAAAGCGTGCGCCGTCACGCCCGCGCCGCCGGGCCAGTGCGGCCAAAGGGCTGTCGCAGGCGCTGTAGCGCACGCGGCCGGGTGCCGCCTCGGCCCCCTCTTTTGCACTGAAAGGCGCCTGGGCGTCGGCAAAGCCTGATGCGCGGTTTTCCGACTCGGCCAGCATCGCGCCCAGTGCCGTACGGCCAGCCTTGGTGATGTGATACCGCGCTAGGCGGCCCGGGGTATCGCAGGCGATCCACCCTTTTAGCGCCATCGCCTCGGCCACAGCCCGATCAACCACAGCCGTGCGCGTCGGATCGCCTGCGCCGTCACCGCGTACCACAACAGCCTTGTCCATCTGTGCGGCAACGGCCAGAACTGCCCCCGCCTTGGCCAAACGGCGCAGGATGCGCCCCCCCTCGCGCATCAACTGTGCTTCGGTCACTTCGGCAACATCAGCTGGCATTTCTTTGATCTGTGTCTTCATGGCAGTCTCCTGAGGGTGGGAGCCGGCCTTTTCTCGCGGGGTAATGCTGCAACCGAGACGGCGCAGGGCCTCGTCTACCATAGGATCGTCGCGGCGGGTTTCGATGTTGCGAATACGGCGCAGAACCGTAGAGGCATGACAGCCATTCTGCCGCGCCAGCGCACGGATCGACGATCCCTGCTCTGTATGGGCGAGGTATAACATCGCCCCTTGCGGCACCCATGACGGCACGCGAAGCGCGTTGCCGCTGTCTGTTCCCCAATTCAACATCTCTACCCTTCTTTGTGCCTGATCGCGGCGTTCTTTCGTGAGGTCTTTGCCCCATCGACGCTGGTTTTCCACAGACTTATCCACGTTTCGGTATGCAACCTATGCGAGAAAAAGTTACCGGTTCGTTAATTGTAAACGGTTTGGCAACAATGGTTTCCAATGTGTAAACAAACAGAAACAGGTGCGACCGTTGAATCGCCACATTGCGCAACACCCGCCATAGTTGTGCCATCAAAAGGTCGTAATTCAGATTGGAGACCTCAGATGCCTGACATCCTAAAAGCCCTAGACAGCATGCGCCGTCCGCGCCTCTTGATCCGCGCTGCGCGCATCGGCGCTGCCGAATACCGCCGCGATGCGCATCTGCGCCATCATTTCGGATATGGCACGCTGCCACGCAGCGCCGCGGCGCTGGCCCATTTGGTGGAAATGGAGGATGCGCTGAACCAGCAACGCCAGAGTGATCGCACGCGCTATTCTGCGGCAAAGCACGTTGAGATCTTGATCGCCATGATGGGCGAGGCGCAGATCCTGCGCGTGGCCCACGCGGCCTGAAAATAAGGGCCGCGTGGAGCCTTGGGTATTACATGAAGGCGTCGGGCATCGACGCCTTCTTTTTCGCGATGTATTCGTCCAGCGCATCGGTGATGCCCTGATCCAGCGCAGGGCGCTGGTACGTGTCCAGCATCCGGTGCATCCGTAGGTTGGCCAGCGTCATTGTGTCGCGCGCGCCCTCCTCATCCCACGTCTCGAACGGTTTGTAGTCCAGCAGTTCGGTGCGCCAGAACGCGTCCTTGAAATTGGCCTGAGTGTGGGCACAGCCCAGGTAATGCCCGCCTGGTCCAACTTCGCGTATGGCATCCATGGCTTGACCGTTTTCGTCATGCGCCACACCGCGCGCCAGATGGTGTAGAACGCCCAGTTGGTCGGCGTCGATTACAAACTTCTCAAAGCTGGCAACAAGACCGCCCTCAAGCCAACCACAGCTATGCAGCATGAAATTCACGCCGCCCAGCAGCACAGCATTGAGCGTATGCGCTGATTCGTAGGCCGCCTGAGCGTCGGGCAGTTTGGATGCGCA
>JAGXGX010000208.1 GCA_024636515.1 Roseovarius sp.
CAGATCATTGAGGCGCTGGGCGGGCATGTGCCGAACTTTGCGCATCACTCGCTGCTGACTGGCCCGCAGGGCGAATCGCTGTCCAAGCGTCTTGGCACGCTGTCCTTGCGCGATCTACGCGAACAAGGCATCCAGCCCGCCGCGCTGCTGAGCCTGATGGCGCGTCTGGGGTCCGCTGACCCGGTCGAGCTGCGCACCGATATGGAGACGCTGCTAGGCGGCTTTGACATCACGCGCTTTGGCTCAGCCCCGACGAAATTCGATGTGCAGGACCTGTTTCCGCTGACGGCGCATTACCTGCAAGGGCTGGACTACGCCGAGGTGAAGGCGCGCATCGCCGCGCTGGGCGTGCCTGACGATCTGGCCACCCAGTTCTGGGAGGTCACGCGTGGAAACATCACCACGCTCGCCGATCTGGACGCCTGGTGGATCATGTTCCGCGACGGCGCCGAGCCTGTGATCGAGGACGGCGACGCCGAATTCATCGCCGAGGCTATGACGCTGCTGCCCGAAGGGCCGCTGGACGAAGGCAGTTGGGCTAGCTGGACCACTGCGGTCAAGGAAGAGACGGGCCGCAAGGGCAAAGCGCTGTTCATGCCGCTGCGCAAGGCGCTGACCGGGCAAGCGCACGGGCCGGAGATGGCGCAAGTGCTGCCGCTGCTGCAAGTGATCCGCGCGCGCGGCTAAGCGCGGCGCATTTGCACCTGCAATCGCGCAAGTGCTGTATCGACGACGTCCGTCTCGCTGCGGCTGAGGCGACAGGCGCGCGGATAATGCGGCTCTTCCCGGTCATCCAACACCGGCGCGTCCCAGCCATCCGTCGTGTCAAAGAAATGCTGCGCGCCATCCTCGCCGAATTCGCGCAAGTAGCCTTGGGTAACCACGTCGATATAGCTGAGCAGTAGGTGATGGCCGCCTGTTGGCGCTCCGCGCGGACCCTCTGGCACCGAATATACGGCGATCTGCGGCGTGTGAGGCAGGGGGTGCTCGATCATATGCTCGGCGGGCAGTCGGTTGTACGCGCCCTCACGGATATCCAGCGCGTGCCAATCGTCATTAGGAACGGGCGCGATTAGGCCGTGGATCCAAGCGCTATCGTCCTGAATGACAGACAAAAACGCGACCTCGCGCAGATTTGTCGGCCGCCACGTGCGACGCCAGCCGTTCAAGCGCGCGGGGTGGGCGTCCTTGAACGTATGCGTGTCGCGATTAACGAGGCTTCCGTAGCCAAAGAAATAGGCGTGCGAGGGGGCGGTCATTGGTGGCCTTCGATTTAATTCACTACAGAGGTCGCGTAGTTTGCGCTCGAAATCAAGCGCGTAGCGCTTGCCCGTATCGCGCCCTACGTCTCAATTTCCCTTGCCGCCCGCGTGGCGGTATACTAGCGTAGACAATGATTGGATCGGGAGAACTGGCAAGCGTCAGTGCCGAAGGAGCAACCGCCCCGGAAACTCTCAGGCGACAGGACCTTTTCAATCATCAGAACTCTGGAGAGTGCACCGTTCTGGTGCCGCCGAAGGGATAGCGATCTCAGGCCAAAGGACAGAGGGGGCATCGTGGCGCGGCTTGCATTGCAGGCCATTGCGCTGTTGCGATGCCGAAGTTGAGTCCCATCAACCCGGCAGCCATGGCAGGAGGCCGGAATGAGCGATCTGAAGACGACGGTGTTGAACGCGCTGCACCGCGAACTGGGGGCCAAGATGGTCCCATTCGCGGGCTACGACATGCCCGTGCAATACCCCCTTGGCGTGATGAAGGAGCATCTGCACTGCCGCGCGCGTGCCGGCCTCTTTGACGTCAGCCATATGGGGCAGGTCATCGTCCGCGCGCCCGGCGGCTACGCCGAGGTGGCCACCGCGATGGAGGCACTGGTGCCCGTCGATGTGGCCGGCCTGCACGATGGGCGTCAGCGCTATGCGATGTTCACCAATGATGCAGGCGGAATCGAGGATGACTTGATGCTGGCCCGCCGCGGTGAGGAGCTATTCGTCGTCGTTAATGCGGGCTGCAAGGATGCCGATATTCAGCGCATGACCGAACAGATGCCGGGCTGCGAGGTTTTGCCCGTCACAGACCGTGCGCTGGTGGCCCTGCAAGGCCCGGAGGCCGAGGCGGTGCTGGAGGCGATTGTGCCCGGCGCAGCTGCAATGCGCTTTATGGATATTGCAATTCTGCCGTCGGACTGGGGCGATCTTTGGCTCTCGCGCTCGGGCTACACCGGCGAGGACGGCTACGAGATTTCGGTCGAGGACGGCCGCGCGGAGGAATTTGCCCGCGCGCTGCTGGATCAAGACGCAGTGGAGCCTATCGGACTTGGCGCGCGCGACAGCCTGCGGCTGGAGGCGGGATTGTGCCTCTATGGTCACGACATCGACGCTAAAACCAACCCGGTCGAGGCTAATCTGGGCTGGGCCATCCAAAAGGTCCGCCGCTCGGGCGGCAAGCGCGAGGGCGGCTTTCCCGGCGCCGATGTCATCCTGCCGCAGCTGGTATCTGGCGCGGATCGCCGCCGCGTGGGCCTGTCACCAGAGGGGCGGGCCCCGATGCGCGAGGGCACCGCCCTTTTTGCCGATGAGACAGGCGGCGAAGCAATCGGCACCGTCACCTCTGGCGCCTTTGGCCCCAGTATCGAGGCCCCGATGTCGATGGGCTATGTTCCCGTCGATCTGGCATCGCCCGGCACCACCGTTTATGGCGAGGTGCGTGGCAAGCGTATGGCCGCCACAATCGTGGCGCTACCGTTTAAACCCGCAAACTTCAAACGTTGATAATCCAAGGGAGATCCCAGGCATGAAATACACAGAAGAGCACGAGTGGCTGCGCGTCGAGGATGACGTGATCGTCGTCGGCATAACCGAACACGCAGCCGAGCAACTGGGCGATATCGTTTTCATCGAACTGCCTGATGTGGGCAAAGAGGTGGTCAAGGATGACGATGTTGTCGTCATCGAAAGCGTCAAGGCCGCCAGTGATATTCTGGCTCCTATCGATGGCGAAATCGTCGAGGTGAACGAGGCGCTGACAGACGCGCCCAGCACGGTCAACGACGATGCCATCGGCAAAGGCTGGATGTTCAAGATGAAGGCGGACGACATGAGCCAGCTTGACGACATGATGGACGAGGCGGCCTACAAAAAGTTCATCGGCTAAGGCCCAATTTGCGGCAGGCAAACGCGCCCGCGGCTAGTGCGTATGAATATTTATGCCAAGATAAAGCACGGTCGGGCCACTGCTGTGGCCCACCCCTTATCCCCCATATCTGATGGAGTGTGACATGGCGTTCGAGCCCACCGATTATCTGCCTTATGATTTCGCCAACCGACGTCATATCGGCCCCTCGCCCGACGAGATGGCCGAGATGCTCAAAGTTTTGGGGGCGAGCAGCCTGAACGCTCTGATCGACGAGACAGTGCCAAAGGAGATCCGTCAGAAGAAGCCGCTGGATTTTGGCAAAGCCAAGTCCGAGCGCGAGCTGCTGCATCACATGCGGAAAGTGGCGGGCAAAAACAAGGTCTTGGTCTCGCTGATCGGCCAAGGGTATCACGGCACGGTGACACCGCCTGCGATCCAGCGGAACATCTTTGAAAACCCGGCGTGGTACACGGCCTATACGCCGTACCAGCCCGAGATTTCGCAAGGGCGGCTGGAGGCGCTGCTAAACTTCCAAACCATGATCAGCGACCTGACCGGGCTGGAGATCGCCAACGCGTCGCTCTTGGACGAGGCGACGGCCTGCGCCGAGGCAATGACGACCGCGCAGCGCGTGGCCAAATCCAAGGCCAAGGCGTTCTTCGTCGATCGCGATTGTCATCCGCAGAACATCGCGCTGGTCCAGACCCGCGCGGCCCCGCTGGGCATTGAGGTGATCGTCGGCAACCCGGACAAGATGGACGCAAGCAAAGTGTTCGGCGCCCTGTTCCAGTACCCCGGCACCTACGGCCATGTGCGTGATTTCACCGATCACATCGCGCAACTGCACGCAGAGGGCGCCATTGGCATCGTCTCAGCCGATCCGCTGGCCCTGTGCCTGCTGAAAGAGCCGGGCGCGATGGATGCCGATATCGCCGTGGGCAGCACACAGCGCTTTGGCGTTCCGCTTGGCTATGGCGGGCCGCACGCCGCCTACATGGCCTGCCGCGATGATTACAAGCGCGCGATGCCGGGACGGATCGTGGGCGTCAGTATCGACAGCCACGGCAACCGGGCATACCGCCTGAGCCTGCAAACACGCGAGCAGCATATCCGCCGCGAGAAAGCGACCAGCAACGTTTGCACCGCGCAGGCGCTGCTGGCGGTCATGGCGTCGATGTATGCGGTTTTCCACGGACCGAAGGGCTTGCAAGCCATCGCGCAGCGCATCCATCGCAAGACTGTTCGTTTGGCCAACGGGCTGGAGGCGGCGGGATTTCAGGTAGATCCGCAGGCGTTCTTTGACACCATCACCGTCGATGTCGGCCCCCTTCAGGCCGCCGTGTTGAAATCGGCAGTGGACGAGGGGATCAACCTGCGCCGTGTCGGCGAGACCCGCGTTGGCATCTCCGTCGACGAGTGCACGCGTTCCCAGAACATCGAAAGTGTTTGGCGCGCCTTCGGGATCACGGATGCCGACGATGACTTCACGCCGGAATACCGCGTGCCCGAAAATATGCACCGCACGTCCGACTACCTGACGCATCCGGTATTTCACATGAACCGGGCCGAGACGGAAATGATGCGCTATATGCGCCGCCTTGCCGACCGTGATCTGGCGCTGGACCGTGCGATGATCCCTCTGGGCAGTTGCACGATGAAGCTGAACTCTGCCGCCGAAATGATGCCGGTCAGCTGGCGTGAGTTTTCGCGTATGCACCCGTTCGTGCCGCGCGATCAGGCCGAGGGATATCACGAACTGATCGACGATCTAAGCGCGAAGCTGTGTGATATTACCGGCTATGACGCCATCTCGATGCAGCCCAATTCGGGCGCGCAGGGCGAATATGCGGGCCTGCTATCGATTGCGGCATACCACCGCGAAAACGGGCAGGGGGGTCGCAACGTCTGCCTTATCCCCACCAACGCGCATGGCACCAATCCGGCCAGTGCGCAGATGGTCGGCTGGAAGGTCGTGCCGGTCAAGTGCGACGAACGAGGCGATATTGATCTTGACGATTTCCGCGCCAAAGCGAGCAAGCATTCAGATGCATTGGCGGCCTGCATGATCACCTACCCCAGCACGCATGGCGTGTTCGAGGAGACGGTGATCGACGTGTGCAAGATCACGCACGAACATGGGGGTCAGGTCTATATCGACGGGGCCAACATGAATGCGATGGTGGGTCTGTCGCGCCCCGGCGATCTGGGCGGTGACGTCAGCCACCTTAACCTGCACAAGACCTTCTGCATTCCGCATGGCGGGGGCGGGCCGGGCATGGGGCCGATCGGTGTCAAATCGCATCTCATACCCTATCTGCCGGGCCATCCGCATACGGGCGGCACCGAGGGGCCGGTATCTGCCGCGCCGTTCGGCTCGCCTTCGCTTTTGCCGATCAGCTGGGCGTATATCCTGATGATGGGCGGCGAGGGCCTGACACAGGCGACGCGGGTGGCGATCTTGAATGCCAACTACATCGCCAAGCGGCTCGAGGGGTCGTATGACGTCCTCTATAAGGGTAAAAATGGGCGAGTGGCGCATGAGTGCATCCTTGATACGCGGCCCTTTGCCGAATCGGCGAATATCACCGTTGATGATATCGCCAAGCGTCTGATCGATTGCGGCTTTCACGCGCCAACGATGAGTTGGCCGGTTGCCGGCACGCTGATGGTCGAGCCGACCGAGAGCGAGACCAAGGCCGAGTTGGACCGTTTTTGCGACGCGATGCTGGCGATCCGTCAGGAAATCCGTGACGTCGAAGAGGGCAAGATTGACGCGGAGAACAACCCGCTAAAGCACGCGCCACACACGATGGAGGATCTGGTGCGCGATTGGGATCGCCCTTACAGCCGCGAGCAAGGCTGCTTCCCGCCGGGTGCCTTCCGCGTGGACAAATATTGGCCATCAGTGAACCGCGTCGACAACGTTTATGGCGACCGAAACCTAGTCTGCACCTGCCCGCCGATGGAGGATTATGCCGAAGCGGCCGAGTAGGGATTGCCACTAAGAAACATAGAAAAGCGGGCTTGGTGGTCCGCTTTTTTTTGCTTTATTTCGTTCGGCTATTCCCGTGCCCTCAGCACCTGTGCAGGGCGCGCGGCAAGTGGACGAAGCGAAAATGCAAGCGCGGTCAGTAATGTGACCAGAACGCCGCCGCATACGATCACCAGCGCCGACGGCCAGAGCACGCGATATTCAATCTCCAGCACGTAATGGCTGATCGCCCAGCCGCCAAGCGCGCCCACGCCGATGGCGATAACACCTGCCGCCGCACCCAAGAGAACCGCGCG
>JAGXGX010000209.1 GCA_024636515.1 Roseovarius sp.
ATCTACATTGGCGAACTGATTCCCCGAATTGGCGTCAGGCTTGGACCAGTCACGCTTGACGCCCATCCACAACAGCATCGTAGAGGCGACAAAGATCGAGCTGTACGTACCCACCACGATCCCCCACATCATCGCAAAGACGAAGCCACGAATGACATCGCCGCCGAGGAAGTAGAGCGCAAGCAACGCAAGCATCGTGGTGAAGGACGTCACGATTGTACGGCTGAGCGTTTCGTTAATGGAAAGGTTCAGCACCTCGATCAGCGGCTTGGTCTTGTATTTGCGCAGGTTCTCGCGAACGCGGTCAAACACGATCACGGTATCGTTCAGCGAGTAGCCCACGATGGTCAGAAGTGCCGCGATAGTCGCCAGATCGAATTGCAACTGGACCTCGGAAAATACACCGATGGTCAGGATCACGTCATGCAATAGGGCCACAACCGCGCCGACGGCAAACTGCCATTCGAAACGCAGCCAAATATAGACCAATACCGCACTTATGGCGAGTATTACGGCAATCGCCGCCGTCGTGATCAGCTCGCCCGATACCTTCGGCCCAACGCTTTCCACGGAGGTAAAGGTGATGTCAGGCACGGCCGCCTGCAACGCGGCCTCAACGGCGGCGATGGTTTCGGGCGTCACCGCCTCAACCTCGTCCTGCGCCTGAATGCGCACCATGGCCACATTCTGATTCGCACCAAAACTGGGGTCGAACACCTCGGTAATGCTGATGTCGCCCAGATCGAGGGTCTGCATCGCTTCGCGGTATTGCGCAACATCGACGCTTTGCTCGCTTTGAGTACGGATCGTGGTCCCGCCACGGAAATCGATGCCAAAGTTCAGGCCCTGAAGCATGAACGACGCCGACGCGACCACGATTAATAGCACCGACAGGCCGATCGACATCTTCCAGCGGCGAAAGAAATTAACGCTTGTCTGGTCGCGCACCATGCGCAGAGACCGGCCCTGAAGCACAGTTTTGGGGCGCTTACGCTCGAACCACATAATGGTGATCAGGCGCGTGACAAAGATAGCGGTAAAGACCGACGTGATGATGCCCAGCCCCAGAGTGATGGCAAAGCCGCGCACCGGGCCGCTGCCCATAGCAAAAAGGATAACGGCGGTAATTAGCGTGGTGATATTGGCGTCAACGATAGCGCTAAGCGCCTTCTCATACCCCAGTTCAATAGCACGGGCGGCGCCCTTGGCTGATTTCATTTCCTCGCGGATACGCTCAAAGATCAGCACATTGGCATCTACCGCCATACCGATGGTCAGCACGATACCAGCGATGCCCGGCAAGGTCAGCGTGGCGCCGATCATGCTGAGCAGGCCAAACATCAGCCCAACGTTTATGATGAGTGCGATGTTGGCAAAAAGGCCAAAGAGGCCATAGCTGGCGAACATAAAGACCAGCACCAATCCGAAGGCGACTATGCAGGCGATCTTGCCTGCCTCGATGCTATCAGCGCCCAGCTCGGGGCCGATAGTGCGCTCTTCTAGGAATTCGAGGCCCGCAGGCAACGCGCCCGCACGCAAAAGAACAGCGAGGTTCGTGGTCTCTTCGACGCTGAAATCACCGGTGATGATGCCCGATCCGCCGGCGATATGGCTCTGAATGACAGGGGCGCTGATGACCTCGTCATCCAAAACGATGGCGAAGGGGCTGCCGATATTGGCCGCCGTATATTCGCCAAACGCGCGCGCGCCTGTGGGGTTAAAGCGGAAGGACACGGCCGCCCGGCCGTTCTGATCAAAATCAGGCTGCGCATCTACCAGCTCGTCGCCAGTGACAACGGGCGCGCGCTCAAGCACGTAGAACACGCCGTCCTCATTTAGTGACGGCAGCACTTCGTTGCCCGCGCCAGCGCGCTCTTCCGCAGATGATGCGCGGCCTACGACGGGCTGAAATGTTAGCTGAGCGGTGGTGCCGATGATTTCCTTCAACTCGGTGGCGCTGCCGATGCCGGGCACTTGGATCAGGATGCGGTCGCTACCTTGGCGCTGAATTGTCGGCTCGCGCGTGCCAACCTCGTCGATGCGGCGGCGGATAATTTCAAGCGCTTGCCGTACAGTACGCTCGTCGGTGGCGCGCTGTTCGGCCTCTGACAGACGCACGACGATAGCGCCTTGGCGCGTGGTCACGTCGATATCGCTGGCGCCGCCGGCGGTTATGCTGGCAACGGGCGTAGCAAGGGTGCGCACCAACTCGGCGGCGCGCTGAGTCTGCTCTGGCCGCTCGTTCAGGCGCACGACCAGTTCAGGGCCGGTTGATGGCTCCAGCCGGATCGTGCCAATCTCTTCGCGGTTTTCACGCAGCAAGTCGCGTACGGAAGGCCACATACCCTCGATGCGCGATTGATAGACGTCCTGCACCTTGACCTCGGCCAACAGATGCGCGCCGCCGCGCAGGTCAAGGCCAAGATTGACCAGACCGCTGGGCATCCACGACGGCCAGCCATCCAGCGCGCTTTGAACTTGCGCAGGATCACCGCCATCTGCCACGATCTTGGCCGCGTCGTTATGCGCCTCGACCCGAGAGTAGAAGCCGTTGGGCACTGCCAGAAGGATGCCGAGGGCGACAAGACCCCATATGCAAATACGTTTCCATAGGTCGATCTGAAGCATTTCGGCGCCTTTTGTGCAGAGCTGGCGTTATGTTGGGGCCGCGCCCGGTAGGGTAGGCCTCGTCTTAGGCCTTTGGTACGTCGTTCGCTGGCTCGGTCTTGGATACGACCTGCGCAATGGTCGATTTGACCACGCGGACCTTAAGATTCGGGGCCAGCTCGACCTCGACCTCATCCTCGTCCTTGACCTTGGACACTTTGCCAATCAGGCCGCCCTGAGTGATGACCTGATCGCCGCGGCGCAGGTTTTCCACCATAGCGCGGTGCGTCTTCAGCTTGCGCTGCTGCGGACGGATCAGCAGGAAATACATGATCGCAAAGATCAGTATCAGGGGAATGAATTGTGCGAATGCTCCGCCTTCCATGGGGGATACTCCTTTATGAAAGCGGGGGCACACCCCGCGGATTTTCGCGGAACCTATGGCCGAGCGGCCCTATTTGCAAGGCGCGAAAATGCGCGGCACGGCGGTCAGCGCGGCCAAGCGCCTAGCGCGCCGGGAAATCGTCCGGCATGTCGGCGAAAACGGCGATCACGCAACCATCCCGCGTGGTCGAGTGATGTTCGGTTCCGTCCTTCAACCAGACCAGATCGCCGGGGCCATATTCTGTGCCGTCATTGTCGGTCAGGTCCCCCTCAATGATCAGGAATTCCTCGTCGCCCTTATGCTTGTGAGCCACCGTGGTATGGCCCGGCGCCATGCGATAGACGTAGAATCCGGCCCCCAGTGGGCGGGCGTCATTCAGTTGCAGCACCTCGCCATCAGGCACGCCATCGGTCTGGATCGGCGTAAACGTGGATCTAAAGATATTCGCCACGCGGCGGTTGGACTTGTCGATAGGGTTCATCATTAGCCTCTTTGTTTGCCTGCGGATTTACTTCAGCGCGCGAAGTCTATGCAGAGCCTGCCCTTAACCTCGCCTGATTTCAGCCGGTTTAGCGCGGCGTCCACATCGTCAAAGCGTACAGCCTCCACATCCACCTTCAGCGGATGCGCGGCGGCGAACGCCAGAAAATCGGCCGTCTCGGTCCGGCTGCCGACGGACGAGCCAAAGATGCGGTGCCCGCCATCAATCAGCCACATCATCGACAGCGGCATCGGGTCATGAACCATGGCGACCGCAACGATATCGGCCATCGGATTTACCGCCGCCTCAATAGTGTCCCAGATCGCCGGGCTGGGCGCGAAGTTCAGCACTACATCCGCGCCGCCAGCCTCCTTGATCTTCTGGCCTGCACCCTCGCCCGCCAGCACTGTGACGTCAGCGCCAAGCTTTGAGGCGATCTTAAGCTTGGCCTCGTCTCGGTCGACGACCATGACGCGCGCGCCGCGCGCTAAAGCGATCAAGATAGCGTATTGGCCAAGGCCGCCCGCACCCATGATCAGCACGTTCGAGCCCGCCTCCAGCCGTGTCTTGCGCAGGGCAGACCATGCAGTGAGGCCGGCGCATAGCAGCGGCGCCCCCCTTAGCGGGTCGATGTCGTCTGGAATTTCCACAGCAAAATCAGCGGGGCAGAGGGCGTACTCAGCAAAGGCGCCGTGTTTTTGCACACCGCGCGCGGTATTTTCGGCGCACAGCACCTCATGCCCGGTCATGCATGGGCGGCACGACAGGCAAGTGTCGTAAATCCACGGCAGACCGATGCGCGTGCCGATTGCAGGCGCCTTTTTTGTGCCGGGCCCGATAGCGACGACGCGCCCGATCCCCTCATGTCCGAGGATGAGAGGATAGTAACTCTCCGGTAGGTTCTCTTGCCCGTCGCGTAGATGCAGGTCCGAATGGCAAACGCCGCATGTATCCAGCTTGACCAAAACCTCGCCCGCGCCGGGGGTGGGCGTCGCGACCTCGCGCATCTCCAGCGCTGCGCCGGGGGCCGGGCAAATGGCGGCCTTCATGGTTAGAGGCAGTGTATCGGGCAAGGCGGATCTCCTTTGGCGGGGCCAAGTTAAAGGAATGCTATGCGGTGGCGTGGACAAGTGGAAGAGCGAGGTTTGAGACGGCGATGACTGACCCACGTTTTGCATGGGTTAGACTGCACGCAGCAAAAAATTGATGCACTATGTTCTTCTCCACTGCACCCTGCCCTAGAGTGCCGGTCAAAGCGTCACATCATTCCGAGGGAATCACCCATGAGCGACACACCGCAGTTCAACCAGCCGCTTGGCGGCAACGACATGCCGCGCTTTGGCGGGCATACCACGATGATGCGCCTGCCGGCTCAGGACACCGCCAAGGGGCTGGACGCCTGTTTCGTCGGAATACCAATGGATATCGGCACCTCAAACCGCGCAGGCACGCGCCACGGCCCGCGCGCAATCCGCGCCGAAAGTGGCATGATGCGCCCCTTCAACATGGCCACCGGCGCCGGGCCGTTTGCCAAAATGCAGGTAGCTGACATTGGTGACGTGGCGATCAACACTTTCGATCTGAAAAAGACGGTCGATATCATCACCGCCGCCTATAACGAGATTCTAAAGCACGATGTCGTGCCCCTGACGCTGGGCGGAGATCACACGCTGACCTATCCGATTTTGCGCGCGATAGCAAAAAAACACGGTCCCGTCGCGCTGGTTCACGTCGATGCCCATGCCGATATCAATGACACCATGTTCGGCGAAAAGATCGCTCACGGAACCCCCTTTCGCCGCGCGGTCGAGGACGGGTTGTTACAGACGGACAAAGTATTCCAGATCGGCCTGCGCGGCACGGGTTATGAGCCGGATGATTTCGACTGGGGCCGCCGCCAAGGCTTTACCGTCGTTGAGGCCGAGGCGTGCTGGCACAAATCAATGACCCCGCTGATGGAGCAGGTTCGCGCGCAAATCGGCGACACGCCCTGTTACCTGACCTATGATATCGACAGCCTCGATCCGTCGGTCGCGCCCGGTACCGGCACGATGGAAATCGGCGGGCTGACCACCATTCAGGCGCTAGAAATCGTGCGCGGCTGCAAGGGGTTGAACATAGTCGGCGGCGATCTGGTAGAGGTGTCACCGCAATACGACACCACCGGGGCGACCGCGATGATAGGGGCAAATTTGCTCTATGAGATGCTCTGCGTGCTGCCAAAGGTTTGGGCATAACGGGGGGTAGGCGATGCTCTTCCCGATCTCGTGCGACATGGTCGTGGATGTGAAACGTTCGGAGTTTTTTAACGAGTGGCAAGGTGTACGCCTGTCGTAGCCTTTTCCGTAGCCGTCGTTAGCTGGGCTATCCATACGAAAACGAAAGATGGCACGGACGGGCGCAACTGCGAGTTAAAACACTGCGCCAACGCCAGCAATGTGCCCAACGGGCGCCCCTCGTCCTGGGGATTAGCCGAAGAACTCACGCCAGGCGGTCAGCCCGCGCGAAAGACCTTCATGAAATATCGGAACCCCCGCACAAAAACTGTACATGCCCGCCACAAAAAACAGGACACTTGATAAGGTTTGTTAAGGTTAAGGGCGTGAACCGTCCTGTTTTCTGTGACGCAAAACCCGGAAATTAGCGATACGGCGCCACAAAAACAGGACATATCTACATCTAGCTATAGGCAGGGTGTTTGCTGGACGCCGTTCAGAGCTACCGACCAGTCAGCCATTGCGCTTATCCAAAGGCCCAAACCGCTTGACGCACCGACACATTGTGAAGCTACAACGGATCGGCTCGTTTACCCCGAGCGACTAATTCAAGCTCATCATTCGCAAGTGGCATCTGCAACCTCATTGCCGACGCGGTTTCCTCAGTCAGCCATGCATCCACTTGCGCCATAGTGGTCAATATGACCGGCATCGCCTTGGGGTGAATGGGTTTCACAATCTCGTTCGCATCCGTGGTCAGAAATGCAAACAGGTTATTCGTCGTTTCGCCTTCGGCAAGCTTGCGCACTAACGTCCATTCCGTCCAGATCCCCGCGAAAAATGCCAACGGGCGCGTTTCATCCAAGGCAAACCAAACAGGCTCTTTGTTCTTGCCGGGGCGGGTATCGTATTCGCAAAAGCTCGTGACTGGCACAACGCATCGGTTTTCTGGGCCCAGCCACCGCCGCCAATGGGGCGACTTGGTATTTCGGACATTGGTTATGCCCGTGTCAGTCTTGCGATTTTTCAATGCGATTGCTGGCGATGGCATGCCCCACCGCATCATCGTCAATTCTCGACCGCCTTCAATGCCGCGCACCACTGGCGCGAACTGGTCTGGGAATACGCTAGGGGATGGCTCCAGGTTGCCGACGGAATCTGCCACGGTCATCGCCCGCGTTACATCGAGTATCGCTTGGCGGTTTGAGGTCATGCTGTAGAGGCTACACATGAAGAAACGCTAGAACCGAAAATGCGTTTGGACAAGTGGTCCAAAGCGTTCTATTTTTGTTCTCGCAATGCCAGCTCCGAATCCGCCAATACGCGCCCATCCGGCCAATCCATTTCGCACCATCGCGGAGGCAGCCCGGTCGCATCAATTACTGACCCTCCACTGCAATTTCTGTCGGCGGCGTATGACCTATCTCGCCAGTGACCTCATGCAGGTCTTGGACCCAAAGTGGCCTGTCCATATCCCACCATTTGGATGCAACACTTGCGGCAAAGAATACGTCAGCGTCGCGTGCTGGTCGCCGAAGTCGGAGGATCTAGGGCGGGTGGCGGTCAGGCGTCCATTCAATGTCATCCAGACGTGGCGTACGGTTATGCTGGGCGACTGATCAACGACGAGCTCATCCACTGGTAAAGGTGCGGCGGTCAGGCGAATGTCGGAAACGTCCGGGCGGGGGAAGGCCGCAGTTGAAAAGTGACGTGAACCCCATGCAGTGCGCGCAAGACTCGCCGAGATGCACAGCGCACTCAAAGCTCTCTGGTTTTTCATGCAAAATTGCTGCCGTTCGCGACTGGCGCGTCTGCCGGATGCATGGCACCGGGGATGGTCACTACTCCGGAACAGGCCGTCTCCGCTTGCAAGCACGGCTTGGCGGTCGCGTGAGTGAATCGAAGAGCGGCGAAGGCTAACCGATTTGATGCGTGAAGACCGCAAGATTGAGCGGCTGGTTCGGCGGCTGGATTGGGCTTCTCGAAATCTTTCTAATATGACCAATAAAATGCCTCAGTTAGGTGGCACACTATCTTGCGTTAGGATTATCTCAGGAAAGACAAGGATACATCACTGATGTTTGCCAAGCTGTTCAGGAAACCAGAGCCCCCGGAAAAGGTGTTCCGTCGAACCTTTGAGCCTCGGCGATTGACCCGCTTCCCGCACAATCACACGCGCACTGACGATTTTGAAAATGCGCCAGAACCAGATCCGCTGCAGCTAGCAGTCACGTCACTTGCACCTGTCGAAAAAGCCGTCTCCGACATCAACCCGCTAGATCACTTGCATTCTGATGCGCCAATATCCGTCGATCTTTTGCGCCGGACATTGCCTGAACGATTTCGCGAAATGCACGCTAAGACAGCCGGCTTTTACGAGCCAAGCCTAAGCACATGCACCCCGCGACCTACCAGAGACTAGTTGTCGACTATGAGAAACTCGAGGTTGAGGCGTCGAGCGGTGTGATGGAATGGTTGCTATCCTATGAGGATCGAACAGCAAATAAGTACCAGTGACCGCCGCTCACAAGGGGGACTAAAACGGGGATTTGCGCTCTATCTTATCACTTATATGACTGATAACCAAAGAAAATACAGTTTTAGTTGGTGCCGCTGATAGGACTCGAACCTAC
>JAGXGX010000210.1 GCA_024636515.1 Roseovarius sp.
CCATCTGTCGCCGCCACCTGAAATTCGAACCGCGCTGTCATCTGAAATGCATCCCTATTCGCTTTTGCGTTTCCTTAATCCCGATTAGGGTAAGTTGCAAAAGCCAACGTGCGGCACTGTTCGCGCCATTTTCAGGAAAAACATTATGCCCGAAGACGTGATTATGGACGCTCTGTCGTCGAACCTTATTTATATCCTGCTGGCGTTGCTGCTGATCGTTGTCATCTTCAAAAGCATAAAGATCGTACCCCAGTCCGAGCAGCATGTCGTCGAACGCTTTGGCCGCCTGCATTCGGTGCTTGGCCCTGGCATCAACATGATCGTCCCGTTTCTCGACAAGATCGCGCACAAGATTTCGATCCTGGAGCGGCAATTGCCCACGGCAAGTCAGGACGCGATCACCAAGGATAACGTTCTGGTTCAGGTCGATAGCTCGGTCTTTTACCGCATCGTGCAGCCGGAAAAGACGGTGTACCGCATTCGCGATATCGATGGTGCCATCGCCACTACCGTCGCCGGCATCGTACGCGCCGAAATGGGCAAGATGGATCTGGACGAGGTGCAATCCAACCGCACCCAGCTGATTGGAACGATCAAGGCGACTGTCGAGGATGCCGTGGATGACTGGGGCATCGAAGTGACCCGCGCCGAGATATTGGACGTCAACCTTGATCAGGCGACGCGCGAGGCCATGCTACAACAGCTAAACGCCGAGCGCGCTCGCCGCGCCCACGTGACCGAGGCCGAAGGCCGCAAGCGCGCGGTCGAGTTGAATGCCGACGCGGAACTATACGCCGCCGAGCAGATAGCCAAGGCGCGCCGCATCGCATCCGATGCGGAGGCATACGCCACCTCAGTCGTCGCGCGTGCCATTGCCGACAATGGCCTAGAGGCGGCGCAATATCAGGTCGCGCTCAAGCAGGTCGAGGCGTTGAATGCGCTGGGCGCCAGCCCCTCGTCGACCACCATCCTCGTCCCGGCGAACGCGCTGGAGGCATTCGGCAACGCGTTCTCGATGCTCAAGGGCAAGACATGATCGACGCGGTCCAAATCATCCCCGTCTGGTCGCTCTGGTGGGTATGGGTCGCCGCCGCACTGGTGCTGGCGGTCATTGAAATCGTCCTGCCGGGCTTTCTCTTTCTGGGCTTTGCCATCGGTGCGGCGGTGACGGGCCTTTTGCTGGTCTTTGCCCCGATGGCAGTGTCACTGCCGATACTGCTGGTGATCTTCGCCGCGTTGTCGCTGATTGCATGGGCGGGACTGCGGCGCATCTTTCGGTTAAAGGACGGCCAAGTGCGGCGCGTGTACGACGACGTGAATAAGGGGTAGACTAGTCAGCCTTGGGGCGGGTGCGGCTCAACAAAGCCTTTACGTTTGACTGAAACGCGATACATCTGTGCGTTTCATACAGCTTCCCCGATAGATAAGGATCCCCCCACATGTCCCCATCCGAGCCGCCAGAGCCGCTGCAATTCGGGTGGGAAGAGTGGGTTGGCCTGCCCAAGCTGGGCGTCCCAGCCATCCGCGCCAAGGTCGATACCGGCGCGCGCACATCCGCGCTTCATGCCTTCGACATCGAGACTTTCGGCCCCGCGGCCAAGCCCAAGGTGCGCTTTACTCTGCACCCCATTCCGGGACGCGACGATCTGGTCATACCCTGCTCGGCGCTGATCCTCGACCGCCGCGATGTCACCTCATCCAACGGAGAGAGCGAGTCGCGATTCGTCATTGAAACGCAGCTGTCAGTGAACGGCGACGGCTGGCCGATTGAAATCACGCTGACCAATCGCGGCGGCATGGCCTCGCGTATGCTTCTGGGGCGCCAAGCGCTCAAGGATCACATCTCGATCGTGGCGACGGACCGCTTTCTTCAGCCAGAACTGAGTTATGACGTCTATTCCACCGCCAAGATGCGCAGCGAAGCGCCCGACCGTTCCTTGCGGATCGCCGTTCTTAGCCGCGAGGATAACTACAGCACCCGCCGACTGGTAGAAGAAGGCGAGCGGCGCGGTCACACGGTCGAAGTCGTGAACACCACGCGCTGCTACATGGCGATCAACGCGATGGCACCCGAGGTGCATTACGACGGCAAGCGGCTCCCCCGCTTTGACGCCGTGATCCCGCGCATCGGCGCGTCAATCACCCCCTACGGCGCAGCGATTTTGCGCCAGTTCGAAACGATAGGCACCTATTGCGTGAACGGATCAGCTGGCATCGTCGCCAGCCGCGACAAGCTGCACGCGCACCAGATCATGGCCCGCGCCAAGATTGGGATGCCCAACACCGCATTCGCCGCCAGTCCCCGCGATACCGGCAACATCATCGCACTGGTCGGCACCGCCCCGCTGATCGTCAAACTGCTGGAATCAACCCAAGGCAAGGGGGTCGTGCTGGCCGAGACACGCAAGGCCGCCGAGAGCGTCATTGATGCTTTTCGCGGGCTCAAGGCCAACTTCCTCGTGCAGGATTTCGTCAAAGAGGCGGCGGGCGAGGATATCCGCTGCCTCGTGATCGGTGGCAAAGTCGTCGCCTCGATGAAGCGCACCGGGGCCGATGGCGATTTTCGCTCGAACCTGCACCGCGGCGGCAGCGCCAAGTCGGTCAGGATCACAAAGGAAGAGCGCGACACGGCCCTGCGCGCGGCGCGTGCGTTCAACCTGAACATGGCGGGTGTGGATTTGCTGCGCTCTGAAAATGGACCGAAGGTGCTGGAGGTCAACTCTTCGCCTGGCTTTGAGGGGATCGAAGGCTCGACCGGTAAGGACATCGTCGGCAAGCTATACGAGACGATTGAGGCGCGGGTGCGCCCGGCGCCTATTCGCAAACGCAAAGGAAGTTAAGGCCGCTTGCCCTTGGCCCCATTAGCCCATTCACGTTTTGGCTGGCTAACGCTCGCCCCAATTGCATTGCCGCCACTGGACGCCCTGCCCCTTAATCCCTATATATTCACTCAGGAAAAGCCGCAGGAATTAATATGACCGAAAATCCGCAACCCTTTGAGGGTATTCCACTGATCGCGCCCTCCTCGACCGGGCATCCGCAATACGAGGCTGTCGTGGCGGCATGCCGCTCTGTGTTCGATCCTGAGATCCCGGTGAATATCTATGATCTGGGTCTGATCTACACCATCGACATCGACGCCGAGAACGCGGTCAAAGTTATCATGACCCTCACCGCGCCCGGCTGTCCCGTTGCGGGCGAAATGCCCGGCTGGGTCGCCGACGCGATCGAGCCGCTGGACGGTATCAAACAGGTTGACGTCGATCTGGTATGGGAGCCGCCCTGGGGCATGGACATGATGAGCGACGAGGCCCGGCTGGAACTCGGCTTTATGTAAGGCAAGCGATTTAGCTTGCCTTTTGCGAAAGCAAGTGATTATGCTTGCATATGAAATGGGCCGTTCTCACTGGTGATATCGTCGCGTCGTCCGCCATGTCGGCGGATGAACTTGACGAGGTAATTTTGAATATACAAGGGGCTTCATTAGATGGGTCTCATTGGAAATTTGTGGACGGCAATTCTAATCTTACGGGTTTTGCACGGCGAGGTGGAGATGGATGGCAGATCGCCATTAGCGCCCCTTCCTTCGCACTTCGCTTCGGCCTCTATTTGAGAGCGCGTTTGAAATCTTTGAACGCCGATTACTCTAGCCGGATCGCTGTTTCAGTTGGAGATGGTGTATTGCCAGTGATCAGGGGAAGAGGCGTAATCAACCCTTCCAGCTTTGAATTGTCAGACCTCAACAGCGCCCATGGCCCGGCCTTCACGGCCTCGGGCCGCCTTATGGAGGCGCTCGACGGTCACACCCTCATGGCCCATGCCAGTGGCGGCGCAATTGACGCGACCTTCCGCCTTGCCGACCACATATCGCAAGGCTGGACACAGGCTCAGGCACGCTCGCTTTGCCTAATGCTGCCCCCCGGCGCTGGGCCTCGCCGCGTCGCTGCTGAAACGCTGGGTATTTCGCGTCAAGCGGTCGATCAGGCGTTGAACGGTGCGGGATACCCGGCGCTGATTGATGCGCTGGAGGCGATAGAATGACGCCGCGCAGGCATATTTGCTTGCATATAGGAAATGCAAGCAAATCCACTTGCCTGAGCAGGAAGCATCCGCAATGATCGAGACATTCACCGCGCTTGTCTTTGCCCACGTCTTAGCCGATTTCGTCCTTCAAACGGCGTGGATCAATGCACAAAAGCATCGTATTCCGGTGATGATGCTGCACGGCGCGCTGGTGCTGGTTTGCGCACAGGCCGCGACCGGGCAATGGGCAAGCCCTTGGCTGCTGGCGCTGGCTGCGGCGCATGTGGCAATTGATGCCGCCAAGATTTGGAGCGGCTTTCATCACTTTCGCGGCTTTGTTACCGATCAGGCGGCGCACATCGTCACACTGGTGGCAGTGGCCGTCGCCGCACCCGGACTGTGGGCCACCGGCCAGTGGGCCGCCCTGCCCGCGCTACTGCCGTTGATGGCGATTGCATCGGGGCTGGTGGTGGCGCTGACGGCTGGGCAATACGCGGTGGCGCTGCTCATGCGGCCGCATGGAAATCGCATCCGCAACAATGGCTTGCGCGACGGTGGCCGCCAGATCGGCCTACTGGAACGGGGCTTGATATTCGCCCTCATCCTGCTGGGGCAGCCTTTGGGGGTCGGTTTTCTGATAGCGGCGAAATCCATTTTGCGCTTTGGCACTGCCACTCGCGATCAGCGTACGGCGGAGTACGTTATCATCGGCACACTCGCCTCCTTCGGCTGGGCCATCCTCACCGTCGAGACGGTCCGCCAAGCGCTGTCACTACTACCCCCGCTTGAGATCGCCGGCCTAAGCCCCTAGATTACGTACAAAGG
This sequence comes from Roseovarius sp., assembly GCA_024636515.1. Lineage (GTDB taxonomy): Bacteria > Pseudomonadota > Alphaproteobacteria > Rhodobacterales > Rhodobacteraceae > Roseovarius. Next base: position 4,849 of record JAGXGX010000210.1, read on the forward strand.
TAAAGGATCATAAAAATGTTCGGCATCCCCGGCAAGCAAGCCGTCACAATCACCGACCGCGCAGCGGGGCAGATCGCAAAACTGATGGCAAAGGACGGCCATCAAGGACTGCGCATCGGCGTCAAAAAGGGTGGCTGCGCCGGCATGGAATACACCATGGATTACGTCACCGAGGTGGACCCCAACGACGAAGTCGTTGAGGAGGCAGGCGCGCGCGTGATGATCGCGCCGATGGCGCAGATGTTCCTTTTTGGCACGCAGATTGATTACGAGATCAGCTTGCTCGACTCCGGCTTCCGCTTTAACAATCCCAATGTGACCGAGGCATGCGGCTGTGGCGAGTCTATAAAGTTCGCAGATACGTAAGCTTTGCCGCGCAGATCATTGATATTTATAATTATTGTTAGCTGTACGTCATCTTGCAAAGCTGCCCCGATTCGGCGATAATTAACACTAGTTTTTATCGGAGGCGACATGCGGCGCAAACTGGCAGCGGGCAACTGGAAGATGAATGGCGGCAACGCCGAACTGGATGACCTGCGCACGATTGGCGAGCGCCACTCGGCCGCCGCCGTTGATATCCTTATCTGTCCTCCCTTCACGCTGATCGCGGCGGCAGCGCAGATCGCGGGATCCATCTCCATAGGCGGCCAGAATTGCCACGCAGCGGCGTCTGGCGCACATACTGGCGACATATCGGCTCAGATGCTTGCCGATGTCGGGGCGAGCGCCGTTATCTTGGGCCATTCCGAGCGCCGCGAAGATTACAGCGAGACGAGCGATGAGGTCCGCGCCAAGGCCCACGCTGCCCATGCCGCCGGGCTGATCGCGATCATCTGCGTCGGCGAAAACCTAGCTCAACGTGAGGCGCAGAACACCCTTGATATCATCGGCGGACAACTTGCCACCTCGGTGCCCGACATCGCAAATGGTGAGAATACCGTGATCGCGTATGAGCCGTGCTGGGCCATCGGCACCGGCCTGACGCCGACAACGGATCAGATCGGGGGCGTGCACGATTTCATACGCGCGCGGCTAGAAAAGCGGCTAGGTACAGGTGCTGGCCGCTCGATCCGGCTGCTGTATGGTGGCTCGGTCAAGGCAGGCAACGCCGCCGAGATATTTGCCGTCTCTAACGTGGACGGCGCATTGGTTGGTGGCGCCAGCCTTAAGGCGAATGACTTTTCGCCTATCATCAGCGCATTAGAGGTCTCAGCTAACGCATCATAGCGGCAGAACGGTGGTCGATTTAATCTCTTCCATCGATAGCAGCGCCGTGACGTTATGCACCTTCACCTCTGAAATCAGCGCCTGATAGAACGTGTCGTAGGCGCGCGCGTTTTCGACCCTAACCTTCAGGATATAGTCGATATCGCCCGCGAGGCGGTGCGCCTCCTGCACCTCGGGCCGGCCTTGTAGCGCCCGCAGAAATGCCTGCTGCCACGCTGCGTCATGCTCGGACGTGCGGATCAGGACAAAGAAACACGCCTCAAATCCCAGCTTTTCCGCGTCGAGCAGATAGGTCTGATGACGGATCACGCCGGCCTCGCGCATTTTGCGGATGCGATTCCAGACGGGCGTCTTGGAGCTGCCCACTAATTTGGCGATATCGTCCAACGATTGCCCGCCATCCGCCTGTAATTCAGCGAGAATTTTCCGATCCAGATCATCCAGACGAACAGCCATACCGGTTTTCCTTATCCTGTGGAATTTTACCATTGCGCGGTGGGTGAATTGGAACGATTTTCCTTATTCACCCAGCCCTATGGCGTAATGGCGGGAATATTTTCTATATATGAGGCTAAGTCAAACGGAATGGATAGGTCTTGAGACATTTTCCCATCTTCATCGCATTGCAGGGCCGCCGGGTCGTGCTGTCAGGCGGCGGCGACGCCGCAATTGCCAAGCTGCGACTGCTGATGAAGACCGAAGCACGCCTGACCGTGTTCGCGGCAGCACCCGCACCCGAAGTTGTGGCTTGGGCCACGGGTGGGCGCCTCGCGCTGGTGCGCCGCGCAATGGCGCCCGGCGATGCGCTATGCGCTGCGCTATTCTATGCCGCCGATGAGGACGCAGTTGAGGATGCGCGTACGACAGCGCTGGCCCGCGCAGACGGCGCACTGACCAATATCGTCGACAATCTAGAGGGCAGTCAGTTCATCACGCCCGCCATTGTCGACCGCGACCCTGTGACGGTCGCCATAGGAACCGAAGGCACCGCCCCGGTGCTGGCCCGCGCGATCAAGGCAGATATCGAACGGATACTGCCGATCACGCTGGGCCCGCTTGCCCGCGCCGCGCGCGGCTTTCGCGGTATGGCCGAGGCGCTGCCGATGGGCCGCGCGCGCCGCGCATTCTGGAGCGGGTTTTTCTTCTCCACCGGGCCTGATGCGCTGGAGCGCGACAGCGACGCCAATCTGGGCAAGGTGCTGGAGGCCGATCTGGCGCAGCATCTGAAGCAAACGAAACGCGCAGGCCATATTACCTTTGCGATCGTCGCAAGCCCTGACCCAGAGCTGTTGCCGCAGAAAACCCGGCGTGTCCTGCACGAGGCGGATCTGGTGCTGCACAGCGCGCATATCGCGCCCGACGTGCTGGAACTGGCCCGCCGCGAGGCGATCTTTGGCGCGCTGCCCAACACTGCGCAGCCGCTGATCGATGCCGCCATGCGGGGCGATCACGTCATGTGCCTGTGCCCTGCTGCCCCCGACCCCCGACAGCTTGCGGCCTGCCACCACGCTGGCCTGCCCCCGCAGATCATACCGGGCATTGCGCCCATACCAACCCTTGCCCTTCTAGAGGAGAGCGCCTGATGCCCCGCGAATTCACCCCCAAGGTCGTCACCGCAAACACGCTGATGAAAGGCGATGTCGTCTATCTGGCCGCCGATGACAGTTGGACCCCGCATCTGGCCCAGGCCGACATTTTGACTGATGAGGCGGACGCAGATCTACGCGTACTGGACGCGCAGGCCCGCGCCGCTGAGGTCGTGGGCGTCTATCTGGCCGATATGACCCCCACAGCCAGCGGCCCCGAGCCAGTGCATTTTCGCGAGGATTTCCGCCGCACCGGCCCCTCAAACTATTTCCACGGCAAGCAGGCGGGCCAAAGCTGATGTATACATATACCGAATTTGACGCCGCCTTCGTCGCCGAGCGCAATCGCCAGTTTCGCGCACAGGTCGCGCGGCGAGTGGATGGCTCCCTGACCGAGGACGAGTTCAAGCCGCTGCGCCTGATGAACGGACTCTACCTGCAACTGCACGCCTACATGCTGCGCGTGGCGATCCCCTACGGCACGCTGAACGCGCATCAGATGCGCCAGCTTGCCATGATCGCAGAGCGGTGGGACAAGGGCTATGGCCACTTCACCACGCGCCAGAATATCCAATATAACTGGCCCGAGCTGGCAGATGTGCCTGATATTCTGGATGCGCTCGGCGAGGTGCAGATGCACGCGATCCAGACCAGCGGCAACACGATCCGCAACGTCACCGCCGATCATTTTGCCGGCGCGGCCGCTGATGAGGTCGCCGATCCGCGCCCCATCGCTGAGCTGATCCGCCAATGGTCGACCGACCATCCGGAATTTCAGTTTTTACCCCGCAAATTCAAGGTCGCCGTAACCGGCAGCCCGATGGACCGCGCCGTGACGCTGGCGCATGATATCGGCCTGCGCATCGTGCGCCGCGATGGCCAGATCGGCTATCAAGTGCTGGTTGGCGGCGGACTAGGCCGGACGCCTATGATCGGCAAGGTGCTGCATGAGTTCCTGCCGGAGGAGGATCTGCTGCCTTACATCGAGGCGGTCGTCAGCGTCTGGAACACGATTGGGCGGCGCGACAACAAGTTCAAAGCGCGCATCAAGATCACCGTGCACGAGCATGGCATCGACGATATCCGCGCCCGCGTCGATGCGCGTTATGCGCTGATCCGGCCCCAGTTCACTGGCATCGACCAGCAAATGCTGGGCGCGATCCGCAATGATTTTGCTGCGCCCGTGTTCCGCGTAGCGCCGACGGATAACTACGACGCCGCGCGCGCCGCCGATCCGGTATTCCGCGCATGGGCCGATACGAACCTCGCCGAACACCGCGCGCCGGGGTATTCCATCGTCTCAATCAGCCTCAAGGCGCATGGCGAAACACCGGGCGACGCCAGCGCAGACCAAATGCGCGTGATGGCGGATCTGGCCGAGCGCTATGGCCATGACGAGTTGCGCATCAGCCACGAGCAGAACGTCATCTTGCCGCATGTGCATCAGTCCGATCTGTCGGCCGTCCATGCCGCGCTACGCGCTGCGCGTCTGGCGACTGCCAATATCGGCCTGATCTCAGACATCATCGCCTGCCCCGGCATGGATTACTGCGCGCTGGCTACCGCCCGCTCGATCCCCATCGCGCAAGAGATCGCGATGCGCTTTGACGCGCTGAAACTTGAGCATGAAATTGGCGAGATGAAGATCAAAATCTCGGGCTGCATTAACGCTTGCGGGCATCACCATGTTGGCC
>JAGXGX010000211.1 GCA_024636515.1 Roseovarius sp.
GAACGTGATGATGAAGGCGGCCCGCAAGGCGGGGCGCGCGCTGGCCAAGGACTTTCGCGAGGTTGAGAACCTTCAGGTCTCGATGAAAGGCGCGGGCGATTTCGTCAGCCGCGCCGATATTCAGGCCGAGCAGATCATCAAATCCGAGCTAATGAACGCCCGCCCCACCTATGGCTGGCTGGCCGAAGAGGGCGGCGAAGAGCCGGGCACGGACCCCACCCGCCGCTGGATCGTCGATCCGCTGGATGGCACGACGAACTACCTGCACGGCTTGGCGCACTGGGCGGTGTCCATCGCGCTGGAGCATAAGGGCCAGATCGTCGCCGGTGTTGTCTATGACGCCTCCAAGGACGAGCTCTTCTTTGCCGAAAAGGGCGAGGGCGCGTGGATGAACGAATCCCGCCTGCGCGTGTCGGGCCGCGACAAGCTGATCGAAAGCATATTCTCTACCGGCCTGCCATTCGGCGGTCGCAGTGACCTGCCGCATACGTTGCAGGATCTTGCGCGCCTACTGCCCACCTGCGCTGGTGTGCGCCGCTTTGGCGCGGCGTCGCTTGACCTCGCCTATGTTGCGGCCGGGCGTTATGACGGATTTTGGGAGCGGCGACTGCAATCTTGGGATATGGCCGCTGGCCTGCTGATCGCCCGCGAAGCGGGTGCCCTGGTCGAGCCGATGACCGAAGGACGCGAAATTTTGGACGAAGGCGCGGTTATCTGCGCCAACAACGCCATTTTCAGCAAATTCGCCAAGATTATCCGCAACCAGTGATTGTTAGCTATCCGACGGGTGATTGACCCCGTCGACCCAACCGATATCGCCCAGATCGCGGGGGTTTACCCCCTCAAGCGTTCCCAGATTGATCCCGTAGGAATTAGGGTCCGAGCGGCGTCGATGATGCGTGTAAATCCCGCAGACCGAGCAGAAGTAATGCTGCGCCGTGCTGGTATTGAATGTGTACAGCGTTAATTTATCGGCGCCGCGCACCACTTCGACGCCGTCCAGCGGCGCCGTGACTGCCGCCGCCCCGCGCCGGGCGCAAAAGCTGCAATCGCAGCGGCGGGCGCTCGCCAGACCCTCGGATAACGTGACGCGCAGTTCCACAGCGCCGCAATGGCATGTTGCCTTCATCATCTCACCTCTTACGTTTGACGTTTGGAATATGCGTGCGCGCATAGGCATAGCGCGTCTCAGGATGCGGCGGATGGCCGTCCGTGCGGTTCCAAAACCGCGTGCCACCTCTGCGCAGCAGCAGGGGTAGCGTCAGTAGCACGCCGATTACAAAGCCGCCCGCATGGGCCCAATACGCCACACCGCCGCCACCCGTCTGCATTGATAGCCCGCCAAACAACTGAAAGACGAACCACACGCCCAGCATCAGCCATGCAGGAATGGGCACGACCCTGAATATATAGATCAGGATGATTAGGATATCGACTTTCGCCTTAGGGTATAGCAGCAGGTAGCCCCCCATCACGCCCGCGATGGCGCCTGATGCGCCGACGGTCGGCACCAGCGAATAAGGCTCGGACGCCAACTGCACCAGCCCGGCGCCGATGCCGCAGGAAAGGTAGAAGGCGAGGTAGGGCAGGTGGCCCATCTCATCCTCTAGGTTATCGCCAAAGACCCACAGGAAAAGCATGTTGCCTGCCAGATGCATCCAGCCGCCATGCAGAAACATTGAGCTGACCAGCGTCTCATACGCGCCGCCATGCACAATTTTTGCCGGGATCATCGCCCAGTTCACATAGAACAGGTTCAGCGAATATGGGTCGCTGAAGAGGGGCCAGTAACTTAGGAATATGCCGATATTCGCCACGATCAGCACGTAGGTTACATAGGGCGTGCGCCCCGACGGGTTATGATCGCGAATGGGGAACATGGGGCCACGTTGGCCCCATGTCCGCGTGCCGTCAAGCTACGACACGCCGCCCAATAGCGCGGCATTTCCGCCCGCCGCAGTGGTGTCGACGCAGACGTGCCGCTCGTTCAGGACGTAGCCCGCATCGGGCAGCCCTGTGATCAACGGCAGGATCGGTCCGGTCCGTTCAGCCAATGCCTGCGCATAGGGCCGCGCCATGCCCGGCTCGCCCCAATAGAGCGCGCCGGAAAAGCCGGTGAGCGTGGCCAGCGCCTCGGGCGGGACTGTACCTGTCGCCTCGACTGCCATGCCGCCAAGGCCGACGACGGCGCGGGCCTGCGCCTTGGCCGCCTCCCGTCCAGGACCCATGCAAAGAAGCGGCTGGCGTGCGTGGCTGGTCAGGCGGTTTGACTCGCCTGTCGGACCGGGCATCAGTTGGTCCTCGCGGGGCGCCATTTCTACGGTCTTGGCCTTGTCCAGCATCGCTTGGATATCCTTCGTGGACATGAACCCTTCGAAATCCTGACCGTTTTCTGCGTCGGCCATTGGCGCGGGATGCGCGGTAAAGCGGGCCAGATAGTGCGGCCCGCCGGCCTTTGGCCCGGTGCCCGACAGCCCCTCACCGCCAAAGGGCTGCGATCCGACAATCGCGCCGATCTGGTTGCGATTGACATAGATGTTGCCCGCCTGCACCCGCTCCGTCACGTATTGCACGCGGTCGTCGATGCGCGTCATCAGCCCGAAAGTCAGGCCGTAGCCGGTGTCGTTTATCGCGTCGATCACCTTGTCCAACTCGGTCGCGCCAAAGGTCGCCATGTGCAGGACAGGGCCGAAAATCTCGCGCGTCATGTCCTCGATACCACTCACACGGATCAAGGTCGGCGCGATATAGGTGCCGGAATTGGGCGTCTTGAGCTCATGGACAAGGCGCCCTTCGGCGCGCGCGGTCTGGATATGCTCGGCAATGCCTGCACGGGCTGTCTCGTCGATGACGGGGCCGCAATCGGTGCTTAGATCCCACGGCATCCCAATCACTAACGCGTCCATTGCGCCCACCAGCATCTTGGTGAATTCCTCGACGATATCCTCCTGCACGTAAAGGCAGCGCAGGGCCGAGCAGCGCTGTCCGGCGGACTGAAACGCCGATTCAACGATGGCCTGCACCGCTTGTTCAGGCAGCGCGGTGCTGTCGACGATCATCGCATTCAAACCGCCCGTCTCGGCGATCAAAGGTGCGCCGGGCGCGAGATTGTCGGCCATAGCGCTACGAATTTTCATCGCGGTTGCGGTGGAGCCGGTGAACGCGACGCCAGAGACACGCGCGTCAGACGTTAGCGCCGCACCCACGCTGCCGCCGCCGGGCAGCATTTGCAGCGCCGTTTTCGGCACGCCTGCCTTGTGCATCAGGCCAATGGCAAAATGCGCGATTAGTGGCGTTTGCTCGGCCGGTTTTGACAACACGGCGTTGCCCGCCGCCAGCGCTGCCGCGATCTGTCCGGAAAAGATGGCAAGCGGGAAGTTCCACGGGCTGATGCAGGTGAACGTGCCGACAGGGCCGGTTTCCGGCACGTTGGCGCCGTAATAGCGCAGGAAGTCGACGGCCTCGCGCAGCTCGCCGACGGCGTCCAGCTGGCTCTTGCCTGCCTCGCGGGCGAGAATGGCGAAAATCTCGCCGTAATTTTCCTCGTAAAGGTCGGCGATCTTTGCCAGCACCTTGCCGCGTTCGCCCGCGCTCACGGTCCATGGGGCGGCCTTGCTCAGCGCTGTCTCGATGTCGGCGCGGCTAGCATTGGCGACGGTGCCGGGGCGGTCGGCAGGATCGGCCGGGTTGGCCACGTCCACGGCATCATCCGGCTGAGCCTTCGCGGCCAGAATGGGCGCGGCGGTCCATTGATGGGCGCTGAATGGCGCGCGCGCCGCCTCGATCGCGTCCAGCGTTGGCTGGTGCTTCAGGTCGAACCCCTTGGAATTCACCCGCTCTGGCAGGAACAGCTCAGGCCCGGTGGGCAACTCCGTGCGATCCTGCTCGACCATATGGAAAGGGTCGGCAGCAACGATTTCGGGCGCGACGTCCTCATCGACGATCTGGTTGACGAAGCTGGAGTTGGCGCCGTTTTCCAGCAGGCGGCGCACGAGATACGCCAGCAGATCGCGGTGCGCACCAACCGGCGCATAGATGCGGCAGCGCGTGCCCTCTTCTTTTAGCACGATACCGTGCAATGCCTCGCCCATGCCATGCAGGCGTTGAAATTCGTAGGCCTCAGGATCGGTGGCCATGTCCAGCACGGCCGCGACGGTGTGCGCGTTATGCGTGGCAAATTGCGGATAGATCCGGTCGGTCATCGACAGCAGCTTGCGCGCATTGGCGATATAGCTGACGTCGGTAGCGGGCTTGGAGGTAAAGACCGGGAAGCCATCGACACCCTCGACCTGCGCCTGCTTAATCTCGGTATCCCAATACGCGCCCTTCACGAGGCGCACCATGATACGGCGATCCAGCCGCGTGGCCAGATCGTAGAGAAAATCGAGGACGTAGCCAGCGCGCTGGCCATATGCCTGCACCACCACGCCAAAGCCGTCCCAACCGGCCAGCGCCGGCTCCGCCAGCACTGTCTCGATCACGTCCAGCGACAGGGCGAGGCGGTCCGCCTCTTCGGCGTCGATGTTCAGGCCCATCCCGGCGGATTTCGCCAGAAGCGCGAGGCTGCGAAGGCGCGGCACGAGGATGTTCATCACCTGTTCGCGCTGCGCGACCTCATAGCGCGGGTGCAGTGCCGACAGCTTGACCGAAATACCCGGATTTTTGCGGATATCGTCATGGATGCACGCCTGCGCAATGGCGCTGATGGCGCGGCTATAGCTGAGGTGATAGCGCGTCGCGTCGCGGTCGGTGCGCGCGGCCTCGCCCAGCATATCATAGGAATAGGTGTAGCCCTGCTTCTCCAGCTTGGCGGCGCGGTCCATCGCGTTCTGGATATTTTCGCCCAGTACAAAGTTGCGGCCCATTTCCTTCATCGCGCGGGCGACGGCGGTGCGGATCACAGGCTCGCCCATGCGCTTGATTGCGCTGCGCAGATGGCCAACAGGACCCTTGCGATCCTCCTTTAGCACCTTGCCGGTCAGCATGAGGGCCCATGTCGAGGCGTTGACCAAGGACGAGGTGGATTGGCCCATATGCTTGCCCCAGTCGCTGGGCGCGATCTTGTCTTCGATCAGGGCGTCGATCGTTTCAGCATCGGGCACGCGCAGCAGCGCCTCGGCCAGGCACATCAGCGCGATACCCTCATCGGTCGACAGGCCATACTCGGCCAGAAACACCTCCATCATGCCCGGATTTGAATTCGACCTGATGCCGCGAACCAGCTCGGCACCACGCGCGCAGATCCGCGCGCGATCCTCAGGCGACAGGTTCGCTTCGGCCTTAAGCCGGTCGATGGTCGCGGACTCGCTTGCATAGGTTTGCAGGTCAACCGCGCGGCGGGCGTCTGTATCGTATGGCATAAGGGCATCCTCTGGTGGCAGTGGCCGAAGGGCGGTGATGAATTGAACTAGCGTAGCACGGAATGTTTGGTTATTTTTCCTGTTAGATGTCATTTCGCAATGCGAATGACTGGAAATGAGGCGCCGCGCTATGCAAACCGATCTGGACAAGTTCGACAAGGCCATCCTGCGTGTGCTGGCCACCGATGGGCGCATTAGTATCACTGATCTTGCGCACCGAATCGGCCTGTCCAAGTCGCCCACGCAAGCCCGTCTGCGCAGGCTGGAGGGGGACGGCGTGATTTCCGGCTACCGCGCGATGATAGACCCGATCCGGCTGGGGCTGGATCACGTCAGCTTTGTCGAGGTGCGCCTGACCGATACGCGCGAGGCGGCACTGGCTGCATTCAACGCCGCCGTGCGCCAGATCCCCGAAATTGAGCAGGTGCATCTGATCGCCGGGAATTTCGACTATCTGATGAAGGTCCGGACCCGCAACATGAACGAATATCGCCAGATGCTAGCCGACCGGATCAGCACCCTGCCGCATGTCGCAGGCACCAGCACCTATGTCGCGATGCAGGCGGTCAAGGAAAACGCGCCAGAGGACGCGATCTAAGCTGATACGACCTAAGCGGACGTGATTTGACTGAAACCTGTAGCGCGGTGTTAACTGCGGTATGAAATACATCCTGATCGCACTCACACTCGCCGCCGCCCCAGCCCAAGCGCAGACCTGCCCGCCTGCGCCCTCCCACTCAGATGCGCTGCAAGCGCTGGTGGCCGAGGCGCAGGCCGCCCCCGACCGCGCCGCTGGCATGGACGTGTCAAACCGGATGTGGACGCTGTGGACCGATGCGCCTGACGATCGCGCGCAGGAATTGCTGGACGAGGGGATGGCGCGGCGCGAGAGCTATGACTACGCCGGCGCCATGATCGCGCTAGAGGCGCTGATCGACTACTGCCCTGACTACGCCGAGGGGTACAATCAGCGCGCGTTTGTGCATTTCCTACGCCAAGATTACACCGCCGCGCTACCCGATCTAGACCATACGCTTGATTTGACGCCGCAGCATGTAGCCGCCCTGACCGGCAAGGCACTGACCCTTACTGCGCTGGACCGCAGGGGCGAGGCTGCCCTGGCCCTGCGCGCGGCGCTAAAGATGAACCCGTGGTTGTCCGAACGCAGCCTGCTGCCCGTGCTGGAGGAGGCCGAAGACGCGCTTTGATGTCTGCGGGCGCTTTACACGGGCGCTGACGCGGGTATGGTCCGCGCCGATGCGGGCGTGATGGAATGGTAGACATACCAGACTTAAAATCTGTTGGGCGTATGCCCGTGTGGGTTCGACTCCCACCGCCCGCACCA
>JAGXGX010000004.1 GCA_024636515.1 Roseovarius sp.
GTCGCGCCGCTACCCGATGGAGAGCGAGTACGCCCATGTGCTGGGCTATGTCGGCCCCGTCAGCGACTATGATCTGGACAAGATCGAAGCGCCGGACCAGCTGCTGCTGATCCCACGCTTTCAGATCGGCAAGATTGGCCTCGAGGCGATGCGCGAGGATATGTTGCGGGGCACTGCCGGCACCAAACGAATTGAGCAGAACGCAGCCGGCCGCGTCATGCGAGAGCTCGACAGGCGCGAGGGCGTGGCCGGGAAGGACGTGCAAATCACCACCGACAGCAATCTACAATCCTACATTCACGCGCGTCTGGCAGGCGAAAGCGCCGCCGCCGTAGTGATCGATTGCGAGAGCGGTGACATACTGGCAACTGTGTCTACCCCCGGTTTCGACAGCAATCTGTTCGTACGCGGGATTTCTGTCGCCGATTACAATGCGCTGCTAGAGAACAAGTATCGCCCCCTGCCGAACAAAGCAGTGCAGGGCGTCTATCCCCCCGGCTCGACCTTCAAGATGGTCACAGCCCTCGCGGCGCTTGAGAACAACTCGGTCACGACCGAAGACACGGTTTACTGCCCCGGTTTTTTGGAAGTCGCAGGTCGCAGATTTCACTGTTGGAAGCGGGCGGGCCACGGCAACGTCGATCTAGGCCGCGCGTTACGCGAAAGCTGTGACGTCTATTTCTACGAGATGGCCCTACGCACCGGCATTGAAAATATCGCCGATATGGCGCGCCGCCTTGGCCTTGGCGTCGCGCACGATTTGCCGATGACCAGCGTCGCAGAGGGCCTGATTCCTGACAAGGCGTGGAAGCGCGCATCGCGCGGGGCCGACTGGGTGATCGGCGACAGCGTGAACTCGTCGATAGGTCAGGGCTTTGTGCTGACCTCGCCGCTGCAACTGGCGATTATGACCGCGCGCATCGCTACGGGCCGCGCCGTGACGCCGCGTCTGATAAAATCCGTTGACGGTGTCGAGGCGCCGACAGGCCATGGCGAGGATTTGGGCTTGAACGAGAATAATCTGCGCAACGTCCGCCGCGCCATGTACGACGTGTCGAACAACAAGCGCGGCACGGCCTATCGCAGCCGGATCGTCGCCGACGGGATGCGCATGGCGGGCAAAACCGGCACAAGCCAAGTGCGCAACATCACCGCTGCCGAGCGCGCACAAGGCGTGCGCCGTAACGAGGATCTGCCGTGGGAGCGGCGCGATCATGCGCTGTTCGTCGATTTCGCGCCCTACGACAACCCGCGCGTGGCAGTCGCTGTGGTGGTTGAACATGGCGGGGGCGGCTCAACCGCTGCCGCGCCCATCGCGCGCGACACTACACTGCAAGCTCTTTATCAGGGCGATCCGCCTCTGGATGCCTATCCAACCGCCGATCAAGGCCGCATTCGCACGCAGCAGGAACGCCTACGCGACGCGCGCCCACATCACGGCCCAAAGCCGAGCGACCGCGCATGAGCTACCTTGCTTACTCGGTCAAAAGCGTGCCGACGGGCCTGCGCAAAATCCTCTACGTCAACTGGCCTCTCGCGCTCTTGCTGGCGGCGGTGGCCTGCGTCGGGTTTTTGATGCTCTATTCGGTCGCAGGCGGCTCGGCGACGCCGTGGATGGACCCGCAGATGAAGCGCTTTGGCGTAGGCTTTGCCGCCATGCTCTTTGTCGCGATGGTGCCAATCTGGTTCTGGCGCAACATGGCCGGGCTGGCCTATTGCATATCGCTGGCGCTTCTGGTCGCGGTCGAGCTTTTTGGTAGCGTCGGCATGGGCGCGCAGCGCTGGATCGAACTGGGATTTATGCGGCTTCAGCCGTCGGAGTTGATGAAAATCACGCTGGTGATGATCTTGGCCGCCTATTACGACTGGCTACCGCTGAATAAGACATCACGCCCGATATGGGTGGCCCTGCCTTTGATCGTGATCCTCGTGCCGACTTATCTTGTGCTGAAACAGCCCGATCTGGGCACGGCGATCCTGCTGATCGCTGCCGGCGGCGCTATGATGTTCCTCGCCGGGGTCCATTGGGCCTATTTCGCCGCAGTGACTGCGGCAGGCATCGGCCTCGTCACCACCGTATTCAAGAGCCGGGGCACCGATTGGCAGCTGCTGGCAGACTACCAATTCCGCCGGATCGACACGTTTCTGGACCCTTCAACCGACCCTTTGGGCGCCGGATACCACATCACCCAGTCCAAGATTGCGCTGGGATCGGGCGGATGGACGGGGCGCGGCTTCATGCAAGGCACGCAATCGCGGCTGAACTTTTTGCCCGAAAAGCATACGGATTTTATCTTTACCACATTGGCCGAGGAATTCGGCTTTATCGGGGCGATCTCGCTGCTGGGCCTCTATTCGCTGATCATCTTGTTCTGCATCAGCACAGCGATGACCAATCGCGACAGGTTTTCGTCCCTCTTGACGCTAGGGGTCGCCGCGACGTTTTTCCTGTTCTTCGCTGTGAACATGTCGATGGTCATGGGCCTTGCGCCCGTCGTGGGTGTGCCACTGCCGCTGGTGAGTTATGGCGGCTCTGCGATGTTGATCCTGCTCTTGGGTTTCGGCATGGTCCAAAGCGCACATGTCCACAAACCGAGGTAGCCCATGACGATCCAGATCCTGTTCTCTGCCAAGCCGCCTCGCTGGCCGCAATATGAGGGGCCACTGACCCACGCACTGACCCAAGCCGGGATTACTGATTTCAACCTCGCGCGCGACATCGCGCCCGGCGAGGTAGACTATATCGTGATGGCACCCAATGGCCCGGTGCAGGATTTCAGGCCCTATACGCGCTGCAAGGCGGTGCTAAATCTGTGGGCCGGGGTCGAGGGGATCATCGACAACCCGACGCTGACCCAGCCGTTGGCGCGCATGGTGGATCACGGCCTGACGCGCGGAATGGTCGAGTGGGTCACAGGCCACGTCCTGCGCCATCATCTGGGAATGGATGCGCATATCCACGGGCAGGACGGCGTTTGGCGCAATGAGATCCCGCCGCTGGCGCAGGAGCGCGCCGTGACAATCCTCGGCATGGGTGAACTGGGCGCCGCTTGCGCGGAGACGCTTGCGTATCTGGGCTTTGACGTCACGGGATGGAGCCGATCACCCAAGGACGTCGACGGCGTGCGCTGCCTGCATGGCGACGATGGTCTGGTGGCCGCACTGAGCACCGCACAGATACTGGTGCTGCTGCTGCCCAAGACGCCGGAGACGGAAAATTTGCTGGATGCTCGGCGCTTGGCGCAACTGCCCAAGGGGGCGGTGGTGATAAACCCCGGCCGAGGTCCGCTGATCGACGACGACGCACTGCTGAGCGCGCTTGATTCTGGCCAAATCGGCCATGCGACGCTTGATGTCTTTCGCGTTGAACCGCTGCCGCCAGAGCACCCTTATTGGGCGCATCCATCGGTGACAGTGACGCCTCACATCGCGTCTGAGACGCGCGACGACACCGCCAGTCAGGTGATTGCCGAAAATATCCGCCGCACCGAGGCAGGTGAGCCGCTGCTGCACAAGGTCGACCCCAAGCTGGGCTACTAACGGCGACCCCATGATGCCCAGCTTGTGATTTCTATCTCAGCTTAGGGGGCCGCGACGGATCAGACCCCGGCGCGGCCCTTTGCAACGCGGCTGTGGCTTGCGGTAGATCAAATCTCAGCCCGACCCGCTCGATCCGCTGCGCAAGCGGGCCGCCAACCTCCGCAAACCCTACATCGAGCGCGCCCGCGTCGATCCCCGAGAAGGTCAGCGCCTCGGATACTGCCCGCGTCAGTGCAGGCTCGGTGCCCGGCGCAGCGCCCATGAACATCAGCACATGTCCGGATGCGCCGCCCGCATAACGCGCCCCGGCGAGGCAGGCGTGGCTGGCTAACCCCTCGGCGCGGGCCAGTTTGGCATCCAGCGCAGTCAGCAGCGCCTGCGGCACGCCTTCGGGCGCGCTCACGGTCTCAATTTGCGCGCCCGCCTCATCGCCGCCGCCCTGCCCTAGCGTTTCGGCCAGCCAGCTCAGCGCCTCTGGCGGCAGCAGGATCGACGATGGCGCCGCATCCAGATTAAGGCCTAGCCCTGCCCCCCTTGCCGCCAACATCCCGGCAAGCGTACGGCCCGGCAACACAGCATAGGGCGCATGCCCGCCGGTAAATCCAGCCAATCGCGCCTCATCGTCAAAGGCCAGCGCATATACTGCGTCCTCCAACTCAAACGTGCGGGGGGTCAGATGATCGCCTTCCGGCTCCTCCGTCAGCAGCAGGAATAGCTGCGTATCAGCGAGGCAATGGTAGAAGGCGAGACGCGCAGCGCCGTCCTCTGTTGCGGCCTCCATCGCGGCATGGGCGCGGTCCAGCGCGGTCTCAGTCATCTTGCAGCACCTCTTTCACTCGGGCGCGCAGGGCGGGGATAACCTCGGCCTCGAACCACGGATTTTTCTTTAACCAGCCTGTGTTACGCCATGACGGATGCGGCAGAGCAAAGGTGCCGGGCGCATGGGCGCGCCAGTCCGCCACCGTCTGCGCAACACTGCCGCGCGACCCCAGATGATAGCGCTGCGCATGGGCGCCGACCAGTACGCGCAAGGCAATAGGCTCCAACTCTGCCATCACCGCATCATGCCATGTCTCGCGGCAGATGGCCGGAGGCGGCAGGTCTACGCCGCGCGCATCATACCCGGGAAAGCAGAATGCCATCGGCACGACCGCCACGCGACTGCGGTCGTAAAACGCCGCGCGGTCCAGCCCCAGCCAGTCGCGCAGGCGGTCGCCAGACGCATCGTCGAACGGGATGCCCGACGCATGGACACGCGCCCCCGGCGCCTGCCCCGCAATCAACAGCCGCGCGCCAGGGCCAAACCACGGCACAGGGCGCGGCGCGTGACGGGTGGCCGTCGCGGCAAAGCGATCTGCGCAGAGGCGGCAGTGAGAAATGCGGGTGACCAGATCGTCCATACGCACCAGATATGACCCGTGCGGGTGAATATCCAGCGGGTGCCGGGCCACAGTTGCACGCAATCCGACATTATCACAGGCCGGGCGGTGCAGGATTGTTTCCAATCCGGCTAGAAAGAGCTAGAATCGAGAGGATATTTTTACCCTAAGGGCATAATTCTGCCTTGATAGCTGTTCATATCTCCAGCCAACCCTAAGATTGGGTATCCGCCGGGGCCCAGAAAGGCCGCAAAAGCCCCAAAGCAAGAGGGCGCCCAAGCAGTTTTCGGAGCGTTAGATGCTCGAGTTCGACAATGTCAGCAAGTCCTTCTGGACCGGCACGCAGCGCAAGGTGATCCTAGACAAGGTCAGCTTTCGCGTCGAGCTGGGTAAATCCATGGGAATTCTGGCACCCAACGGCACCGGCAAGACGACGGTGATCAACATGATGGCCGGCCTGGAGAAACCCGACGAGGGCGAGATCAGGCGCGGCTGCCGCATCAGCTTCCCGCTTGGCTTCATGGGCGGGGTCGTAAGCAAGATTTCGGCGATGGAAAACAGCCGTTATATCGCCCGGCTCTACGGTCTCGATCCCGATTATGTTGAGGCATTCTGCCGCTGGATGTGCAATCTGGGTGAATATTTCGACCAGCCGCTCGGCACCTACAGCACAGGGATGAAGTCGCGCTTTACCTTTGCGCTGCTGCTCGCGCTGGATTTTGATATGTATCTGATCGACGAAGGAATGCCCAGTTCGACCGATGTTGAGTTCAACCAAAAAGCAGGCGAGATCCTGCGCGAACGGCTCGCGACGACAACCGTGATCATCGTATCACACCAGCCCGCCGTGCTGGAGAAATTTGCGACCTCGGCAGCCGTCCTGATGGACGGTCAACTTTATATGTTCGACACCTTGGAAGAGGCGAAGCAGCTGTATGACTACGAAACCCAAGGCTAGAAAATTCCGTATCCGCCGCACGCCAAGTGCGGAGGGCGAGGCGCACGCTGAGCTACCGCCTGTTGAGCGGCAAGCGCCCAGCGCGCCAATAAGCAACGCAGTGGAACCAGTCGATGACGCTCAAGCCGTTTCGCCGGAAAGCGAAGCGCCGCGGAGCGGAGAGGTCACTAGCGCGCGCGAAATGAGCACGGGCACATTGATTGATGAGATCCGCAATGAGGGCCTGACGGGCCGCCAGCTACGGATGGCGCGGCGCGTTGCGCAAAAGAACGGCTTGGCCCCGACATCTGATTTCGACGCGGTTCGCCTGCTACGCGCGCGTGGGATAGACCCGTTTCAGCGCAGCAGTATTCTAGAGTTGGTGTCGAACGACCAAAAACAGGGCGATAGCGGCGGCCTAGTCCCTGCCAAGGGCCGTGATCTGGACAATCCGCGCGTGCAACTGCCGCAAACGGTTCCGCTTCAGACGACACTGACCTCGCCACAGCTTAGCCCTGCTGATCGACGCACCGAAGAGATCACGCGCATTCAGCGCGACATCGGCATACGCCGCCGACGCAAGCTGCTGCTGTTGTTGACGCGGGTTGCGGCCTTCGTATTTTTGCCGACGCTGCTTGCGGGGTATTACTACTATGCCGTGGCCACCCCGATGTATTCGACCAAGTCCGAATTCCTGATCCTGTCAGCCGATGGCGGCGGGGGCGGCGGCCTGAGCGGCCTGCTGCCCAGCCAGTTCGCCACGGGGCAGGACGCGATCGCGACGCAATCGTACCTGCTGTCGAAGGATGCGATGCTGCGCCTCGACCGCGATGTCGGCTTTCGCGATCATTTCAGCCAGCCATGGATCGATCCGCTCCAGCGGCTGGATCCGAATGCGAGCAACGAAAAGGCCTACAAGCTATACAAGAAGTATATGAAGATCGGCTACGATCCGACCGAAGGTGTGTTGCGGATGGAGGTATCCACCGCCAATCCTGAGATCAGCGCCGAATTCTCACGCAAGCTGATCTCCTACGCCGAGGAGCGGGTGGACGATCTGTCCAAGCGCAAGCGCGAAGACGCGCTGGAATCCTCGACTGATAGCCTTGCGCAGGCCAAGCTGGACCGCCGTGAGGCACAGCGCCAATTGGTCGTGATGCAAGAAGGCACCGTATTGGACCCGCAGGGCGAGATCAGCAACATCCGCTCGCTAATCGGCAATGTAGAATTGCAGTTGCAGGAAAAGCAGCTAGCCCTGAACACTCAGCTGAATAATGCGCGGCCCAACAGCGCCAAGGTCGAGGCGCTGACAAGCGAGATCGAAGTGCTGAAACGTGAGCAGGCCAAGCAGCGCGCGCGCCTGACAGGCGCGAGCGAGGATAATGCATCTCTGGCCTCGCAAACCGCCGACATCCAGATGGCGCAAGCTGATTTGCTAACAGCAGACATGGTTTTGCAGGCCGCGCTGGAATCGCAACGCCTGAGTTCTAGCGAAGCAAGCAAGCAGGTGCGCTATCTGACTGTCAGCGTGCGGCCCGTCGCATCGCAGGACGCGGCCTATCCCCGCTCGTTTGAGAATACGATACTGGCGTTTCTTGTGTTTGCCGGGATATATCTGATGATCTCACTCACCGCGTCGATCCTGCGCGAACAGGTTTCTTCCTGATGTGAAATCAGGCCTTATCACTACACCTTACAGGCACGGGCGTGCGTTCTCTGCACGCGCCTGCACACCATTGAAAAGAGCGAGCAACCGTCCATGAATACACCGGCCCAGATCGTCACGCCCAACACTTGGGAATTCCTGCGCGATGCCATGATCACGCCAACAGGGTTTCGCGAATATGACGCGCGCTGGAAGTATCCAGAAGAGATCAATCTGCCGGGCATCACTGCACTGGGACTTGGCCTTGGAACGCAGATGAACGCGCGGGGGATTGATCCAGTGATCGCGGTCGGCAACGATTATCGCGACTACTCGCTGTCGATCAAGAACGCGCTGATGCTGGGCCTGATGCAGGCCGGGATTAAAGTGCTGGATATCGGCCCCGCCGTCAGCCCGATGGCCTATTTTGCGCAGTTCCACCTAGACGCGCCCGCCGTGGCGATGGTCACAGCCTCGCACAATCCCAATGGCTGGACTGGCGTTAAAATGGGGTTTGAGCGGCCCCTGACGCACGGCCCCGATGAGATGAACGAGCTAAAGTCCATCGTGCTTGAGGGTCGAGGCCAGCCGCGCCCCGGCGGCAGCTATGAGTATGTGGATGGCGTCCGCGAGGCGTATTTGGATGATCTTGTCGGTGATTTCCGAATGACGCGGCCCCTAAAGGTGGTCTGCGCCACGGGCAACGGCACTGCATCCGCCTTTGCCCCCGAGTTGTTCGCGCGCATGGGGGTCGAGGTTGTTCCGTCGCATAACGAGCTTGATTATACCTTTCCTCACTACAATCCCAACCCAGAGGCGATGGAGATGCTGCACGACATGGCCGCCAGCGTGCGCGCCTCCGGTGCAGATTTCGCGCTGGGATTTGACGGTGATGGCGACCGCTGCGGCGTAGTCGACGACGAGGGCGAGGAGATTTTTGCAGACAAGATGGGCGTCATTATGGCCCGCGATTTTGCCCGGCTCTATCCCGGCAGCACGTTCGTCGCGGACGTAAAATCCACCGGACTATTTGCGTCCGATCCTGAGTTGCAGGCGCATGGTGCAAAGGCTGATTACTGGAAAACCGGCCACAGCCACATGAAACGGCGCGTTAAGGAGATCGGCGCGCTGGCAGGGTTCGAGAAATCTGGCCACTATTTTCTGGCCGAGCCTATCGGGCGTGGCTACGATTGCGGCCTGCGCGTCGCCGTCGAGATCTGCAAACTGATGGAGCGTAATCCCGAAAAATCTATGGCAGACCTGCGCCGTGCGCTGCCGGTCACCTACGCGACCCCCACCATGTCGCCCTACTGCGCCGACCTTGAAAAATACAGCGTGCTTGAGCGTTTGGTGGCCAAGCTGGTCGCCCATCACGAGGCCGGAATGCCGCTGGCGGGGCGGAAAATTGCGCAGGTCGTCACGGTGAACGGCGCGCGCGTGATTCTAGATAACGGCAGCTGGGGCTTGGTGCGGGCATCCTCAAACACACCCAATCTGGTGGTGGTCTGCGAAAGCAGCGAAAGCGATGCAGAAATGCGCGCGATCTTTGCCGATATTGACGCCGTGATCCGGACGGAGCCGTTGGTGGGCGAATACGACCAGACGATTTAGATCCCACTTCGCGCATAGCGCGCCGTGCTAGCACCTGTCTGTTCCCGCGGGCTGGCGCTAGCACGGTTGATGTTGCGCGCTGCATCCACTTTCGCTGGCCCCTCCCATCTACCACATATAGGGTCGCGCCATGACCGAAATGACCGAAACAGCCCTCACGTATTCCCCCGATCAGGCCGAGGCGCATGACCGCATCACAGAGGCGTTGCGCGCCGCTGGCGTCGACCTAGACAGTGGAATCACGACGCCCCCGCAAGAGGGCAAGACCAGCGTCATGGCCGTCATCGGCAAGGCCGGATCAGGCAAAACGCTGCTTCTGGCCGCGCTTTACCGCGCGATGGAGGAGGCAGGCGTCGATATAGTCTCGGGCGATTACGAGGGCAAAAAACGTAAGGATGGCCGCAC
Source organism: Roseovarius sp. (assembly GCA_024636515.1). Lineage (GTDB taxonomy): Bacteria > Pseudomonadota > Alphaproteobacteria > Rhodobacterales > Rhodobacteraceae > Roseovarius. Next base: position 9,518 of record JAGXGX010000004.1, read on the forward strand.
TCTTGCGATCCTCGCGCCCACGAACAAGGCGGCATCTGTCCTGCGCATGTATGGCGTGCCCGCGACCACCATCCACCGCATTCTTTATACTCCCGTCTATGACCCTGAATATGAGAAGATCGCCGAATGGCTGGCCGGAAATGGCGAGCGGCCAGAGGTGCCTGACCTATCAGAAACGGCGCTCGACCGCGCCTTTGCGTTTTACCAAACGAACAAATCGATCCCCGGCGCACTGGCCGCGGCGGGCCTAAAGGGCAGTGATTTCATAACCGGCTGGAAGCGCCGCGACGAGCCGCTGGACATCGGCTTTGTCGATGAGGCCAGCATGCTGGACACCCGCCAGATGGACGACCTCAAGGAGATTTTCTCGACCCTGCTGGTTTTTGGTGACCCGGCGCAGCTGGCACCGGTCAACAGCACGGGCGGGATGGTTTTCGAGGCACTGCCGGAAAAATCCAAGCTGGTGCTGCACCGCATTCACCGGCAGGACGCAGATAATCCGATCCTCGATCTGGCACATGCGCTGGCCGATCCGGCGTTGGAGTTTCATGACTTCGAGAAGATGATCGAGGACGCATCAAAGCGCGACGACCGCGTTCGATGGGCCAGCCGGGTCGAGGTGGATTTGATGGCGCGCAGTCCGGTCCTTGTCTGGCGCAACGCGACGCGGATCAAACTGATCAATGCTTTCCGCTCTGTCCATAACGCGCCCGACGATGCCCTGCTGGAGGGTGAGCCGCTGATCTGTGACGGCATCGAATTGCCGCTAAAGCACCGCAAAAAACGGCTGGACCTAGAGGCGCGCGGCCTGATCAAGGGCGCGCAGGTGGTTTATCTGGGGCCGGGCAAAAAACCCGGCTTTTCCCGCCTGCACGTTATGGGCGCGGAGGATCCGCAGATCAGCGCCGCCTCTATCGTGAAAATCGAAAAGCCGGGCGAGGAAGAGCCGTTTATCCCCTTCGCCGCCAACATGGGCGCGACGTTTCTGCACGGCGCCGCCGTCACCATCCACAAGGCGCAAGGCAGTCAATGGAAGGACGTGCAGGTCTTTGCACCCGACCTCTATGTCGCCGCCCGTATGGGCCGCAGTGAGGCGGGCCAGCCCCTGTGGAAACGTCTTGCTTACGTCGCCATCACACGCGCGGAGGAACGCCTACACTGGGTCGTGCGAAACCGCCTGTCCAAGCCAGAGCACGCGCTACGCATCGACGATCTGCGCACCAAGCCAGTTCCCCTGACGCTGGAGACGTCTGACGAATGAAATCTATCCTCATCACTGGCGCCAGATCCGGGCATCGGTCGCGGCTGAGGCGGCGAGGCATCCCTTTTTGTTGACTGGACCTGTCCATCGCGTTTTAAGGCGCAGGCGTGCCGTATGATGTATTCCGCAACCGGAGGAGCCAAGCCAATGATGCGACTTGTCGCAGGGATCGCA
>JAGXGX010000048.1 GCA_024636515.1 Roseovarius sp.
AGCCAGAAAACTGCGTTTTTTCATCTGGGTAATCTGGTGGAATACGGCGAAACGGGGCAGATATTCACCAACCCGGTCGATAAACGAACCGAAAGCTATATCACGGGCCGGATCGGCTAGAGGGAGGTACGACATGAGCGACCACATCACATCCGCCTATGACCGCGACCTTGAATCGGTCGAGATCCTGATCACCCGTATGGGCGGTCTGGTTGAGCAGGCAATCCTGAACGCCGCCTCTGCCTTTGAGGCGCAGGATGAGGAGGCGGCGCAGGAGGTGCGCCGCGCCGACCGTGCTATCGATGCGCTGGAGGACCAACTGAACGAGGAGGCCGCGCGCATCATCGCGCTGCGGGCACCTATGGGTGTCGATCTGCGCGCGCTTTTGTCCGTTATCAAAATCTCGGGCAACCTTGAGCGTATCGGCGACTACGCGAAAAACATGGCCAAGCGGACGACCGTTCTGGCCAGCTTGCCCCAAGTGGATGGGAGCGCCGCCGCATTGCGCCGCATGGCGCGCGAGGTGGGCCGCCTGCTGACCGACGCGCTGGACGCCTATGTGCGCCGCGACGTCGAACTGGCCCGCGAGGTGCTGCAACGCGATGCTGACATCGACCAAATGTATAACGCGCTATTCCGCGAGCTTCTGACCTTTATGCTGGAGGATCCGCGCAACATCACGCCCTGCATGCATCTGCATTTCATCGCCAAAAACACCGAGCGTATGGGCGATCACGTCACCGCCATCGCCGAGCAGGTCATCTATATGGTCACCGGCCAGCATCCCGACGAGGACCGCCCCAAGGGTGATAACACGTCGGTCGATACCAGCGTTCCAGCCGTATGAGTGCGTCACGCCCCACCGTCCTGCTGGTCGAGGATGAGCCTGCGCAGCGCGAGGTGCTGGCCTATAACCTTGAGGCTGGCGGGCTAAACGTGCTTCGCGCTGGCGACGGCGAGGAGGCGCTGCTACTGGTCGCCGAATGCGCGCCCGATCTGATCCTGCTGGATTGGATGCTGCCCAATGTGTCAGGCATCGAAGTGTGCCGCCAGCTTAAGACGCGCAGCGATACCAAAGCCGTGCCGATCATCATGCTGTCGGCCCGTTCCGAGGAGGTGGACATGGTGCGCGGCCTGGAAACCGGCGCTGACGACTACATGACCAAGCCCTATTCGGTGGCCGAACTGATGGCCCGCGTGCGCGCGCAGTTGCGCCGTTCGCGCCCCGCCGCGGCGGGCGGGCGGCTGGAGTTTCAGGATATCGTGCTGGACGGCGAGACGCACCGCGTCACGCGCGGCGGCACAGAGGTAAAGCTGGGCCCGACCGAGTTTCGCCTACTGGCCGCGTTCATCGAAAAACCGGGCCGTGTGTTCAGCCGCGAGCAATTGCTCGACCGGGTCTGGGGCCGCGATATTCATGTCGACAGTCGCACAGTCGATGTGCATATCGGCCGGCTCCGCAAGGCGTTGGGGCAGGGAGGTCGCGACGACGTTTTGCGTACCGTACGCGGCGCAGGCTATGCGCTGGGGTAGGGGCCTCGCGCGCGCCTTTGCATCGCGCTAGAGTGGCGTTCGAAACAGGAGCGCTGACATGCTGACATCTATCAAGGGCCGCAGTGCCATCGTGACCGGCGGCTCCAAAGGTATCGGGCGCGGCATCGCCCAAGTCTTTGCCGAGCAGGGCGCACGCGTCACCATCATCGCGCGCGACGAGGCCGCGCTGAAGGACGCGGCGCGAGAAATGGGCGACAATGTGCGCTACGCCGTAGCTGACGTGACCGATTGGGATGCCGTGCAGCACGCGGTGGCGGGCGCAGTGGCTGCTCAGGGCGGCCTCGACATCGTGTGCGCCAATGCAGGCGCCTATCCGGAAACGCGCATCGCCGATATGGACGTGGCCGAATGGGACGCCGTGATGGCGGTCAATCTGCGTTCGTCCTTTTTGGCGGTCAAGGCCGCGATCCCGCATTTCGCGGCGACGGGCAAGGGGCGGGTTGTGCTGATCTCTTCCATAACAGGCCCGATTACGGGCTATCCCGGCTGGTCGCATTACGGCGCGGCCAAGGCGGGGCAGATGGGTTTTCTGCGCTCGGCGGCGATAGAGCTGGCACAATACGGCACCACAATAAACGCGGTGCTGCCGGGCAATATACTGACCCACGCGACCGATACACTGGGGCCGGAATACGTGAGCCGCATGGCTGCAACGATCCCGCTGGGGCGGCTGGGCGGCGTTCGCGATATCGGCAATGCCGCGCTGTTCCTTGCCTCTGACGAAGCGGGATACATCACTGGCCAGCAGATCGTCGTAGATGGCGGCCAGACCCTGCCGGAAACGCCCGACGCAGTGGGCGGGTCATAGGGCGCGGCTCAGCGGCCTTGGCCGGAGCTTACAACTAGATATGCCGATAATCCGTTTTATGTAACCTTTTGCGCACGCTTGCGAAATGGTGCCGCAATACCCAGATCGGTGGTGATAGATTTGAAAGGCCCCATCATGCGATATTCCGTTCTTGATCTTGCCCCCGTTCCCGAAGGCGGCGATGCGCGCACCGCGATCGCCAATTCCGTCCAATTGGCGCAAAAGGCCGAAGGTTGGGGATATAATCGTTTTTGGCTGGCCGAGCATCACAACATGCCCGGCATCGCCAGCGCCGCGACTGCCGTGCTGATCGGCCATATCGCAGACGCAACCAGCCGTATCCGCGTCGGTGCGGGCGGCATCATGCTGCCCAATCACGCACCGCTTGCGATTGCCGAGCAATTTGGCACGCTAGAGACGATTCACCCCGGCCGTATTGATCTGGGCCTTGGCCGCGCGCCGGGCGGCGATATGGCCGTCGCGCGCGCCCTGCGCCGCGGGCTGGAGCAGGACAGCTTTCCCGATGATGTCGTGGAACTGATCGAATACCTTGGCGATGCCCGCCCCGGCGCGTCCGTTGCGGCGCATCCCGGAACTGGCACGCATGTGCCCGTCTGGATCCTTGGCAGCAGCCTTTATGGCGCGCAGTTGGCGGCACATCTGGGCCTGCCTTATGCCTTTGCCTCGCATTTCGCGCCTGACGCGCTGGACCAAGCCGTGCAGATTTACCGCGACCGCTTCCAGCCGTCCAAGCAGCTGGATCGCCCCTATTTCATGCTGGCCGCCAACGTCTTTGCCGCCGAAACGGATGCGGAGGGCGCGTATTTGCGCACCTCGATGCAGCAGGCCTTTGCCCGGCTCCGCACCGGCCAGCCCAGCAAATTGCCCGCGCCGGTAGATGATATCGAGGCAGCGATTGGTCCCGATATGACCCGCGCCGTCAATCAGGCGCTGCGCGTCACCGCCACCGGATCAAAGGCGTCGGTTCACCGCGCGCTGGCCGATTTGCAAGCCCGCTATACCCCTGACGAGATGATCCTGACGGGCCAGATACATGATGCAGACGCGCGGCAGCGATCGTTTCAGATCGCCGCCGAAGTTCTGAGCGACCTCGGCACCGCGCGAGCGGCCTAGCTGAGGCATGTCCAGATCGGCGTTAAGGGTCCAGCGGCTTCGCGACAGCGACGGCCGTCTGCCAGTCGTCACAGCGCGCTTGCAAATCGGGGCTTAGCGGCCGGTCGGTAAAGAACGTGTCGATCTCGCTCAGCGATGCAATGCGCGCGGGTGCGGTGCGTTTGAACTTGCCATGATCGGCCACCAGCATCCGGCGGCGCGAGCGCATCAGGATCGCTTGGCTGACCCCAACCTCCTGCACGTCGAAGTCCAGAATATCGCCATCCGCGTCGATGGCCGAACAGCCGATGATGCCGATGTCAAACTTGAACTGCAGGATCGACGCCTTGGTGATATCGCCGGTCAACCCGCCATCTGACTTGCGCAGCGTGCCGCCCGTCACGATGACGTCGCACTCGCGGTTCTGCGCCAAGATGTTCGCGACGTTCATGTTGTTTGTGACGACCAGCAGGTTGCGGTGATGCACCAGCTCGGCGGCGACTGCCTCGGTACTTGTGCCGATATTAAGGAAAATCGAGCTATCCTCGGGGATTTGGGCGGCGCAGGCGCGGGCAATCGCGCTTTTGCCCTCAGCATTCAGGCCGCGGCGGTCCTCGTAGCCGATATTGATCGTGCCCGAGGGAAGGACGGCGCCGCCATGGACCCGCTCAAGCCGGCCGGCATCCGCCAGATCGGACAAATCGCGCCGAATCGTCTGTAGCGTGACACCGAAATGCTCTGCCAGATGCCGGGCCGTTACCTTGCCGTCGCGCCGCGCGAGGCCCAGAATTTCAGGGTGGCGGATCGTTTGGGACATCAGATCTCCGGTCTGTAGGGCGCGGCGCAGCGCGCGCGACTGCGCTTTTAGCAAGTTTTCGCCACTTGTGGGCGCAAATTTTGTCTAACGCTCAGAATAATGCGAAATCGAACAAAAGCGAAAGTAACGCCTGTTCTTTTTGTCATGCCTTGGTAGGGTAGCCATCAGGTACGGATTTGGGAGGATCTGGGTGACGGCCGAGGGGGATATCCGCGATCTGCTGGTGATTGGCGGCGGCATCAATGGCTGCGGCGTCGCGCGCGATGCGGCGGGGCGCGGTCTGTCAGTCACGCTTGCCGAGATGTCAGATCTGGCGTCGGCCACCTCCTCCGCGTCGACCAAGCTGTTCCATGGTGGCCTGCGCTATCTGGAGTATTTCGAGTTCCGCCTTGTCCGCGAAAGCCTGATTGAGCGCGAGACATTGCTGCGCGCCATGCCGCATATCGCGTGGCCGATGCGCTTTGTCCTGCCCTACCATCCAGACATGCGATTTGAGAGCGATACCCCCACGTCCAAGCTGCTGAACACCTTTATGCCGTGGATGCGCGGACGCCGCCCCGCTTGGCTGATCCGGCTGGGCCTCTTGCTTTATGACAACCTGGGCGGTCGCAAGATCCTGCCTGGTACCACCACGGTCGATTTAGCCACCGCCCCCGAGGGCCGCGCGCTACAGCCCCGCTTTGCCAAGGCCTACGAGTATTCCGATTGCTGGGTCGAGGATGCGCGGCTGGTCGTCCTGAACGCCCGTGATGCAGAGGCGCGCGGCGCGCGTATCATGACCCGCACCCAAGTCACGTCAGCCGAGGCGCAGGGCGGCCTTTGGAACGTCACGCTCAAGGATACCCGCACCGGTGCCAGCCAAATCATCCGCGCCCGCACCATCGTAAACGCCGGCGGACCATGGGTGGGCGACGTGATCCGCGACACCGTTCATTCCCGCAGTACCGACAGCGTGCGGTTGGTCCGGGGCAGCCATATAGTGACACGCCGCCTCTTTGGTCATGACAAATGCTACTTCTTTCAAGGCACCGATGGGCGCATCATGTTTGCGATCCCGTATGAGACGGATTTCACCCTGATCGGCACCACCGATCAGGAGCACCAGGACCCCGATACGCCACCCGTCTGCACGCCCGAGGAACAGGCCTATATGGTCGATTTCGTGAATGCATATCTGGCGCAGCCTATCTCGGTAGAGGATATCGTCTGGACCTATTCCGGCGTGCGACCCCTTTATGATGACGGTTCTTCATCGGCCACGGCGGCGACGCGCGATTATACGCTAAAGGTGGATAAGAC
>JAGXGX010000049.1 GCA_024636515.1 Roseovarius sp.
CGCCAACATCCGCAAGGGGCCGCGTAGTGCGCGCGCTCCAGCTTTTACCTTGCGCGGCGCTTGCGCTTTGGGCCGGTATGGCGACCGCGGTCGAGCTGTCCTTGCCGCCGGGCGCTGTAATGGCGCGCGAGCAACGCGATGACGCGGGCAGCTATGCGCTGCCCATAGGGCCGTGGGCAAATGGCGCGGTGCCGGTGCGCGAGGTTGCAGGCGGTGTGACGCGGCAGGCATGGCAAATCGGCGGAGCGTCCGCCACCACGCTTCAGATGATGAATGCGCTGGAGGGCCAGTTGGCGGCGGCGGGCTACGACACGATTTTTCGCTGCGATGATGCACAGTGCGGGGGCTTTGATTTCCGCTTTGCGATACCAGTGCTGCCGCCGCCGGAAATGTTCGTTGATTTGTTCGACTACCGGTTTTTGGTCGCCGGGATGGGGGAGGGCGCGGATGCGCGCCACATCACCCTGCTGGTCAGCCGTTCGGGGGCTGCGGTCTACCTGCAGGTCACGCAGATCGTCCCCGGCGCTGCAGCGGCAATTGCGCCAGTGGCGAACGTGCCCGCCGTTTCGGTAGATAACACAAGCACCTTGATCGCAACGTTGCGCGCGAGCGGGCGCGCAGTGCTGACCGATCTCGATTTTGGCACTGGCGCGGTGGCGCTGGGCGCGGGTCCGTTCGCCTCCCTCACCGCGCTTGCGGAATATCTCAAGGCGGACCCGGCCCGCCGCGTCGCGCTTGTCGGCCATACAGACACTGTCGGCGGATATGACGCGAACGTCGCGGTGTCGCGCCGCCGCGCCCGCGCGGTTATGGACCGACTGGCCAAAAGCTATGGCGTTTCCAGCGCTCAGATGGAGGCCGAAGGCATCGCCTATTTGGCCCCCCGCGCGTCAAATACTGATCGCGCGGGCCGCGAGACCAACCGCCGGGTCGAGGCCGTTTTGCTGAGCGGAGGTTGATCATGGCGCTGCCTCTGGCTCTTTGGCCCCCGGCACCTTAAGTAGGGCCAAAATTCGCAATCTATTCGCAATCTATGAGGCCTCATCATGCAGAAACAGCACAGCGGACGCACCACACGCGATGGCATCCGTATTCATGAGGCGGCTGATTTTGCAGGCATGCACAAGGCTGGCGCGCTGGCAGCACGGATATTGGACGACATCGCACCGCATGTGACCGAGGGCCAGACGACCGGCGTGCTGGATGCGATGATCGAGAGCATGGTGCGCGACGCTGGCGCAACTTCGGCCACGATCGGCTACAAGGGCTACCAGCACGCCAGCTGCATCAGCGTCAATCACGTTGTTTGCCACGGAATCCCCGGCAGCCCAATCCCCAAGCTGAACACCGTTAGCCGCGATCTGGAAAAGCGGCGCAAGGATGACACGCTAAAGGATGGCGATATTCTGAACATCGACGTCACGGTGATTGTTGATGGGTGGTTCGGCGACACCAGCCGGATGTATGTCGCAGGCAGGGCCAAACCGTTTGCTGAGCGCCTGATTCAAGTAACGCATGATGCGCTAATGAAGGGGATAGAGGCCGTACGCCCCGGAAAGACCTTTGGCGATATTGGCCACGCCATTCAAGCTTATGCCGAGGCGCACCAGACATCCGTCGTTCGCGATTTTTGTGGTCACGGGCTGGGCCGGGTGTTTCATTCGCCGCCCAACGTGCTGCATTTCGGACGCCCGGGATCGGGGGCGGTGTTGGAGGAAGGCATGTTTTTCACCATCGAGCCGATGATTAACCTGGGCCGCGCGAACACCGAGGTGCTGGCCGACGATTGGACGGCTGTAACTGTCGACAAGTCGCTATCTGCGCAGTTCGAGCATTCGATAGGTGTGACGGCGAACGGGGCCGAGATATTCACGCTGTCACCGGGCGGTCTTTTTTATCCGACATCAGGCTGATAGCCGAACGGCGCGGTGCGCGGAGACGTAGATTTTTCTACGTAAAACCTTTCGGGGAAAATGGATATTTTTAGCAAGAAGAAAACGGGGCCGCGCTAGTTGCCTGAGTTGCGCAAGGTGATTGCGCGCCCTGCGGCGACGCCTGATGCCCATGCCCACTGAAAGTTATAGCCGCCCAGCCAGCCGGTTACGTCTATCGCCTCGCCTATGACATATAAGCCGTTCTGCGTGCGCGCCTCCATCGTCTTGGAATCGACGCCCCCCGTGCCGATGCCGCCCATCGTGACCTCGGCGGTGCGGTATCCCTCGGTGCCGCCGGGGGTCAGTTGCCAGTGGCGCAGTTTTTCACACAGGGCGCTTAGCGCCGGGTCGCTTTGATCGGCGAGGTTGCCCGTCAGTGCGACGTCCAATTGCTGCGGCAGGGCCGCGATCAGGCGAGTGGGTAGATGGCGCGACAGCTCGGTCGTCAGGTTATGACGGCCCGACTGGCTGCGCTGGTTGCGCAGCGTGTCCAGTAGGGTGCCGGAGGGGTCAAGGTCGATGGTGACGGGCTTGCCCTCCTGCCAGTAGGACGACACTTGCAGCATCGCCGGGCCCGATAGGCCGCGGTGAGTGAATAGCATCGCCTCGTCGAACGACGCGCCGCCCGCCGATGCCCGCACGGGCAGGGCGGTACCCGCCAGATCGGCAAATCGCCCGCCCGGAAAAGTGAAAGGCACAAGGCCAGCGCGCGTTTCGGTGACGTCCAGCCCGAACTGGCGTGCAATGTCGTAGGCAAGGCCGGTCGCGCCCATTTTTGGGATCGACTTGCCGCCGGTTGCCAGCACAATGTTGCGGGCGGTGACGGTGTGACGCTTTCCCTCGCGCTCAATCTCGGCGCGGAAGACGGCACCATCGTGGCTGAGGCCCGTCAGCGACGTTTGCAGCCATAAATCCGCGCCCGCGCGCGTCATTTCGGCGCGCAGCATGGCGACGATATCCTTGGCTGAATTATCGCAAAAGAGCTGGCCGAGCGTCTTTTCGTGCCATGCGATACCATGGGCGCCAACCATTTCGATAAAATCCCACTGAGTATAGCGCCCCAGTGCGGATTTGCAGAAATGCGGGTTGGCTGACAGGAAATTTTCAGGCGCGGTGTGCAGATTGGTGAAATTACAACGCCCACCGCCAGAAATACGGATTTTCTCGCCCGGCGCGCGCGCGTGATCAATGACCAATGTGCGTCCCGCGCAGTGTGCCGCGCACATCATACCGGCGGCACCGGCGCCCAATATCAGCGTGTCTATCTGCATGGTGCCGGACTGCCCGATGACAGCGGCGCGGTCAAGCGGTGCGTCTGCGCGCTTCCCTCCGGTCGCAATGGCTGCTACAGTGATGTTATAGACCCCGAAAAGGGGCGATGTTCGAGGCAGAAGCGGCGGTTCAAATGACAGAAATGGTCTATGGATCGGCACCCGTGCGGGATGTCGAGCCGGTCCTTCCTAAATGGTGGCGGACGATCGACAAATGGTCGATGTCTTGTGTGCTGATGCTCTTCGGTATTGGCCTTTTGCTTGGCTTTGCGGCGTCGCCGCCCTTGGCCGAAAAGAACGGGTTTGCACCGTTCTATTATGTTCAGAAACAGATGTTTTTTGGCGGAATGGCGATGATCGCCATGCTGGCCACGTCAATGATGGGGCCGATGCTGGTGCGGCGCCTCGCTGTGTTGGGCTTTCTGGCCGCGCTGCTCGCGCTGATGCTGCTGCCATTCCTAGGCACCGATTTTGGCAAGGGGGCGGTGCGCTGGTATTCGCTCGGGTTTGCCTCTGTTCAGCCTTCTGAGTTTCTCAAGCCCGGTTTCGTCGTTGCCGCTGCCTGGATGATGGCCGCCAGCCGCGAGATTGGCGGGCCGCCCGGCCTAAGCTGGTCGTTTTTTCTGACGCTTATCATAGTCGCCTTTCTCGCGCTGCAGCCTGATTTCGGGCAGGCGGCGCTGGTGCTGTTCGCGTGGGGCGTGATGTATTTCATCGCCGGCGCGCCTATTCTATTACTGGGATTGATGGCGGGGATGGTCATATTGGTCGGCTCATTCGCCTATTCTAATTCCGAGCATTTCGCGCGCCGGATTGATGGCTTTTTGTCGCCTGACGTTGACCCGACCACGCAGCTGGGCTTTGCCACCAATGCCATTCAGGAGGGCGGATTTTTCGGGGTCGGCGTGGGCGAGGGGACTGTGAAATGGTCGCTGCCTGACGCGCATACCGATTTTATCATCGCGGTGGCGGCCGAGGAGTATGGGCTGGTTCTGGTCATGTGCATCATTGCGCTTTACGCTACTGTCGTCGTCCGCTCGCTGATGCGGCTGATGCGCGAGCGTGATCCGTTTATTCGCCTCGCGGGGACGGGCCTTGCATGTATCTTTGGCGTGCAGGCGATGATCAACATGGGCGTCGCGGTGCGGCTGTTGCCCGCCAAGGGCATGACGCTGCCTTTCGTCAGCTACGGTGGCTCATCACTGATTGCGGGCGGTATCGCGGTAGGGATGCTATTTGCATTCACCCGTTCGCGTCCGCAGGGCGAGATCGGAGATCTGCTGAGAGGGCGCGGGCGATGAGCGACGGTAGCAAACAGCCACTGATCTTGATGGCCGCTGGCGGTACTGGCGGCCACATGTTTCCCGCGCAATCATTGGCCGAGCATATGTTGCGCGCCGGTTGGCGGGTAAAGCTTTGCACGGACGCACGCGGCGCGCGCTATACTGGCGGTTTTCCCCACACCACTGAGGTCGAGCAGATAACCAGCGCAAGTTTCGCGCGCGGCGGCGTGGCGGCCAAACTCTTGGCGCCTTTTAGCATTCTAGGCGGCACGCTGGCCGCGACGTGGCGGATGTGGCGGGACCGGCCCGATGTCGTGATCGGCTTTGGTGGGTATCCCAGCATACCTTCATTGACGGCGGCATGGATTCTGCGGCTGCCGCGCGCAGTGCATGAGCAGAACGGCGTGCTGGGCAAGGTTAACGGGATTTTCGCCAAACGCGTTGACGCTGTCGCCTGCGGCACATGGCCCACCGCCTTGCCAGAGGGCGTTGAGGCGTATCACGTCGGCAATCCGGTGCGCGCGGCTGTGGCCGAGCGGGCAGGCGCCGGGTACATCCCGCCCGGCGATTATCCCATGTCGATCCTCGTCATCGGCGGCAGTCAGGGCGCGCGCATCCTTAGCGATGTGGTCCCGCCCGCCATTGCCAGTCTGCCGATGAGCTTGCTGCGCAACATTCGCGTCGCCCATCAGGCGCGGGGCGAGGATTTGCACCGCGTCGCCGCGTATTACGCCGAGCAGGGTATTGACGCCGATGTGCAGGAATTCTTCAGCGACGTGCCAACACGGATGAGCGAGGCGCAGTTGATCATCAGCCGCGCCGGCGCCTCATCCATCGCAGATATTGCCGTGATCGGGCGGCCCTCTATCCTGATCCCCTACGCAGCCGCTACAGGCGATCATCAGAATGCCAACGCGCAGGCACTAAAAGTTGCGGGCGCCGCGATCCTTGTGCCTGAAAGCAGGCTGAACCATACCGCGCTATCCGAACAGATCGAGACGATCATGACTAATCCGCAAGGCGCCAGCCAAATGTCGCGCGCGGCAATGAGCTGTGCCATGCCAGACGCCACGCAGGATCTTGCGAACCTCGTCCAATACATCGCCCAGAAAGGCACCGCCTAGATGAATGCAGCCACTAAACTCCCCGGCGATGTCGGCCCTATCCACTTTGTCGGTATCGGTGGTATCGGGATGTCTGGCATTGCCGAGGTTCTGCTGAACCATGGCTATGTGGTCCAAGGGTCCGACCTAAAGCGCAGCCCTTTGACCGACAGGCTGGCTGAAAAAGGCGCGCTGATCTTTGAGGGGCAGCGGGCCGAAAATCTGGCAAATGCCGAAGTGGTCGTGATCTCGTCCGCGATCAAGCCGGGCAACCCTGAGCTGGACGAGGCCCGCAAACGCGGCCTTCCCGTCGTGCGCCGCGCCGAGATGCTGGCCGAGCTGATGCGCCTGAAATCCAACATCGCTGTCGCCGGGACGCATGGCAAGACGACCACCACCACTATGGTCGCAGCCCTGCTCGATCATGGCCAGTTCGACCCCACCGTCGTCAATGGCGGTATCATTCACGCCTACGGCAGTAACGCTCGCGTTGGCGGAGGCGAGTGGATGGTCGTTGAGGCAGATGAGAGCGACGGCACGTTCAACCGTCTGCCCGCGACGATCGCTATCGTCACCAATATCGACCCCGAGCATATGGAGCATTGGGGAACCGAGGCTGCGCTACACAAGGGCTTTGAGGATTTTGTCAGCAATATTCCGTTCTACGGACTGGCCGTCTGCTGCACCGATGATCTGGACGTGCAAACACTGGTGGGCAAGATTACTGACCGCCGCGTCATCACCTACGGCTTTAACGCGCAGGCGGATGTGCGGGCATTGAACCTGCGCTATGCCAAGGGGATCGCGCATTTCGATATTGCGCTGCAGTCCGAGGACAAGGTGATAAAGGGTTGCACCCTACCGATGCCGGGCGATCACAACGTATCGAATGCGCTAAGTGCCGTGGCCGTCGCGCGGCATCTCGGTATGAAGACCTCAGAAATTCGCGATGCACTGGCTGCGTTTGGCGGCGTCAATCGCCGCTTTACCCGCGTGGGCGAGGTGGACGGCGTGACCATCATCGACGATTATGGCCACCATCCGACCGAAATTTTGGCTGTTTTAAAGGCCGCACGCCACGCCACCGAAGGGCGCGTTATTGCGGTGCATCAGCCGCACCGCTACACCCGCCTAAGCCATCATTTCGAGGAATTCTGCGCCTGCTTTAACGAGGCCGACATTGTAGCCATCGCCCCTGTTTACGCGGCGGGCGAGGAGCCGATTGCAGGCGCGAGCCAAAGCGATCTGGTCGCGGGCCTAAGAGATCGCGGCCACCGCGACGCACACGCCATTGACGGTGAGGCAGGGCTGGCGGATCTTGTCCGCACCCATGCGCGCCCCGGCGATATGGTGGTTTGCCTTGGCGCCGGCACGATCAGCGGCTGGGCTAACCGCCTGCCAGATGCATTGAAAACCCCGCAACTGCAGGAAGGATAGCCCATGCCCCTATCGCTGATACTCGCCTTTCTCTGGGCGCTGGCTGCAAACGTTTTGGCGATGACGCCGAGCCGGGACAAGCATTGGCGCGCGGCCTATGTTCTGATCGGCGTCGGCATCCCGATCCTCGGATTTGTAACTTATCAGACCGGACCGCTGATGGGCGTTTTGTGCCTGATGGCCGCCATCTCGATACTGCGCTGGCCCGTCGTGTATCTGTGGCGTTGGATGCGCCGAAGCGCGAGAACCGAGCCGGGGCTGGCCGAGGATTGATCTGATGGATAGATCGCGATGACCGGGCTTCCGCCACTCCTGACGATTTTCTTGATCGCGGCGTTTTGCGTTGGGGTTGGCGTGTTTTATAGCGTGGCGACGCGGCGCAGCACCACTGCCGCGCTGATCGGCTGGGGCATTTGCGGCGCTGCCGTGATGGCGCTGGGCTGGGGCGCCTATGCCGTGCAGGCGGGCTCGCATACGGTTATCTTTACCGGTTTGATCCTGCCTGTCTGGCTGATTGGCGGGCTAGTGGGGCTGATTGTCGGGCTGGCCCTTCGGGCGTTACGTAAGTGAGCGTTCCTATGCCCACCCCGCGCGGGCGCCTGACGCCGCAGCGGCCGCTGGCGGACCTGACTTGGCTTCGGGTGGGCGGGCCTGCCGATTGGCTGTTCCAGCCTGCCGATGAGGCTGATCTGGCAGAGTTTTTGGCAGCGCTTGATCCTGCGATTGCGGTCTTTCCCATGGGTGTTGGCAGCAATCTGATCGTGCGTGATGGCGGCCTGCGTGCGGTGGTGATCCGCCTCGGGCGCGGATTTAACGTGATCGAGACGGCAGGCACGCGTGTCACCGCTGGCGCGGCTGCGCTGGATGCGCACGTCGCCAAACGCGCGGCGGAGGCGGGCGTTGACCTGACATTCCTGCGCACCATTCCCGGCGCTATCGGTGGCGCACTACGGATGAACGCGGGCTGCTATGGTAGCTATACGGCGGATGTATTCGTGTCGGCCCGCGCCGTCACGCGCATCGGCGAGATCGTGAAGCTGACCGCCGATGATCTGAACTTCCGCTATCGCCAGACAGACCTGCCCGATGGCTGGGTACTGATCGAGGCCACATTTGATGGGCCGCCGGGCGATCCCGGCGCGCTGGCCGCGCGCATGGATGCGCAACTGAAAAAGCGCGATGAGACGCAGCCAACCAAGGATCGCACCGCAGGCAGTACATTCCGCAATCCCGCCGGTTTCAGCAGTACGGGCGCGGCGGACGACACCCACGAGCACAAGGCGTGGAAGGTGATCGAGGATGCAGGTATGCGCGGCGCACAGCGCGGCGGGGCGCAAATGAGCCCGAAACACCCCAATTTTTTGGTCAATACCGGCGGCGCGACGGCGGCCGATCTGGAGAGCTTGGGCGAATATGTTAGAAAAAAGGTTTTTCAAACCAGTGCAATAGAGTTAGAGTGGGAAATTATGAGGGTCGGTGATCCGGCCCCTTGATTTGGATGTTACATCCAACACCAATAAGAACAGGGCCGATAACGGCCTGATACCAATAAAAACAGGGCCGATAACGGCCCGGGACTTGAGGCAGATAGGTGGTTCGTTCGAGCAGAACAAACCCCAAAGTTGCGGTAATAATGGGCGGCCCGTCGGCAGAGCGCGACGTGTCGCTATCAAGCGGGCGTGAATGCGCCACCGCGCTGAGGGATGAAGGCTACGATGTAGTCGAGGTGGACGCAGGTGCGGACCTCGCTCAAAAGCTATCTGAAATTGCGCCCGACGTGGTCTTTAACGCGCTTCATGGCCGCTGGGGCGAGGATGGCTGCGTTCAGGGCATGCTGGAATGGCTGCGCATTCCCTACACTCATTCGGGCGTCTTCAGCTCAGCGCTGACAATGGACAAAGAAGCGACCAAAGCCGCCTATCGCGCAGCCGGTTTGCCTGTCGTGCCCAGCATCATCGCCAGCAAATCCGATGTTTGCGCCGCCCACCCGATGCAGCCGCCCTATGTGGTAAAGCCCTATAATGAGGGCTCGTCGGTCGGTATCTATATCGTGCACGAGGATGCAAGCGGACCTGCGAAGCTAGCCGGTGACATGCCCGACCGTGTCATGGTCGAGGCCTACGCGCCGGGCCGCGAACTGACGACGACAGTGGTTGGAGACCGCGCACTGACCGTGACCGATATCGTGACTGATGGCTGGTACGATTACGCGGCCAAATACGAGGTCGGCGGATCGCGTCACATCGTACCGGCTGACATTCCGCAGGAAATCTTTGATGCGTGCATGGAGTATGCCCTGCGCGCGCACCGCGCCCTTGGGTGCAGGGGCGTCAGCCGCACTGATTTTCGCTGGGACGAGGCGCAGGGGCTTGCGGGGCTTATCCTGCTTGAGACGAATACACAGCCCGGCATGACGCCCACATCGCTGAGCCCTGAACAGGCGCAGGCGGTTGGCATGAGCTTTGGCGCGCTTTGTCGCTGGATGGTCGAGGATGCATCATGGGACAGATAGGCACACGCGGCCGCCAGCCCGCATCCCGAAACGATCCCGCGCCGTCGCGTTGGTCCTACCGGATGCAGCGCGTTCTGCTGACGCCGATGTATCGCCGGATGCTGCGCTTTGGCATTCCGTTCTGCCTTAGCTTCGGCGTTGGGGCGTGGTATCTGTCCGATCCTGCGGTGCAGCAGCGTATCACGCTGGCCGTTGCCGACATTCGCCAACAGATCCAGACGCGTCCCGAATTTATGGTCAAGCTGATGTCCGTCGAGGGCGCAAGCGACCGCGTCGCCGAGGAGGTGCGCGACAGCTTCGCCTACACCCTTCCTGCCAGCTCGTTTGATATGGATCTGGATGCCGTACGCGCCGCCATCGAAGAGCTGCCCGCCGTTGCCGCGGCCGCTGTGCGCGTGCGCCAAGGCGGCGTTCTGGAAATCCGCATTGCCGAGCGGACGCCAGCCGCGCTGATCCGCGTGCCGGGCGGCCTGATCGTGATCGACGAGGCCGGTGTCGCACTGGACGCCGCCGCGCATCGCGGCGAGTACCCGAACCTTCCTGTTCTGACCGGACCAGGCGCAGAGGCTGCCGTGACCGAGGCACTGGCGATCCGCGCCGCCGCCGCGCCACTGGCCGGGCGCCTGCGCGGTTTAGTGCGGATGGGCGCGCGGCGCTGGGACGTGGTGCTGGATCGCGGCCAGCGCATCATGCTGCCGGTGGCTGATCCTGTGCGCGCGCTAGAGCGTGTGATCGTGCTGAGCGAGGCGCAGGACATGCTGGAGCGCGACATCGCAGTGGTCGATATGCGGCTGGCAGACAGGCCGACGATAAGAATGAAAGAGCGCGCCAACGACGAATGGTGGCGGGCGAAAAACTTGGTGGCAGGGACAGGCGCACAATGATCGAACTATATGAATCCCAGCGCGCGATGCGCAACATGCGCCGCGCCGCGATGCAGCGGGGCGTCGTCGCGGTTCTGGATGTGGGCACGTCCAAGATCGCATGCCTCGTGCTGAGGTTTGACGGCACCGGCGCGCGCAAGGATGACGCTTTTGGCGCGATGGCTGGGCAGGCAGGGTTTCGCGTGATTGGCGCCGCCACCACCCGCTCGCGCGGTGTACGCTTTGGCGAAATCGACGCCATGGCCGAGACGGAGCGCGCAATTCGCACCTCCGTTCAGGCCGCGCAAAAGATGGCAAACATGCGCGTCGACCACGTCATTGCGTGCTTCTCCGGCGCGTCGCCGCGCAGCTATGGCCTTGCCGGTCAGGTCGAGCTGGAGAATCACATGGTCAGCGAGCAGGACGTCAGCCGCGTGCTGTCCTCGTGCGAAGTGCCCGATTTTGGTGATGGCCGCGAAGTGTTGCATGCGCAGCCTGTGAACTTTGCGCTTGATCACCGCTCGGGGTTGATCGATCCGCGCGGGCAGATGGGCAATTCGCTAAGCACCGACATGCATATGCTGACAGTCGACGCCGCCGCGATCCAGAACCTCGCGCATTGCGTCAAGCGCTGCGATCTGGAACTAGCCGGTGTCGCCAGCTCGTCCTATGTCAGCGGCATCTCGGCGCTGGTTGAGGACGAACAGGAACTGGGCGCCGCGTGCATCGATCTGGGCGGCGGCAGCGCCGGTATCTCGATCTTTATTAAAAAGCACATGATCTATTGTGACAGCGTCCGCATGGGTGGCG
Source organism: Roseovarius sp. (assembly GCA_024636515.1). Taxonomy (GTDB): domain Bacteria; phylum Pseudomonadota; class Alphaproteobacteria; order Rhodobacterales; family Rhodobacteraceae; genus Roseovarius. The sequence goes on from JAGXGX010000049.1 coordinate 11,214, forward strand.
AGCATGTAACAAGTGACATCTCCATGGGTCTTTCGATTCCTACTGCCACGGCTGAACGGATCAAGACATTCTACGGCGGCGTCGTCGCCACCGGCATGGACGACCGCGAGATGATCGAAATCCGCAGTGATACCGGCGATTGGGATCACGACCGCCGCAGCGTTAGCCGCGCAGAGTTGATCGGCATCATGCGTCCCCGCGTCGAAGAAATCCTCGAAGAAGTACGCGCGCGCCTTGATGCCGCCGGCTTTGACAGCCTGCCCAGCCAGCAGATTGTCCTGACCGGCGGCGGCAGCCAGATACCCGGCCTCGACGGGCTGGCCAGCCGCATCCTTGGACAGCAGGTGCGCCTTGGCCGCCCCTTGCGCGTGCACGGGTTGCCGCAGGCGGCGACCGGTGCAGGATTTGCGTCAGCCGTGGGCATGTGCCTCTTTGCGGCGAACCCGCAGGACGAATGGTGGGACTTTGAATTGCCAGTCGATCGCTACCCTCAGCGGTCACTGAAACGCGCGGTGAAATGGTTTAAGGACAACTGGTAACCGCAATATGCGGTGCCATAGGCGAAATACCGCGAAAAAACGTGAGAAAGTGACTAGATTTGGTGGCAAATTTGCGTTTTTTAGGTGACGATCCGGCATTTGCCCGGTATTAATGCGAGTTAAGGCAGGAAAAATGGCCCGCGAATGTGGGCGCAAGCACAGGCGGACAGAGCAATGACATTGAATCTCACCATGCCCGGACGCGACGATCTGAAACCTCGGATCACCGTTTTCGGAGTAGGCGGCGCAGGCGGCAACGCGGTCAACAACATGATCGAAAAGCAGCTGGATGGTGTCGATTTCGTCGTCGCTAATACGGACGCGCAGGCGCTGCAGCAGTCGAACGCGGACAACCGCATCCAACTGGGTGTCAAAGTTACCGAAGGTTTGGGCGCGGGCGCCCGGGCATCGGTCGGCGCAGCCGCTGCCGAGGAAAGCATTGAGCAGATCGTCGATCATCTGGCAGGCGCACACATGTGCTTTATCACTGCCGGAATGGGCGGCGGCACGGGAACGGGCGCCGCGCCGATCATCGCACAGGCCGCACGCGAGTTGGGTGTTCTGACTGTCGGCGTCGTGACCAAGCCCTTCCAGTTTGAGGGCGGCAAGCGGATGAAGCAGGCCGAGGACGGCGTCGAGGCGCTGCAAAAGGTCGTCGATACGCTGATCATTATTCCCAACCAGAACCTGTTTCGCCTAGCCAATGAGAAAACCACGTTCACCGAGGCCTTCTCCATGGCTGACGACGTGCTCTATCAGGGTGTCAAAGGCGTCACTGATCTGATGGTACGTCCTGGCCTGATCAACCTCGACTTTGCTGACGTTCGCGCCGTGATGGACGAGATGGGCAAGGCGATGATGGGTACAGGCGAGGCCGAGGGCGAGGATCGCGCGATCCAGGCCGCCGAAAAGGCGATCGCGAACCCGCTGCTGGACGAAATCAGCCTCAAGGGCGCCAAGGGCGTGCTGATCAACATTACTGGCGGCACCGATTTGACCCTGTTCGAACTGGACGAGGCCGCAAACCGTATCCGCGAGGAAGTGGACTCCGAGGCGAATATCATCGTCGGCTCCACCATGGATCCGGCCATGCAAGGTATGATGCGCGTCAGCGTTGTGGCAACCGGCATCGATGCCGCGCCCGCGAACGGTGAGTTGCCCGTGCCGCGCCGCTCATTGGCGCAACCGCTGCGTCAGCAGACAACTGCCGAGCGTCATGAAGAGCCTGCACGGCCTGCAGCCGCACCTGCGCCCGATCAGCAGCCCGAGCCGGTTGCCGCACAGGTCCTTGAAGAGCCATCGCTGTTTACCCAGACGGAGGCTGAACGCGCCGCCGCCGAGGAGCAGATGGAGGACATCTTTGAGCCGCGCGAAGAGCGGTACAAGCCTGCCGCACAAGCAGATGATGATCTGCCGCCCCCCGCCTACGCGCCTCGTGCCGCAGAGGAGGACGAGGATCTGAACGCCTATGTTGCACCGCGCGCGCCTACGCCCGGCACGCCTTCGCCCGAGGCGATGGCACGTCTGCACAGCGCTGTCGGTAATGCTGCATCTCGCCGTCCCGAAGGCGCACAAACGCCGCAGGTGCGCGCGTCTCAGCAACAAGCGCATGAGGCCCAGCCCCAAGCGCCCGAGCGTCAGCGTTTTGGCATCAACTCTTTGCTGAACCGGATGACAGGCCACGCAGCTGAGGCTGAAGCACCGCGCCAGCCGCGTCAGCAGCCAAGCGTGCAAGCACAGCAGCCTGCCCGCATCGAGCCTGAAGACGATCGCGACGAGCAGATTGAGATACCTGCGTTCCTGCGCCGTCAGGCTAACTGATCAAAACGCTCGCCTCGTGCGAGATAAGATAGAAAAAGGACCGCCTTAGGGCGGTCTTTTTTTGTGATGATACGTCTATGTAGAAGGCCGCAAGGAATTGAACTGCATAGATTAATTGCGCTTGGGCGAAATATCGCCCACTCCGCTACCCGTCATGTTTCAGACCGTTGCAAAGATTGAGTTGAGCCTTGGCTGCACTGGCCTTAAATCCTCGTTAACGAAAGCTGCAGAGGTTGCGGCGTTACCTATCTAAAGAGTTTGTTTTGCAAAATACGGTATCAACTCCAATCACGTTCGACGGTGTCGGCCTTCACTCGGGCCGCCCTGCGCGACTGGTGATCCACCCCGCTGGCGTGGACGCGGGTATCGTGTTCCGCCGTTTGGATTGCGCGGCGGGGGAGCCGTGCGTATCGGCTGATATCCCTGCGCTATGGAATCTCGTTAACCAATCGCCGCTTTGCACCCGTCTGGAAAATGTGCATGGCATCCAGATTTCGACGGTGGAGCATGTGATGGCCGCGCTGATGGGCTGCGGTATTCACAATGCGTTGGTCACGGTCGACGGTCCCGAAGTGCCGATCTTGGATGGTAGTTCCATTGCGTTCGTACGCGGCATCTTGGAGGCAGGCTTCCGGCGCCTATCCAGCCCGGTGCGCGCCCTGCGCGTGATGCAGCCTGTTGAGGTGCGCCGCGGCGATGCCTGGGCGCGGCTGACGCCAAGCGATACGCTGAAGATTGAATTTAGTATTGCCTTTGATGACGCCGCCATTGGCGTGCAGAACAAAGTTCTGAACATGGCGAATGGCAGCTTTGTACGCGAGCTGAGCAGCAGCCGAACCTTTTGCCGCAAGTCCGACGTGGACGCGATGCGTGCCAGCGGTTTGGCGCTGGGTGGCTCGTTGGAAAATGCGGTTGTCGTCGACGGCGCGCATATCCTCAGCCCCGGCGGCCTGCGCCACCAGGACGAGGCCGTGCGCCACAAGATGCTGGATGCACTGGGCGATCTGGCGTTGGCCGGGGCGCCCCTTTTGGCGCATTACCACGGTTACAAAGCCGGTCATGCACTGACAAACGATCTGCTTCGCGCACTGTTTGCACAGCCGGGCGCAGTCGAATGGGTCACTTGCGATGCCGCATTGTCGGCCAAGCTGCCCGGCGCGGGGGTCCATTGGGGTGAAGTGCCCCAAGTCGCCTAACACCCATCCACACAATCGTTTCAAACCATCCAAGCCCCGGATTTTGGGCCAGATTCCGTGCTGGCACAGGCCCGGCTATTGGGCTACAAACCGATCAGAGGCGTAGAAGGGCATATCAGGCATGACGTTTGGCAGACAGGGCGCAGCACGGCGCGTAAAACTGGCGGCAAAACAGGCGGCGGCACTGGCGGCCAAGGGGGCGGGAGTCGTTCTTTTGACTGCTGCGCTGGCATCATGCGGCGGTATCACCGGCAAGGTCGAGCGCGGCGATGTCGACTATGAGAATTTCACAGCCCAACAGATCTTTGAACGCGGCGAATACGATCTGGCCGCGAACAAACCTGCGCTGGCCGCTCAGAGCTTTGCCGAGATTGAACGTCTCTATCCCTATTCCGACCTCACCAAGCGTGCGGTTATCATGCAGGCCTATTCGTATCACCGCGATCGCGATTATGAGGCTAGCCGCAGCGCAGCGCAGCGCTATATTGACTTCTACCCGACAGATGAGGATGCAGCATATGCGCAGTATCTTCTGGCGCTTAGCTATTATGACCAAATCGACGAAGTGGGCCGCGATCAGGGCCTGACCTTTCAGGCGCTGCAATCGCTGCGCGAAGTGATTGAGGTCTACCCTGACAGCGAATACGCCCGCTCGTCCATGCTGAAGTTCGACTTGGCCTTCGACCATCTGGCCGCCAAGGAAATGGAAGTGGGCCGCTATTACCTGCGCCGCGATCATTTCACATCGGCGATCAATCGGTTCCGCGTTGTGGTTGAGGATTTCCAGACCACATCGCATACCGCCGAGGCGCTGCACCGTCTGGTAGAATCCTACGTGTCGCTGGGCCTGACCAATGAGGCACAAACAGCTGGCGCCATTCTGGGCTATAACTTCCGGTCGACGCCTTGGTACGAAGACAGCTACAAGCTGCTGACGAGCCGCGGCCTTTCGCTTGAGTCGCGTGGCGATAACTGGCTGTCTCAGGTGTACCGCCAGATGATCAAGGGCCAATGGCTGTAATGCAGGCGGCGGGCTGATGCCCACTCAGCGAGTTTAGGCAATGCTTCGCAGTCTTGATATTCGCGACATGTTGATTATCGACCGGCTGGACCTTGCGTTTCAGCCGGGCCTGAACGCGCTGACTGGCGAGACGGGGGCTGGCAAGTCGATCCTATTGGACAGCCTCGGTTTCGTTCTGGGTTGGCGCGGCCGTGCCGAACTGGTGCGCAGCGGTGCCGAACAGGGCGAAGTAACAGCCGTATTCGATCTGCCCGAGGGGCACGCAGCCCACGCCGTGCTAGATGAGGCCGGCTTGCCCGGCGGCGAGGAGCTGATCCTACGCCGGATCAACACCGCAGAGGGCCGCAAGACAGCATGGGTCAACGACCGCCGTTGTTCGGGCGAGGTCCTGCGCAGCCTCAGCGAAACGCTGGTTGAACTGCATGGACAGCATGACGACCGAGGTTTGCTGAACGCGCGGGGACACCGCGCGCTGCTGGACGATTACGGCCAGACAGGCGATTTGCGCCGGGATGCGCGTGATGCGTGGAACGCGCGGCAGGCTGCGCAAAAAGCGTTGGCCAAGGCCGAGGCCGCCCTGAATGCCGTGCGCAGCGAAGAGGAGTACCTGCGCCACGCCGTCGCTGAGATGCGCAGTATGGCGCCAGAGCCGGGCGAGGACGCCGCGCTGGATGCCAGCCGCCGCATGATGCAAGCCGCCGAGCGCGTACGCTCCGACATTACTAAGGCAGCGACGGCTCTGGGCGGCAACGGCGCCGAAGGCTCAGCAAGTGATGCACTGCGTTGGTTAGAGGATGCAGGCGCGCAACTGGACGGCCAGCTGGAGGCGCCCATCGCCGCCCTCAACCGTGCTATGGTTGAGCTGGACGAAGCCGCGCGCGGTGTCGACGATTGCCTTGAGGCGCTGGCGTTCAACCCCGCCGATCTGGAGGATACCGAAGAGCGCCTCTTTGCCATTCGCGCGCTTGCGCGCAAGCATGACGTGGCCGCCGACGATCTGGGCACCTTTGCCGAGGGGCTGGAGGCGCGGCTGGCTGCACTGGACGCAGGCGATGCGGAGCTGGACCAGCTACGCGCTGATCTGAAAAGCGCGGGCAAGGTCTATGACGATGCCGCCTCTGCCCTCAGCGCCGCGCGGTTCGAGGCGGCAGGGCGTCTGGACACCGCTGTGATGGCCGAGCTGGCCCCGCTCAAGATGGAGCGTGCGGTGTTCGAGACGACCATGAATGAGGTACCGCCGGGCCCCGATGGCATTGACGAGGTCGCCTTTCGCGTCGCCACCAACCCCGGCGCGCCCTCGGGTCCGCTGGCCAAGATTGCATCGGGCGGTGAGCTGAGTAGATTCCTTCTCGCGCTCAAGGTGTGCCTGACCGGTAGCCAGCCGGGCCTGACGATGATCTTTGACGAAATTGATCGCGGCGTCGGCGGCGCGACGGCCGATGCAGTGGGACGTCGGCTGGCAGATCTAGCGCAGGGCGGCCAAGTGCTGGTCGTCACGCACAGCCCGCAAGTCGCGTCGCTGGCCGCGCATCACTGGCGCGTCGAAAAGCGGGTGGAGGATGGCATGACACTATCGACGGTCACGCCGCTGGACGAGGAGCAGCGCGTGGACGAGATTGCGCGGATGCTATCGGGCGATACGATCACGCCCGAAGCCCGTGCCGCCGCAGAGGCCTTGATGGCGGGTTAGCCGAGTTCGGCTAGTATCACCCCCCCTTTCATAGGTTGCTTGCCGAGGTGTTGGTCAGGGCTTAAGAAGCCGTTGCGGGCAAGCTTTGCGCGTTTGAGGCTGGAGAGACGCAGATGAAGCGCGCGCTTATTACCGGGATTACCGGTCAGGACGGCTCGTATCTGGCCGAGCTTTTGCTGGAAAAGGGCTATGAGGTGCATGGTATCAAGCGCCGGGCGTCCTCGTTCAACACCCAGCGGATCGACCATATTTTCCAGGGCCCCCATGATGCGGATCAGCGGCTCAAGCTGCATTACGGCGATCTGACGGACACATCGAACCTGACGCGCCTTCTGGCCGAGATCCGGCCCGACGAGGTCTATAACCTTGGCGCGCAGAGCCATGTCGCCGTCAGTTTTGAGGCGCCTGAATATACCGCCGATGTCGACGGGATCGGCACGCTGCGGCTGCTTGAGGCGATCCGCTTTCTGGGGATGGACAAGACGTGCCGGTTCTACCAGGCCTCCACGTCCGAGCTGTATGGGCTGGTGCAGGAAACCCCTCAGCGCGAGACGACGCCCTTCCATCCGCGCAGCCCCTATGCGGTGGCCAAGATGTACTCTTACTGGATCACGGTGAACTACCGCGAGGCCTATGGCATGTATGCGTGCAACGGCATCTTGTTTAACCACGAAAGCCCGCGCCGGGGCGAGACGTTCGTCACGCGCAAGATCACGCGCGGGCTGGCCAATATCGCGCATGGGCTGGAGGATTGCCTTTACATGGGCAATATCGACGCGCTGCGCGACTGGGGCCATGCCCGCGATTACGTGCGGATGCAGTGGATGATGCTGCAGCAAGATGCGCCCGATGATTTTGTCATCGCGACCGGCAAGCAATACTCGGTGCGTGATTTTATCCGCTGGTCCGCGTCCGAGCTGGGGCTGGAGCTGGAGTTTACCGGGACGGGGGTGGACGAGATCGCCACCGTTGCCGCCGCGCGCCCGGAGGTGACACCCCACATCAAGGCAGGCGACGTCATCCTGCGCATTGATCCGCGCTATTACCGGCCCGCCGAGGTCGAGACGCTGCTGGGTGATCCGACCAAGGCCCGCGAGACGCTGGGCTGGGAGCCGCAGATCACCGCGCAGCAGATGTGCGCCGAGATGGTCGCAAGCGATCTGGAGGTGGCGCGGCGCGAGAGAATGCTCAAGTAATGCGCCCGCGGGCAGACGGATAAGGCAGCCAGACACGGCAAAAGGGCGACAGGCATGAGCGACAGGAAGACGGTTTTGGTGACAGGCGGCGGCGGCATGGTTGGGCGCAATGTCTGCGAGCATCCGGATGCGGCGGGCTGGACCGTGCTGGCCCCGCGCCGGGCCGAGCTGGACCTGACCGACGGGCGCGCAGTGGCCGATTATGTCGCTGCGCACCAGCCCGATGCTGTGATCCACGCCGCAGGCCGGGTCGGTGGCATTCAGGCCAACATGGCCCATCCGGTCGCGTATCTTGAGGAAAATGTCGCCATCGGGCGCAATGTGATCATGGCCGCCTATAATGCGGGCACCGAAACGCTGATCAACCTCGGCTCCAGCTGCATGTACCCGCGCGAGGCGCCGTATCCCCTGCGCGAGGATATGATCCTGACCTCCGCGATGGAGCCGACGAATGAGGGCTACGCGCTGGCCAAGGTGGTGGCGATGCGCCTGTGCGATTACATCCGCCGCGAGAAACCCAGCGCGCAATACAAGACAATCATCCCCTGCAACCTTTACGGCCCGCATGACAAGTTCGATCCGAAGAACTCGCATCTGCTGCCTGCGATCATTCACAAGATACACGGCGCGAAAACCTCTGGCGCTCGGGCGGTCGAGATTTGGGGCGACGGCACGGCGCGGCGCGAGTTCATCTATGCGGGCGATCTGGCGGGCGCGCTATGGAAGGCGGCCGCAGATCCTGCGGCGCTGGAGGGCGCGATGAATATCGGGCTTGGCTATGATCTGGCCATTAATGAATACTACGAGATGGTCGCGGAGGTGCTCGGCTGGCAGGGCCGCTTCACGCATGATCTATCGAAGCCGGTGGGCATGAAGCAAAAGCTGTCCTCGATCGAGCGCCAGACGGCCTGGGGCTGGGCGCCGCCCACAGATCTGCGCGCAGGCATCGCACAAACCTACGCGCATTACCTAGCGCATGCCGCAAGCTGAAGCCGGGCGGGGTGAGGGCAAGCGGGGGAGGCGAGGGCAGTTGATTCAAATCCTGCGTTCGTTCATGCTCAATGGATAAAGCTCCGCTCACTCAGTCTCTCTCTATGTAATTTGAGGTGAAAGAAGCAGGGTCACTCGACCAAGTACACTCCTAAGATTTCTGCCCGATATAATGAGAGACCCAATTCAAAAACCGGAACCGAATATGACCTCTAACGCAGTGTATTCGACCAGCTCCAATCAGGCGTTTGACAATGCCCGAAAAAACAAACTACGGAGATATCCTTCCCCGGAGACGGATGGAGAACGAATACATCCGTTGGTTTCCCCGTCCGCCTCACCAACCTTTTCCATTGGCAAGAACGACGCTATTTTCGCGATTGGATCGTGCTTTGCGAGAAACCTCGAAGGGGCGTTGCACAAAGCTGGAATGAATGTCCTTAGTCGGCAGATTGACCTCGGAAAGATAGGTGAGGACGTTGGGGCCGCAACGAACTTTCTTAACAAATATACCGCGCCCTCAATCTTGAATGATCTGAAATGGGCTCTGGAGAGGGACAGTTTTCCGGGCGAGCACATTATCTATGCGGTGCGCGATGGTGTTTATTGTGACCCGCAACTGGGTCTGATCCGTTTGCCCTATCCACTTGCCGACATTATGGAAATGCGCGCGCGATATCTGGACGCTATGGCGCAGGTAATTGAGGCGGATGTGGTCATCATGACGCTCGGATATGTCGAGGCATGGTACGACAAAGAGCTTGGCCTCTATTTGAACATCGCGCCACCGCCGCAGCTATGCGCTAAGTTTCCAGATCGCTTTGAATTTCGAGTTTTGGGA
>JAGXGX010000005.1 GCA_024636515.1 Roseovarius sp.
CCGCAACAAAAAGAGAATAGCGTAACAGAGAGGCGCGTATGATCAGGATTTTACACGTAGAAGATGATGCCGATATCCGAGAAATCGCGCAGTTGGCGCTGTCAATGTCCGGGAAGTTTGAGCTGCTTCAGTGCGCCTCCGGTCCGGAGGCTTTAGAGCAGGTTGAGGCGTTTCGGCCTGATGTATTGCTGCTGGATATGATGATGCCCGGAATGTCCGGCCGTGAAACGCTTGAGTTAATGCGTGAAAATACGTCCATTCCATTCGTTCCGGCGATTTTCATGACAGCGCGCGCACAACATGCAGAGATTGAAAAACTGCGCGCCTGCGGTGCATCGTCTGTGATCAGCAAGCCCTTTAACCCGCTTTCACTTGGCGATCAGATCATGGAAGTTGTTGAGCAGCAGCGCGAACAACTGAGCGCCTGACAGGGCTGCGAGGTCAATTACCAAGCTGCCGCAGGGCGGTGGCGCTCAGGGGATCGACTGCCATGGTGGCAGCCGCGCACTTATTTTTCTGAGCGAAGTTCATGAAGCTAACCCGCAGCGCTTCGCAGTCGGGAAGGTCTAGCAGGCTGGTTCTTCAGGCCCGCTTTTCTGTGAGCCACAAATCATTGCGTGCCGTCTCATGCGCTACGCTGGCTGCCTCGGCGCTGGAATGAACCTTAGCGATCGAGTCCATAATTGTCGCCTTGCTCTGCCAGATGAGGCGAATGGCATCACCTGTGCTGACCCTGGCCTGAACGCGCGTACCCGAATTATCATAGAGTTCAGCGCGAGAAAGCGAGAGGTTCACCGCGTCCATCAACTGAGTCATATCAGGACGCCAGCCGCTCTCGGTTATGCAAACAAAGGTGCCATTTCCGGCGTAGGACATAAGAAACTGGTGTCCGTGCAGGGTGTCGGAAATTACCTCGGCCACATCGGATATCAAGCTATAGAATTCAAAAGAACTCATCCTTGCGTGAAACTCTTCGATTTGGCGGATCGAGACTGCAAACGTCATCGATCCGAACAACGAACTGCGCGACAGTTGAGCCACGTAATTTTCCAAAGCCATGTATTCAATGACGTTTTCCACCTCGAGGATCGAGATAGGCTCGTGCAGCATTACATCGCTCTGCGGTGATGGCATGTCGTCTTGAAAACTGATGGGTTTGACGCCTAGGATCTTGCTTGTTCGACTCTTGCGTGCTTCGACCAACTTGTCGACCAAAGCCAAGCGACCTTTTAGCTCATACATCTCAAACGGCTTGGTTACATAGTCGATCGCACCGGCGGCAAATGCTGCGTCGACGTAGCGCTTTTCGGACATCGCCGTCAGCATGAGGATAGGCGTTTCGGCGCAGCGCGGCAATTCACGCACGGCTCTGATCAACTCGATTCCGTCCATGCCGGGCATCTGAATATCAAAGAGGAAGCAGTCAAATTGGCGCAATCCGACGCGCTCAATGATCTCTAATGCCTCACTACCAGACGCAGCGGTGACTATCCTGTGACTGCCCGAGGTCGCAACAAAATGCGTAAGAAGCTCGAGAATTACCGGATCATCATCGACCGCTAAAATTTTCATGTTCTCTCTCATTTCAGACAATTGGTGCGGAGCGTCCTCTCGCAGTTCTACAGTACAACCTTACGGGGAAAAGAGGCGAAAATAAGACCGTCTCGCTGAAAATGGCGTGATGCTGGCAAGTTTTGCGATGAATTGCATATTGGCAGGGAGAGGGGGACCACTTTCCTCAAATTCCATCGGCCTTAACGCCTTGTCGCTGTATCCCATGCGAAGCGGGCTTATTGCAATCTCATACCGTTTCGATGCTCGTAATAGGCCATCTGTCGCCCAAATAAGGCAGGGCGTGGCGATGGCCTCGGCCGATGCTGTCGGAAGGATTATCTTAGGACAAACCAAAGATTTGTTCAGCAGTTCAGTTTTTGTGCAGGCGCCAAGTGAATGCAGACCCACAGACTTCGATCTCAGCGTTCCGCAGTTTGGTCCTGCGCGCCAAATAGGCTAGTGCTATCTGGTGCAGCCTGTGTAACGCTGCATCGCAGCGTTGCTTAAAGGAGACGGGCATGGCCGGCACAGTGATTACAGTTGCACAGCAAAAGGGCGGTAGCGGCAAGACCACTTTGACGGTGAACTTGGCCGTAAATCTTGCGTCGCTCGGACACAAAGTTGCTCTCATCGATACCGATCCTCAGGGCAGCCTAGGGCGATGGTTCATGGCTCGCCAAGAGTTAATGCCCGATCATGGAATGGAATTCTCCACCTCATCGGCTTGGGGGGTTGATTATGAGGCTGGGAAACTGGCCAAAGATTACGATTTCGTTCTGGTGGACACGCCGCCCAAGGCTGACAGCGACTTACGTCCGGCATTGCGCAAAGCCGCATTGGTGCTGGTTCCTGTTGCAACCAGCCATGTGGACCTGTGGGCGACAGAGAGCGTGCTTGATCTTGCGCGGCGAGCCGACACCCCTGCGATGCTCGTATTGAACCGGACGCGGGTCGGGACCAGACTGGGCGTAGAAATCGCTGAAGAAGCCGCTAAAATTGATGCTGGATTGGCGAAAGCCACTTTGGCGAACCGGATACTCTATGCCGAGACTTTGGGCCGCGGTCAGGGTGTGCAGGATGCAGTGCCCAAGGGGCCCGCGGCGGCTGAAGTTGCGGCGCTAACACAGGAAATACTCGCGAATCTTCCGAAGTAATCCGTGAGAAACATCCATTGTTTGCGGTCAGGAAATGACCGAACGACGTACCACCTAGGAATTGGCGAAGGGCGTCGTTTTTAGTGTGATGGTTCCGTTTGACACCGATGAAGTCGATAGTAGGGCGACAATCATTACGTCCCCAACGGACCCCTCACTCCTAAAATCGCCAGATCTCAGCCGACACGGCGCAGAAATGCCTTGGTGCGCGGATCGCTCGGTGAATCCAGCAGTTGCGCAGGCGGGCCTTCTTCGACGATGCGCCCTTCATCCATGAAAAGGATGCGATCAGCGATCTCGCGCGCGAATTGCATCTCGTGTGTGACGATCAGCATGGTCTGGCGCGTCTCGGCTAGCTTGCGCATGAGGTCCAGCACCTCGCCCACCCATTCGGGATCAAGTGCGCTTGTCGGCTCGTCAAAGAGCAGCAATTCCGCGTCCAGCGCCATTGCACGCCCGATACCTACGCGTTGCTGCTGGCCGCCTGAAAGGGACGCAGGGTAGGCATCTGCGCGCGCCTCCAGCCCTGTTTCGCGCAGGATGCTGCTTGCTCGTGCGTCCGCGTCGGCGCGGCTCATACCCTTGACCGTCACAAGTGCCTCAGTGATGTTCTGGCGTGCAGTTTTGTTGGCAAAGAGGGCGTAGTTCTGAAAAACGAACCCGGTGCGCCGCCGGAGGCCCAGAATATCGGCCTTGGACGCGTGGGCAGCATCGACCGTTAAATCACCAACGGTGATACTCCCGCTATCGGGAGTGTCGAGAAAGTTCAGACAGCGCAGCAGCGTGGATTTGCCGGTGCCAGAAGGGCCGATCACCACCACCCGCTCACCCGGCGCGATGTCCAGCGATATGTCCCGAAGAACCGGCGTCTCGCCAAAGCTCTTGTTGAGATTCTGAATTGAAATCATCGCGCGTGTGCCTTGTTTAGCCATGTTTCAAGTCGTCGCTGACCCCAAGATAGCGCCTCGACCATCACCCAATAAATCGCGGCCACGACGAGGAACGCCTCAAAATAGAGGAAGCTGCCGGCCGCTTCCTTTTGCGCGGCGCCCATCAGTTCAGTCACGCCGAGGGTAAAGGCCAAAGACGTGCTTTTGACCATGTCGATAAAGTAGTTGATCAGTGTCGGTGCGGCCACGCGCGACGCTTGCGGCAGAATAATGCGCCGCATCATCTGTGCCTGCGTCATGCCAACGGCGCGGCTGGCCTCCCACTGGGCGCGATCCACGCCGAGGATTGCGGCGCGAATGCTCTCGGCCATGTAGGCCGAGAAATGCAGGGTTAGGCCCATGATCGTCGCGGTCACGCCGTTGATCGTGGTCAAAAAAGACAACATTTGCGGCAGGCCGAAGTAGAACAGAAACAGCTGCACAAGCAGCGGCGTGCCGCGAAAGAAGCTGATGAAAAGGCGCACGAAGATGTCGAGAACCGGAACCTTTGCCACCCGCTCCACCGCCATGAGCGCAGCGAGGATAAGCGCGCAGGCCATCCCCACGACTGCCATGAACAGCGTTAGCGGGACATAGCCCAAAAGCACGGGCAAAAGATCCAGCATGTACTCAACGTCGAGCGCGCGCATTAGGTCACTCCGCCGACGTTATGTCGGAGCCGAACCATTTCTGCGAAATCTCAGCCAGCGTGCCGTTTTCCTTGAGCGTAGTGATCGCGGCGTCAATCTCGTCCCGCAGGGCGCGGCCCTCGTCCGTGTCGCGGAAGGGTAGCGCATTGCGGATTTGGCTGAACGGCTTGCCCGCCAACGCCAGCGGCAGAGGGCTCTCTAGGATCAACTGAGCCGACGATACGCGGTCCATGACAAACGCATCAACGCGTCCCAGCGCGGTATCTTGCGCGATGTTGCTCTCGTAGGTTTTGATCTCGATTTCGCCTGCGTTAGGCAGACCATTCAGCAACTCTTCAAAGTTTGAGCCAAGGTTCACGGCGACAGTTTTGCCGCTCAGATCGTCGGTGCTTTGGATCGTTTCCTCGTTCCCCTTTTTGACAACCACTTGCGCGCCGTCAAAGACATAGGGCTGGGAAAAAACGAACTTAGCCTCGCGTTCGGGCGTGATGGTGATTTGATTTGCGATGGTGTCGATACGGTCTGATTCCAGCGCGCCGACCAATCCGGAAAAGGACATGGTGACGAAATTCACATCATTGCCAGTCTCGGCGGCGAGCGCATTGATGAAATCAACTTCAAAGCCCTGCAATTCGTCCAACTTAACGAAGGTGAAGGGGAAATAACCACCGGACATGCCGACATCCCAGGTCTCGGCCTGAGCGGCGCCCACGGGTGCGGTAAGGGTCAGCGCGAGGGCTGCTGTTGCGAGTAACTTTTTCATATCAAACTCCAATCATTCGCTGCGGATTTAACACCTTGGCCTGCACCTACAACGCACAGCGGCGCGAAAGGTCCAACATAGGCAAAGTGGATTTCCAAGGCGGAACGTTCTTCCGATGTTGCCTGATGCGATGGAACAACGTTGTTCGCTGTAAGGGGCGGTCTGCTAACGTTTAGAGATCTCTTGGATGCTTAGATCTTGAAATGCGCGCTAGCGACGGAGCATCCACCCCGGCAGCAGAGCTCATTTCAATGCATCAAACACCAGTGTTCTCATGGTCCGAAGGGGAATCGCTTTTCAAACGATCGGTGTCATTGAACTTCTCATCGGGGATCAAAACACGCGCGGCATTGCCCTTCAGATCTTCGAACTGGTCGTGGCGCAGCGCCCAGACGAAGGCGACTAGGCCCACCAAGCCCATGCAAATGGACAGAGGTATGAGCACCAAAAGGCTCATTCGGAAAATCTTCGGATAGACTTGTAGGCGTGCCAGGTTCCATGGCCTAGCACTGGGAAGACAACTGCGAGCCCGAGCAACCCTGTCAGCACGCTGAAGGCCAGCCCGGCGGCAACGATCGCGCCCCATGCCAGCGCAACTGTCAGATTATGGTTGGTCATCGCAAAGCTCAGGCCAAGTGAGGTTAGTGCGTCGCGACGTTCGGCCATTATCATCGGTATTGAAAATAGGCTGAGCGCAAAGGCGAATGCAGCGAAAAGCCCGCCGACTGCACTGCCGACAATGATCAGCATCCAGCCCCGCACCGTGGTCAGCACGTTGACGAACGCATCCTCAGCCCCGGGAAACGGAGTAAGACCGAAAAATAGTGCATAAAGCAGGTCGGCTATGCGGATCCAGAACAGCACGAGAATGCCTAGCATCAGCCCCGCAAAGGCCAGTTGACTGACCTGCACACGCCGCACCCATAGCATTCGCCACAACCCGATCTTCTCGCCCTGTTCCAGTGCGCGGCTTTTCTCGTAGAGGCCGATGGCAAAAAACGGCCCCACAATCAGAAACCCCGAGATCGTCGGAAGCGCGAGATAGAGCAACCCCGCCGAATAGAGCGCCCAGAGGATGAGGTAAGACAAAAGGACAAGGAAAACACCGTAGGCCAGACTGGGCAAAGGGCTGGCGCGAAAATCGCTCCAACCCGCTGAAAGCCAGCCAAAGGCCGCTCTTGCGGGCAAGGACCGCGCAAGTTTAGAGGCGGGTTTGTCTGGAGCGCGGAGCGTTGGAAGAGGTTCTAACATGTCAGACCTTTCAGCAGGCGGGTTTTGCCGCGTTGGCGCGCTCGGACAACGTGCAATCAGGCTGCGAGCGCACGGCGACCGTAATCAAATGCGCATTGGCCGCGATGAATACGCCGGTTGCCACGAGCGCGCCGGTGATAGCCAATCTGCGCTGTGTGACAGCGATCATTTCTGGCCCTCCAGAGCGCGCTGGGGCAAGCCCGAGACATAGAGCGCAAGCAGGTTTATCTCGGCATCCGTCAGGCGGCCCGTCCAAGCGGGCATCACGCCCTGACGTCCAGCGCGCAGGGTTTGGTTTACGCTGGCGCGATCTTGGCCATAGATGACAGCGTCGTCGGTCAACGACGGCGCCCCGTTCATCATCCCGCCGCCGCCATCCTCTGCGTGGCATGCGCTGCAATTGTCCGCGAATAGCGTTGCGCCTGCGGCGCTTGGGTCCGCAGTGCCGTGGGGAAGTGCGATGACATAGTCTGTCAGCGCAATACGCTCGCCACGCTCCAGATAGTCAAAGGCGGGCATTTGCGCAAACCGAGTGTCATCGTTGAGGCTGTTTATACCGACATGCAGCGTTTCCGCGATCGCCGCCGGATCGCCGCCCCAAAGCCAGTGATCATCGTTCAGTACTGGAAAATTGGGTCCGCCGCCCCCGTCGCCACCGTGGCACGCAGCGCAGTTGTCCTGATACAACCGATCTGCCGCGACCATCGCCGGCAGCATCAAGGTATCGTCGGCCTGTAGCGTTGCGAAATCCTCGGTCTCGAACCGTGCCAACCATTTGTCGCGATCCAAGCTTATGGCCTGATACCGCTCGACGGCCATTTCGCCTTGGTCCAAACCCAGCAGACCACGCGTGTAGTCTTGGCCGACTGGCCACGCGGGCAGCAGTACCCAAGCAATGACCGAATAAAGAAAGGTCAGCGCCAGCGCCCAGATCGCAATCTTGGGGAAGGGGGTGTTCAACTCGCGGATGCCGTTCCAGTCATGCCCGGTCGTGTCGTATCCCGTGACGGGATCAACCTCGCGGTGACCCGTGTGCACATCCATCTCTTCGCTGCCTTGCGGGTTGAGGCGTGGATCATCGGTCATTTGCGATCCTCCCCTGCTTGTTGGGGCAGGATAGAGTTGGCCATTCTCTCTTGCTCGGCGCGGCGTTTGGGATTGTAGGCGCGGATTGCGACAATCAGCAAAAAGCCCATCATCCAGATCGGGCCAAAGATCTTGGCGATGAGAACGAATGTTTCGTGGCTCATTGCGTACCCCCTGTCAGCAGATCATAGGCCGCGTCGGTCAGAGTGCCGAGCGACTGCAGATAGGCCACGACCGCGTCCATTTCCGTTAATTGTGACGGGTTGCCATCAAAGGCACGCACCGCGACATCCTCGCCATACCGTTCGCGCACGGCGTCACCTGCGTCGGAATCGGGCTGGCTTTGCCCGATGGCATCGGCCACGGCTGCCTCGACCATCTCGGGGCCATAGGGAACACCCAGTTGCGCCAAAGTGGCCAGTTGATCACTCAAAAGTTCGGTATCGAGGGCGCGCGTTAGCCAAGGATAGGCCGGCATGATCGAGGCGGGCACGACGCTACGCGGGTCGATCAGGTGCTGGCTATGCCAATCGTCGGAATATTTCTCGCCCAAACGCGCCAGATCGGGTCCGGTTCGTTTAGAGCCCCAGAGCATCGGGTGATCATACGCGCTCTCGGCGGCCAGAGAGTAGGGACCATAGCGGTCGAGCTCATCCGCGAGGCTGCGCACCATCTGGCTGTGGCATGCATAGCAGCCCTCGCGAATATAGATTTCGCGCCCGGCCAGCTCCAGCGGGGTATGCGGGCGCATATCGTCCGGGATCTCTACCGTCTCGTCGATGGTAAAGAGCGGCGCGATTTCAACGATACCCCCAATGGACGCGGCGACAATGATGCCGACCACTAGGCCCATCGACATCTTTTCCAGATTGTAATGAAGTCTCAGCATATATCTTACTCCGCCGGCAACGGTCTGAGGGGAACGTCGCGTGGCTCTGGCATATCGGGCGCAGTGCGGAAGGTCGCACGGCAATTCAGCGCGCAGATCACCGCGCCTGCCAAGAACATCCCGCCGCCGATTGTGCGGATCAGGTAATAGGGCGCCATCGCCTCTACCGACTCGACAAAGCTATAGGAGAGCGCGCCATTTTCGTCGTAGGCGCGCCACATCAAGCCTTGGGTGATGCCCGCGTTCCACATCGCGACGACGTAGACGAGAGTGCCACCGACAGCGAGCCAGAAGTGCCACTCGATCGCACGCGGCCAAGCCATCGTTTCGCGTCCAGATAGCTGGGGCACCATCGTATAGATTGCCCCAAAGATGATCATCGCAACCCAGCCCAGCGTGCCAGAGTGAACATGGCCCACCGTCCAGTCGGTGTAATGGCTAAGCGAATTCACAGGCCGGATCGCCAGAAATGAGCCCTCAAACGTCGAGAGCCCATAGAAAACTGCCGCCACGAACATAAAGCGAAGCGTCGCGTCATCACGCACCTTATGCCACGCGCCATTAAGCGTCGCGATAGCGTTGCCCGCAGACGCCCAAGACGGCACCAGCAACATCACCGAGAATGTCATGCCGAGGGTTTGCACCCAAAAGGGCAGGGCGGTGTAATGCAAATGATGCGAGCCTACCCAGATGTAGAAGAAAACGATCCCCCAAAAGCTGAGAATCGACAGCCGATAAGACCAGATGGGACGCCCTGACCGGACCGGCAGATAATAATAGAGCATCCCCAGAAAGCCCGAGGTCAGAAAGAACGCGACGGCGTTGTGCCCGTACCACCACTGGATCATAGCGTCCTGAACGCCCGCCCAGATGGTAAAGCTGTCTGCCGCATTCCAACGCACCGGGATTGCCAGATTATTGACGATATGTAGCATCGCCACGACCAAGATGAACGCCAAGTAATACCAGTTCGCCACGTAGATGTGCGCTTCGTGGCGCCGGGCGAGGGTGCGGATATAGACGATGAAATAGACCACCCAAACGATGACCAGCCACAGATCGGCATACCATTCGGCCTCGGCGTATTCTTTGGATTGGGTACTGCCCATCAAATAGCCGCTGACTGCCCACAGGCAGAACAGGTTGAATCCTATGATCACAAACCATGGGCTTATCGCATCCGCCATCCGGGTCCGGGCCGTGCGCTGAAGGACGTAGAAAGAGGTCGCGATCAGAGCATTGCCACCAAACCCAAATATGATCCCGGTTGTATGGACAGGCCGCAAGCGCCCAAAAGAGGTCCATGGCAGCGCAGGCGTCGCTTCGGGCCAGTAGAGCAGCGCCGAGACCCACACGCCAACCGCCATAGCAACGATCGCCCAGATCAGCGTCATCACGATACCAAAGCGCGTCGGCCCGTCGAAATAGCGGTCATGCCGCTCTGCACCCGGGGCAGGGTCATAGAACGTGCCGCCAACCCGGAAAACAAGGAACATCCCCAGTATCATCGCCATCGCGCCATGCACCGCCATGACCCCGCCCCCAGCGGACGCCGCCATGAGAAAGCCCAAGATCACCAGCGCAACCGAAAGAGCAAAAGCGACCTGACGTTCGGCGCTACTAAGTGTTCCGGCTGCCGTCATTACGCTGCTCCTTCAAGGGTCGCCAACGGCGCAAGTGCGATGTCGGCCAAGGTCGACCGGTCTAAATCGGTATGGAACGCGGCTTCGGCAGAGCGCAGCCGCGCCTTAAGTCGGCAGCGCCCGTCTATCGTGCAATTTCCACCATCGGCGGCAAAGCATTCAACCAGCACCTGACCCTCTTCGAGAATGCGCGCAACCTGCCCGAGGCGGATCTCGGCAGGATCGCGAGCCAATATCGCACCGCCGCCGCTACCTCGGCGGGTTTCGATGATGCCGCCTGCTGCTAATTTCTGCGTGATTTTGGCAAGGTGATGACGTGACAGGCCGAATTCAGTCGCGAGGTCGGCAGTCGAAAACCCGCGCTCCGGCGCGCTGGCCATTCGCATCAGCATTCGAAATCCATAATCAGTAAAAGAAGTAAAACGCATCTGAAATTAGTCACCTAATAGGTATTTTATTTGCAGATTAACATCAGATTGCACGCATGCAAACTGAAACTGGTCATGCATCGTGATCAATCCTGTTGCTCAAGCCATCCGTCTGGCGCGGTTGAGGTAAGGTCTGGATCACTGGCCGGATCGGCACTAGCCTGACAACGCAAATTCCTGCCAAAGAGGAGCGCGCCGGGATGTCGGGTATGATCGCAAAGGATTGGTTCAAAACGCGCCGAATGGACGATGGCATCACGCATATCCATGAAATTCACGTAGCTAATTGGCTGCGCTGCAACATCTGGCATGTCAAAGGGCGGGATCG
>JAGXGX010000006.1 GCA_024636515.1 Roseovarius sp.
ACCCATTATCGTACGCCATTTCCAAACGGGATCAGTCTATCGTCGCGATGGTCGAGGATGCCGTGCGGCACAAACAAATTATGCTGGCCTACCAGCCCGTCGTGCCGGCTGGTCAGTCAAAATGTGTCGCCTTCTACGAGGGGCTCATCCGCGTGCTAGACGATGCAGGTCGCATTATTCCGGCCAAGGAATTTATTGACGCTATCGAGACGACTGAGACGGGGCGAGTCGTTGACTGCCTCGCGCTGGAGAAAGGGCTGCGTACCCTCTTGATGCACAACGAGCTGCGCCTGTCTATCAACATGTCGGCGCGCTCCATCGGTTATAGTCGATGGCTCCGCACGCTAAAACGCGGATTGAACGCCGATCCGACAGTGGGCGAGCGTTTGATACTAGAAATTACCGAAAGCTCGGCGATGCTGGTGCCTGAACTTGTGACTGGCTTCATGTCCGAGGTGTCCAGCCACGGTGTCAGTTTTGCGCTAGACGATTTCGGGGCGGGGTTCACTTCGCTCAGATATCTCAAGGACTTCTACTTCGACATTCTCAAAATCGACGGCCAGTTCATCCGCGGCATCGCGCAAGACGCTGACAATCAGGTGTTGACTGCTGCGCTTGCCACCATTGGGCGCCAGTTCGATATGGTTACAGTCGCAGAAAGCGTCGAGCGTTCCGATGACGCGGCCTACCTCACCGCGATAGGTATTGATTGCCTACAGGGCTATTTTTACGGCGCGCCCACGGTCAAGCCTGACTGGCTACGCACCGATGCGCGCGTCGCGTCCGCCGGATAGCGGTTGCTACGTATCATCGCGCCGGTTGCCGCAGTGCGGCACATGGGATATGAAATCTGCGAGGGGCGGCCCGCTATCGGCCCGCCTGCCATGATCCTGGTGGAGGAAATCCTATGACCAAAGTCGTTATCGCATCTGCCGCGCGCACCGCTGTCGGCTCTTTCGGCGGGGTGTTTGCAAACACGCCTGCGCATGATTTGGGCGCCGCAGTGCTAGAGGCCGTCGTTGCGCGCGCCGGCATCGACAAGGGCGAAGTGTCCGAGACCATCCTGGGCCAAGTGCTGACCGCCGCGCAAGGCCAGAACCCGGCACGCCAAGCGCATATCAATGCAGGTCTGCCCAAGGAAAGCGCCGCCTGGAGTATCAATCAGGTCTGCGGCTCTGGCCTACGGGCTGTCGCGCTGGGTGCGCAGCACATCCTGCTGGGCGACGCGTCCATCATCTGTGCGGGTGGACAGGAAAACATGACCCTCAGCCCCCATGCCGCCAACCTGCGCGCAGGTCAAAAGATGGGCGATCTGACCATGGTCGACACAATGATCCGCGATGGCCTGATGGACGCGTTCAACGGCTATCACATGGGCCAAACTGCCGAGAACGTCGCAGAGCAGTGGAACATCACGCGCGAGATGCAGGACGAATTTGCCCTCGCCAGCCAAAACAAGGCCGAGGCAGCACAGAAAGCCGGAAGGTTTGACGACGAAATCATTCCCTTCACCGTCAAGTCTCGCAAGAGCGAGACGATCGTCGACAAGGACGAGTATATCCGCCACGGGGCCGTGATTGAGGCGATGCAGAAAATGCGCCCGGCTTTTACTAAGGACGGTAGCGTAACGGCAGCCAATGCGAGCGGCCTTAACGATGGTGCCGCCGCGACCCTTTTGATGAGCGCGGATGACGCGGAAAAGCGAGGAATTGAGCCCTTGGCGCGCATTATTAGCTATGCAACTGCGGGCCTTGATCCGTCGATTATGGGTGTCGGACCGATCTACGCGAGCCGTAAGGCGCTGGAAAAGGCCGGTTGGAGCGTTGGAGACTTAGATCTCGTTGAGGCGAACGAGGCATTTGCCGCACAGGCCTGCGCGGTCAACAAGGACATGGGCTGGGATCCGGCCATCGTTAACGTCAACGGCGGCGCTATCGCCATCGGTCACCCCATCGGTGCCTCTGGCTGCCGTGTCCTGAACACGCTGCTGTTTGAAATGAAGCGCCGTGGTGCCAAGAAGGGTCTCGCGACCTTGTGCATCGGTGGCGGCATGGGAGTAGCCCTTTGCGTTGAGCGCGACTAAACAAATCGTACGCTAACGACTCGAAACCGTTATGAAGGGCGCCTCGCACGGCGCCCTTTTTCGTGTATCCTGAACTTGTATCCGACACCCTGTGTACTGCCTGGCGGAAAATCCGCCGCGCAATATTATTGCGCATTGACACTCTGTTAGGTAACGGACTTACTGGCAAGACACCCCGATTGCGGATCTGAATTTAGGGAAGGACTTTACATCATGGCAAGAACGGCACTCGTAACCGGCGGCACGCGCGGTATTGGCGCGGCGATATCGAAACAGCTTAAGGAGGATGGCTGCAATGTTGCAGCCACTTACGCGGGCAACGACGAAGCAGCCAAGAAATTCACGGATGAGACAGGCATCGCCACCTACAAGTGGAACGTCGCCGACTATGACGAAAGTTCCGCAGGCATCGCCCGCGTCGAGGCGGATCTGGGTCCGATCGACATTGTCGTCGCCAATGCGGGCATCACCCGCGACGCGCCTTTTCACAAAATGACGCCCGAGCAGTGGCATCAGGTCGTCGACACCAATTTGACTGGCGTTTTCAACACCATTCACCCCGTCTGGCCGGGTATGCGTGAGCGCAAGTTTGGCCGCGTGATCGTCATCAGCTCAATCAACGGACAAAAGGGACAGTTCGCGCAGGTGAATTATGCCGCGACCAAGGCCGGCGATCTGGGTATCGTCAAATCACTGGCGCAAGAGGGCGCGCGCGCAGGGATCACTGCGAATGCGGTTTGCCCTGGCTATATCGCGACCGAGATGGTGATGGCGGTGCCTGAAAAGGTGCGCGAGGCGATCATCGGCCAGATTCCGACAGGCCGGCTGGGCGAGCCGGAAGAGATCGCGCGATGCGTGTCGTTCTTGGCCGCCGACGGGTCAGGCTTTGTCAACGGATCGACAATATCGGCGAATGGTGGCCAATTCTTCGTCTGAGCTGTTAATAGTCTAATAAAAAAGGGCCGGTGCGTAACGCACTGGCCCTTTCACTATTCCGGGCTCGCCATTGTTAGACACCAGAGAGGCGGGCGATTTCCTCTTTCAGGCGCAATTTCTGCTTTTTCATTTCAGCTACATCAAGCGTGCTTACACCGGGCGCGCGTTGTGCCCGATCTACCTTGGTCGACAGATCCTGATGTTTCTTCTTCAGTTCCTCGATATGCGAACCTAGACTCATGAAAGCGCTCCTTTATGTTAGCGTGTAAAACGAACATAGGGATTGCAGCACATTATTATGAGTCTGTCACGCCGCAGGCGCAGCATAACGGCGGAAATCTGCAAAGAATTCTAGCGGCCAAGGCAACAAAGCGCGTTACGCACCCTGATGCACCTCAATGCCATTGTCGCGCAGGGCGCGGGCGGCCTCGTCCCAGTCGTCGGGATGCACCATCAGCCGACGGGGAAATATACCGATCCCGCCCTCAATAACGCTCATGTTTACGTCCATTTCGAAGCAGTCTATACCCTCGCCCTGAAGCAGGGCCTGGGCGAAGGCGATCGTTGCCATATTACTTGTGCGCATCAGCTGTTTCATAGGACTGATCTAGGCGCACATGACACTCTTGTCGAGCGGCGCGAACGTAAATGGGGTGGGTGTGGACCAAAGCATGAGCAAACCGCATGATAGGCTGGCCTCACGGTTCGAGGTTAAGTTGGCCGCCGTGGGCGCCCTGATCCGCGCGCGCATGGAATCGCGCCATGCGCCACGCATTCCCGAAGTCACCGCGCATCTTGTGGGGGCCGGCGGCAAGCGGCTGCGCCCGATGCTGACGCTGGCAGCGGCGGATTTGTGCGGCTACCGCGGTGTTGACGACGAAAAACTGGCTGCCACGGTCGAATTTATCCATACCGCCACGCTGCTGCATGATGATGTCGTCGATGAGAGTAGCCAGCGCCGGGGCCGCCCGACCGCAAACCTACTATGGGACAACAAGTCCAGCATTCTGGTTGGTGATTACCTGTTTTCCCGTTCGTTTCAGTTGATGGTCGAGACGGGCAGTCTGCGCGTACTGGATATCCTTGCTAATGCCTCGGCGACGATTGCTGAGGGCGAGGTGCTGCAACTGACCGCCGCCCGTAATCTGGCCACGACCGAGGATACCTATCTTCAGGTGGTGCGCGGCAAAACGGCGGCGCTGTTTGCGGCGGCGACGGAGGTGGGCGGCGTGATCGCGGGCGCGCCTGAGGATCAGGTGCTGGCGCTTCACGCCTATGGTGATGCGCTGGGCATCGCGTTTCAGATTGCCGACGATCTGCTTGATTTTCAGGGCGATACAGCGGCAACGGGCAAGAATATCGGCGATGATTTCCGCGAGCGCAAATTGACGCTGCCGATCATCAAGGCGATTGCCGCCGCCGACGAGGCCGAGCGTGATTTCTGGCGCCGCACGATTGAGCAGGGCGATCAGTTAGACGGCGATCTGGACCGCGCAATTGCGATGATGCGGTCCCACGGCGCACTGGATGCGGCGCGCCGCGATGCGCGTGAATGGGCGACCAAGGCCACCATCTCATTGGATGCGCTGCCCGATCATCCGGTGCGCGCCATTCTGGCGGATCTGGCCGATTACGTCATATCGCGAGTCGCCTGAAGCCTGCACCTAATCGGTGTTGAGGAGGGCCGCCGCAACCCACCAGCCGGGATGGCTTTCCTGTAGGCGCCCCGCCGCAGATGCGGCGGTCTCAGCGTCTGCATAGAGGCCAAAGCACGTCGCGCCAGACCCGGACATGCGCGTCAACAGACATCCCGGAGTAACCTCAAGCGTCTTGAAGATTTGCTCAATCGCAGGTTCGGACGCCATGGCTGGGGCATGCAGATCGTTGCGCTGCTGTTGCAGCCACTCGATCAATTCTGCGGCGTCGCAGCCTGTCGGCAGCGGATCGGGCATGGGTGCATTGTCACGCTTAGCCAGATGCCGAAACACTTCGGAGGTGCTAACCGGCAGGTTCGGATTGACCAGAACGGCATGCAGTTGCGGTAGGCCCGGCGCAGCGGTGACATGGTCGCCGATGCCCGTCATACGGGCGGCGCCTAGATCTGCGGCGCAGCAGACACGCGCATCGGCACCCAGCGGCAGCACGTCGTCGGGAATCGGCTTTCCGGTCAGCTTGGATAACGCGCGCAGCGTCGCGGCCGCGTCGGAAGAGCCGCCGCCGATGCCGGCGGCAATTGGCAGCCGCTTATCCAGCGTAATATGCGCAGTTACGCCCATCAGATTGGCGGCTCGGATGACCAAATTATCGTCGCCGGGCGGTGTTTTGTCGGCCATGGGCCCAGTCAATTCCAGAACAGTGCGATCGGCGCGGCGCACAGTCAGGCTGTCGCCGATATCCGCGAACATCACGAGCGAGTCGATATGATGATAGCCGTCCTCGCGCTGGCCCGTGACGTGCAGGGTCAGATTGACCTTGGCGGGCGCGAATACCTCTGCGGTATCCTCGTCATCGCCAGTTTGCGTATGTTCATCCCTCATCTTTGCTCACTTTCAGTGGCTCTGCGCCTTCGCTCTCTAACACCTTCGCCAGCCCCAATTCCAGCTTTTGACGGATGCGATCCGCGTCGACGTCAGGCGATGGGTTTTCGGTATCGATCAACGATAGCGCGCGGCGCCATTGAAATCGCGCCTCGGTGGTGCGGCCCACGGCCCACATTGCATCGCCCAAGTGATCGTTCACAACCGGATCGACTGCATATAGCTCTGCTGCGCGCTCCAGCGTCACGACCGCCTCTTGGTAGCGCCCGAGGCGGAATTGTGCCCAGCCAAGGCTATCGACGATAGCGCCGCTGTTTGGCTCGGCCTCGACGGCGCGTTCGATCATTTCCAGCGCTTCGTCTAATTTCTGGTGCTGCTCGACCAGCGAATAGCCTAGATAATTCAGCACCATAGGCTCGTCTGGATTCAGCTCTAGCGCGCGGCGAAAATCGGCCTCGGCTGCGGGCCATTGGCCTAGTCGTTCGTGGCTGATCGCGCGCGAGTAATAGACGAACCACGGCTCGTCCCCGCCTCGCTCCTGGTAGATGGTGAGGGCTGCATCATAGGCGGTGACGGCCTTGGCAAACTCCTCGTTCTGGCGGTAAAGATCACCTGCAGACGCGTGAACCAGCGCGACGCCGGGGTGCGTCTCGCGCAGCGTCGCGACCACGCCGATAGCGCCCTCCATATTGCCGGAACTGCGCAGCGCCTCGGCGCGGCCCAGCTCGGCGGTATAGAACGCAGGGGCGTCCTGCGGCACGCGCGAATAGGCCTGATCGGCCAGCTCGTATCGGCCCAACTGTTCCAGCAATTCCCCGGTCATGATCTGGGCGTCGACGTCAGTATCGTCCAGAAACTCCGCCATCCGGCTGTAGAGTAGCACATAATCGGCGCTGGTATCCTGCAACAGGGCCATGCCCAGTGACAGGAACACCTCGCCGATACCTTGGCGCGGCGTCTCAATCCGGCCCAGCTCCAGCGCGTCGCCAGCCACGAGCCGTGCGCGCAGGTCCACTATCTGCGGGTCGGGGTCAGTGCCAAAGGTATCGTCCAGCACCTTCAGCGCATCATCGCTGCGCTCAAGCTGGCTGAGAACTTCGATCCAGGCAATGACGCTGCGTCGCGTTGTCTGCATCGGGCCGTCGCTGTCGCCTGCGTAAATCTCGTCTGCGCTCTCAAAATCACCTACCGACGCGAGTGCTAGCGCCTTGTGATAGATGGCGAGGCCGCGCAGCCCCGGCTCGGCTGCGATGGCGTCAAACTGTGTCAACGCGGCGGCCATATCGCCCTTGCCCAGCGTGGCCCATGCGCCGATCAGACCATCGGCCAGCGGGCCGACGCCGTGCTCGGCCTCGATGCGTGCGAGGACAGCATCATAGTCACCCTGCACGACGTCATCGCCCAGCATAACCATCTGTGCCACTTGGCTGCGAATATCGGCCTCATCCATCCGGCGTGCGATCGGCAGGGCGCGGCCAACCTCGCCAGTGGCCAAGAGCGCGCCGACGGCGCTCTCCATCAGCAGGGGGTTGTCAGCATCGACGCGCAGCGCCTCTAGCGCGTATTTGGCGGCGGCGGCATAGTCGCTGTCATACCGGGCCTGCCGCGTGGCCAGATAAGCACCTGCCGCCTCCTGAGCGAGGGCAGGGGTGGCGAGGTATGTGGGGGCCGCAAGGGCCAAAATAGTCAGAAATCTCAATTTCACGCGCGCAGCCCCTGCTTTGATATGTCGTGCCTCATACGCCGCAACGTAATGCGGCTATGAACCAAGGGCAATGCGGGCCGGCGTCTAAGCGCCGGCCCTGCAATGACGTTCCCGTGTTCAAAAAGCGCCTACATGTTGGGATAGTTCGGCCCGTCTCCGCCCTGCGGCGTCGTCCAGTTGATGTTCTGCGAGGGGTCCTTGATGTCGCAGGTCTTGCAATGCACGCAGTTCTGAAAGTTGATCTGGAAGCGGGGCGCCTTGCCGTCCTCTTCGATGAACTCATAAACACCTGCCGGGCAGTAGCGTGCCGAAGGACCTGCGTATTTGGGCAGGTTCACGTCCACCGGGATGCTGGCGTCCTTCAGCTTCAAATGCGCGGGCTGGTTTTCTTCGTGGTTGGTCATCGAGAAGCTGACATTTGTCAGCCGGTCAAAGCTCAGCTTGCCATCGGGCTTGGGGTATTCGAGTTTCTTGTGATCTTTGGCCAGTTCGGTCGCCTCAGCATCGGTTTTGCCATGCTTCAGCGTGCCAAGCAGGGAGAAACCGAAGCTGTTGGTCCACATATCCATGCCGCCCAAGGCCAGCGACGCGGTCAGGCCATACTTGGACCAAAGCGGCTTGACGTTGCGGACCTTTTTCAGATCCTTGCCGATATCACCGCTGCGCACGGCATCCTCGTAATCCGGCAACTCGTCGCCGCTACGTCCTGCGGAAATGGCGGCATGTGCAGCCTCAGCGGCGGCCATACCCGACAGCATTGCATTATGGTTGCCCTTGATGCGGGGCACATTGACCATCCCGACCGAGCATCCCAGCAGCGCGACACCGGGCGCGACCATCTTGGGCATCGACTGATAGCCGCCCTCGCTGATCGCGCGGGCGCCGTAGGCCACACGCTTGCCGCCCTTTAACAATTCGGCCACCATTGGGTGATGTTTGAACCGCTGGAATTCCATGTAGGGATAGAGGTAGGGGTTCTTGTAGTTCAGGTGAACGACAAAGCCGACATAGACCTGATTGTTATCAAGGTGATAGATAAACGATCCGCCGCCCGCATTTTTGCCCAGCGGCCAGCCCATCGTATGCGTCACGCTGCCGGGTTTGTGCTTGTCGGGGTCAATCTCCCAGATTTCTTTCATCCCGAGGCCGAATTTCTGCGGCTCATGCCCAGCGGACAGATCGAACTTTTGCATGACCTCTTTGGCCAGTGACCCGCGCACACCCTCCCCGAGGAAGACATACTTGCCGTGCAGTTCCATCCCGGGCTCGTAATTCGGCCCCTCGGTGCCATCTGGATTGCGGCCAAATTCACCTGCGACAACGCCCTTGATGCTGCCATCGTCGGCAAAGACCAGCTCTGAACATGCCATGCCCGGGAATACTTCGACGCCCAGTTCCTCGGCCTGCTCGGCCATCCAGCGGCAGACGTTACCCATGGAGACGATGTAATTACCGTGATTGCTCATCAGTTTGGGCATAGGAAAGTTCGGGATCCGGACCTGTCCGCCTTCGCCCAGCAGATAGAACTTGTCGTCGGTCACCGGCACGGTCACTGGCGCGCCCTTGGCCTTCCAATCAGGGATAAGACGGTTCAGGCCGACGGGGTCCAGAACTGCGCCCGACAGGATATGCGCGCCGACTTCGCTGCCTTTTTCCAGCACGACGACCTCTAAATTGGCATCCAGTTGCTTAAGCCGGATTGCAGCTGACAGGCCGGCAGGGCCTGCGCCGACGATCACCACGTCGTATTCCATCGTCTCGCGTGCAGTCTCGGGCATCCAAATATCCTTTCGCTTTGTGCCCCGGTGGGACAACTTAGTTGCGCACGTCAGTAGCGCGCCGCGCCGGGTCGCGTCAATTCAAACACGGCGCAAACGCAGGTGCAAAACGGCATTTTGCCGCGTCACAGGCATGATTGCGCGCTAAGGGCCAATGACCTATTGCAAAGCCGCTCACGGTCGGGTCAACCTCTTGCGATCAAAAGGGCACGGATGCGGCGAGGACGGCAAGGGCCGGCACGCTGATTTGGGAGATACGATGGATAAGATACCGATGACGCGCGCTGGCAACGATGCGCTTAACGCTGAACTAAAGCACCTGAAATCGGTCGAGAGGCCGGCCATCATCCGTGCGATCGCGGAGGCACGCGAGCATGGCGATCTGTCCGAGAACGCCGAGTATCATTCCGCCCGTGAAAAGCACAGCTTCATCGAGGGCCGTGTCAAGGAGTTGGAAGGCACGCTGGGCCTGGCCGAAGTGATCGATCCCAAGAAGCTCTCCGGCTCTATCAAATTCGGCGCGACCGTCACGCTGGTCGACGAGGATACGGACGAAGAAAAGACATGGCAGATCGTCGGCGAGCACGAAGCCAGCGTTGAAAAAGGTCTGTTAAACATCAGATCGCCCATCGCCCGCGCCTTGATCGGCAAGGAAGAAGGTGACAGCGTAGAGGTGCGCACGCCCGGCGGCGATCGCGCCTATGAAGTGATCAAGATCGCATACATCTGAAAAGGCACATCTAGATGCCCCCCTTGAAAAAAGCGCCTGATAGGACCGTCACTGGCAAGGCTGCTGGCAAAGCGCATGCCAGCGCAAACCTGTCGCCGCCCGAAGTCGCGGCGCTGGCGCTGTCGGTGGTGTGGCTAGTACTTGCGGCGCTTGTCTTTGCTGTCTTTGGATTTGGCGGGGCCGATGGTGCGCTGGGCTTTTTGGTTATCGCGCTGGTCATTTTTCTGCCCGTCGCGATGATCTGGGTCGCAGCCACTGCGGCCCGGACCGCCCGCATCATGCGAGAAGAGAGCGCGCGGCTTCATTCCGCAATCGACGCGATCCGGCAGGCCTATGTCAAACAAAGCCTTGCCGCCACCGCTCCGGGGGCCGGGCAGACCTCAGTCACCCAAAAGCTGGACGAAATCGCAGCGTCGCAGCGCAAAACGCAAACCACACTGGCGACCTTTTCATCCAGCCGCCCGCTGCCGTCGGTGCTGCCGCCGCGCAAGGTGGCGATTGCCGCCGCGCCTGCGCAGGGCGATGACGGGCAGGCCCCTTTGCCGTTGGGCACCACAGCCGAGGAAATGCGCCCGCCGCTGGAGCGCGGTGATTTCATTCGTGCACTGAATTTCCCGGAAACTGCTGAGGATAAGGCAGGCTTTGCCGCGCTGCGTCGCGCGCTTAAGGATCGGCCCACTGCGCAGCTGATACAGGCCGCGCAGGACGTACTGACCCTGCTTAGCCAAGATGGCATATACATGGACGATCTACGCCCCGACATGGCGCGCCCCGAGATCTGGCGCAGCTTTGCGGGCGGCGCGCGCGGCCGCGCGATTGCGGCGCTGGGGGGGATAAGGGATCGGTCGTCGCTGGCATTGGCAGCCTCGCGGATGAAAAGCGATCCCATCTTTCGCGACGCGGCGCACCATTTCCTGCGCCGGTTCGATCAGATGTTCAGCAACTTTGCCGACGATGCCAGCGATAGTGACATCTCGGACTTGTCAGACACGCGCACTGCGCGGGCGTTTATGCTGCTGGGGCGGGTGGCCGGCACGTTCGATTAACGTGCCGATTGCGATGAGGCCTCAGACCTCCTGCGCAGACATTCTCGATATGCGGCGCGTCACATAGATGCGGCGCAGGAAAGCGAGAATGAAGACTGCAGTCAGGATCAGCACGATCGTCGCGGCAGGCGCCGAATCGAGGTAAAAGCTGGCATAGGTGCCGCCCACCATCGAGGCAGCGCAGACCATTACCGACACCCACAGCATCCGGCCAAAGCTGCGCACCACAAGGAACGCGATCGCGCCCGGCGTCACCAGCAGGGCTACTGCCAGAATAAGCCCGACCGAGCTGAGCGTCGCCACAATAGTCAGCGAGAGCGCCGCCAGAAGGCCGTAATGCAGCACATTCGTGCGAAGCCCCGACGCCTGCGCCTGCGCCGGATCGAACGCGTGCAGCAGCAGATCGCGCCATTTCAGCACCAGAAGGGCACTGACGACCAGCGCGATAAGGCCCGATGTCCACAAATCTGCAGTTCCGACACCCAGCATATTGCCGAAAAGAATATGATCCAGATGCTCGTTCGTGGTGATCGAGGTGTACATAATGATGCCGATCCCGAACATGCCCGAGAAGACGACGCCCATCACGGTGTCCTGCTTTACCCGGCTGTTATGCGACAGATACCCCGTCACCAGCGCGCAGGTCATACCGGCGGCGAATGCGCCTACGATCAGTGGCAGGCCCAGTATCCACGCCAGCACGATCCCCGGCAGGGTCGCATGACTGACCGCATCGCCCATCAGCGCCCACCCTTTGAGTACTAGAAAACACGATAGCAACGCTGTTGGAGGCGCGACGAGCAGCGCGATCCAAAAGGCGTTCTGCATAAAGGGAAACTGGAACGGCAGCAGGAGCGTGTCGATCATAGCCGGGCCTCCTGCGATTGCTGGCGCGCGTCAGTCAGGGCCGCAGCAGCCTTGCGCCGCGCGGCCAGCATTCCGTGCTTAGGCGCGAGAAAGAATGCGGCAAGGAAGATGGCCGTTTGCAGCGCAACTATGATGCCCCCCGTTGCCCCATCGAGGAAAAAGCTGGCGTAGGCCCCGACAAAGCTGGTGATCGTGCCAATCAGGACCGACACCACGATTAGTCGCGGAAACCGGTCGCAGAGCAGGTACGCGGTGGCGCCGGGCGTCACCACCAGCGCGATGACCAGAAACGCACCGACGGTCATCATTGCCGCGACGATTGCCGCTGATAACAAGGCAAAGAAGACACCCTTGAGCAGGTCGGGCCGCAGCCCGATGGTGCGGGCGTGGTTCTCGTCAAAGAAGACGACCATCAGATCCTTCCACTTGGCCACCAGCACAGCGAGGCTGACAAATCCGATGATCGCCAATTGCAGCGTATCCTCGGGCGTGATGGCCAGAATGTTGCCCATAATGATGGTCTGGATGCTGACGGACATGGGCGAAAGCGACACCATGAAGAGGCCAAGACCAAAGAACGAGGTGAAAATGATGCCGATAATCACGTCGATTTTCAGCCCCGACCGGCCGGACAATAGCAGCATTGCCGCCGCTGCCAGACCGCCCGACAGGAACGCCCCCAGTGCGAAAGGTAGACCCAGCATATAGGCGCCCGCGACGCCCGGCACGACCGAATGGCTCAGCGCGTCACCGATCAGTGACCAGCCCTTGAGCATCAAGTAGCACGACAGAAATGCGCAGACGCCGCCCGTGAGGGCCGACACCCACATCGCGTTGAACATATAGCTGTAGGCGAATGGCTGTAGCAGCGTGTCGATCATTCGGGGTCGTCCGCCTTGGCTGGTTTTGGCTTTTTGCGCCGCTCGCCGTAATGCACGAATGGCCGCTCGTCATCGGTGATGATGCGCAGCACGCGTGGATCGTCGTCGTCGTGCAGGTCGTCCCCGCCGAGGGTGAAGTGGCGCAGGACGCCGCCGAATGCATCCTCTAGGTTTTCACGGGTGAACGTCTCTTCTGTCGGCCCGTAGGCCAGCACTGTGCCCTTGACCAGCACGGTGCGGTCGCAAAATTCGGGCACTGAGCCGAGGTTGTGCGTGGATACCAGCATCACTCGGCCCTCATCCCGTAACTCGCGCAGGAGGGCGACAATCTGCTCTTCGGTTTTGACGTCAACGCCAGTGAATGGCTCGTCCAGCAGAATAACTTGGCCATCTTGGGCAAGGGAGCGGGCGAGAAACACGCGCTTGCGTTGGCCACCGGACAACTCGCCGATCTGGCGGTGGCGAAAATCGCTCATCCCGACGCGAGACAGGGCCAATTCGACGGCGGCATGATCGGCAGCGCGGGCGCGGCGCAGGAAGCCCATGTGCCCGTAGCGGCCCATCATCACCACGTCCTCGACCAGTACTGGAAAGGCCCAGTCGACCTCCTCGGATTGGGGCACATAGGCCACCAGATTGGCGGCCAACGCCTCCTTGACGGTAAGGCCC
>JAGXGX010000050.1 GCA_024636515.1 Roseovarius sp.
AGAACAACGTCACCGCAGGTTCAGTCTATAGCCGCAATGAGGGGATTGAGCATAACGTGATCAACGGCGGCGATGCGCCGATGTCGTTTATCGAAGTCGAGCTAAAATAATGCCCGTCGAAACCCAGCCCGCCGAACGCGCGTTCGGCAGGCTGGTGTAACCTCAGACGTTAAATCGCAGCGACAGGCATGACATTCCGCCATCCAGCAGCGCGCAATCGGTGTTGTCGATGGGCCGGATATCGTATCCTTCGCGCGTCAGCATCTCGGCCGTCTTGGGAAAGCCGTCCGGCAGCAGCACGACGTCGTTAAAGCGGATGGCATTCGCCGCCGCCTCCTCCCCTTCGGGCAGGTGGAGCACGCGATAGCCGTCAAAACAGTCGCCCGTATCCAGCAGCCGTGTCGACAGGATCGTCTCGGGGTCCAGCAGCGAGCAGTCGGTCTTGAAATGCAGCACGCCCTCAGGCGTCTGCAATTCGCGCAAGGAATGACCCCACTCGTCCAATATCACGCGCAGCTCGGCCACACCGGCGGCATCGGTGCGCGCGGACTTGCCCACCAGCACCTCGCGGCCTGTGAACAAGATATCACCGCCCTCGATATGGCCGGGGCCGCCAATATCGCGCAGGTCGCTGAACAGCGTGGCCAGCGTCGGCCGCATCTTTGCCACCTCGCCCATGCGGCTGTCGGCGCCGGGGCGCATCATGATCGCGCCGCCCGGTAGGCACAGCGCGGTGTCCTCCACAAACAGCGCGTCGGGATAATCCTCCTCGGCCTCCAGCACGATGACTTCGGCGCCGGTGCTGCGCAGGGTCGCTACATAAGTGTCATGCGCGGACCGCATACGCGCCAGATCAGGTACACCGCGATCCTCGGCACGCAGCCCCTTTGTGGCACTGGCGCCGGGACGGCGACTGATGGCGTGGCTGAAATGCGTGGCAGGATTAGTCATTGTGCGGCACTCCGGCTGGCCGTAATCGCGGCGGCGTGGCCGATGATACGGTCGCAGGCGATTTCCAGCGCATTATCGGTCGTGGTCAGCGCGACGCGCACCCAGCCCTCCAGTGTCGTGCCAAAGGACGTACCGGGCATTACCGCGACGCCCGCACTTTCGAGCAGGTCAAACGCATACGCCTCGGCGGCCATTCCGGTGCTGGAGACATCAATCAGCGCGAACATGCCCGCTTGCGGACGCGATACTGTCAGCGCGCTCTCATTTTCCAGCCGGGTCGCCAGGTATCCGGCGCGCGCTGCGAACCGCTGCCGCATCCCCGGCGCAACTTCCGACGGGGCCGATACGGCGGCAGCGGTGGCATCCGCCAAAAACGGCTGGCTGCCAAATAGCATTGTCTCGGACACGGGCAGCAGGTTCGCCGTGAACTCGGTGCTGCCGATGGCCCAGCCGCTACGAAATCCGGGCGCTGCGTGGCTCTTGGAAATAGACGACACGATGACCGTGCGATCGGCCAATTCCGGCTCGGCCAGAGGCGAGGCAAAGGGGACGTCGTCGAAAATCAGCTCCTCATAGACTTCGTCCGAGATAATCCACAGGTCATGCTTGCGCGCCACCTCGCCAATTTCGCGGATGTCCTGCTCTGTCAGCACCGCACCGGTCGGGTTGTGCGGCGTGTTGAGCAGGATCGCACGGCTTCGCGGTGTGATGCGCGCCTCCAGATCAGCGGCCTTCATGCGAAATGCGTTCTCAGGCGCCAGCGGAACCGGCACCATGGCGGCGCCCGATGCGCGGATGCAGCCCTCGTAGGTTGCATACATCGGATCGCCTACCAAAACCTCGCCGCCCTCCTGAACCAGACCCAGCAGAGTAGTAAACAGCGAGGTTTGCGTACCGGGCAGGCACATTACCTGATCGGGGTGGATGTCGCGGCCCGTCGATGCGGTGTAGCGCCGCGCCAATGCGGCGCGCAGTCCCGGCTCGCCCATACCGTTGGAATAGCCCATGCGCCCGGCGCGCATCGCGTTTGCCGCATCCTCGATCAGCGCAGCCACGGGCGGCACGTCCGGCTCGCCGATGGTCAGTTCTACAATGTCGCGCCCCTCTGCCCGCAGCTCGCGGGCGCGCATGTGGACGGCCCATTTGGCACTGCCAAGGCCTGTCAGACGCTGGGTTATATCGGCGAATTTCATAATATTACCTTTTATCTTTTCGCTGTCCGCGATGCTGCCCGCACGCCGGTGCAACCATATGCCGACAGCCCATCCCTAGCCGCCATACCCGGCTGACGCAGAATTTCCTAGGCCATGATTGGATCCTACGTGACAGGCAGTGGTCCCGGTC
Source organism: Roseovarius sp. (assembly GCA_024636515.1). Lineage (GTDB taxonomy): Bacteria > Pseudomonadota > Alphaproteobacteria > Rhodobacterales > Rhodobacteraceae > Roseovarius. The sequence continues at coordinate 2,296 of JAGXGX010000050.1, forward strand.
GATGACCCGTCGCTGGCAATTATGCGTTTGCACAATTGGCGAGAATCGGAGTTACTGCAAGCCACAAGGGAGAATACCACATGAGTTCCGCACAATCCGCACCAAAAGCGGAGGCGAACGTCGCAGATACTGCCGCACATGCAGATGCCGAAGAGGCAATCCGCGTCATCGATCTACACAAGTCCTTCGGCAATTTGAAGGTTCTGAAGGGCGTGTCGCTAACGGCGGCGCGCGGCGACGTGGTGGCGATCATCGGCGGCTCAGGCTCGGGCAAGTCAACCATGCTGCGCTGTATCAATTTTCTAGAAACGCCCACGTCAGGCCGCATTATTGTGGGCGGCGAGGAAGTAGCGATGAAGCCTGACGGCAGCCCCGCCAAGCCCCGCCAGATCGAGCGTATCCGCACGCGGCTAGCCATGGTGTTCCAGTCCTTCAACCTATGGACGCACCGCACTTTGCTGGAGAACGTGATCGAGGTTCCGATCCATGTGCTGAAAATTCCCAAGCGCGAGGCCACCGCCCGCGCGATGGAATTGCTGGAGCGTGTTGGCCTGGCTGAAAAGCACGCCAGCTATCCGGCGTTCCTATCAGGCGGCCAGCAGCAGCGCGCGGCCATTGCCCGCGCATTGGCGGTGGACCCCTCCGTCATGCTATTCGACGAGCCGACCAGCGCGCTGGACCCCGAATTGGTAGGCGAGGTGCTGACAGTGATCCGCGATCTGGCCGCAGAGGGGCGCACCATGATACTCGTCACGCATGAGATGAAATTCGCGCGCGAAGTGGCGAGCCACGTCATCTATCTGTCCGAGGGCCGTATCGAAGAGGAAGGCCCGCCCGAAGAGGTGTTTGGCAATCCTAAATCCGAGCGTCTGCAACAATTTCTGCGGACCGTCGCATAGGCGCGCCGCAGGCGATCACAAACCATAAAATCAATCAGGGAGAATTAATATGAAACTCAAGACAACACTTACCGCAGGCGTAGCTGCACTAGCGCTGATGACTGGCGCCGCCATGGCAGAGACGGTCAAAGTCGGCATCGCAGCCGAGCCATATCCCCCGTTCGCCGCGCCCGACAGCGCCGGCAACTGGACCGGCTGGGAAGTCGAGATCGCCAATGCCATATGCGAAGCGGAGGAACTGGACTGCGTTATCACGCCGGTCGGATGGGATGGTATCATCCCGTCGCTGATGGGCGAGCAGATCGACGTCATCATGGCGTCCATGTCGATCACCGAAGAGCGTGCCAAGCAGATCGACTTCACCGATCACTATTACAAGACGCCCGCCGTGATCGTCACGGCCAAGGGTTCGGGCATCACGCCCGATGACGCCGGCCTTGAAGGCAAGATCCTCGGCGTTCAGGCGTCGACCACGCACCAAGCCTATGCGCAAAAGCATTTCGAGGGCGTCGCAAGTGAAATCCGCATCTACCAGACGCAGGACGAGGCCAATCAGGACCTCTACTCGGGCCGCATTGACGCCGTTCAGGCCGACAGCATCGCCATGGCCGACTTCGTCGCCAGCGATATCGGCGATTGCTGCGAGATTGTCGGCGCAGTGGCCGATGACGTCGCAGTCCTCGGCCAAGGCGTCGGTGGCGGCGTGCGCAAGGGTGACGACGCCCTGCGCGAGACGCTGAACAAGGGTATCGCCAAAATTCTCGAAGACGGCACCTACGACGAGATCACCAAAAAGTACTTCTCGACCACGATCTACAGCAAGTAAGCTGAGGTCTTGGAGCAAACACTAGAACTGCTCTCGCTATCGCCCCCCGGCTGGGGGGCGAACCTTCTGCGCGGTCTGGCCGCTTCGATCCAGATCGCGCTGGGGGCCTTTGGGTTTGGCCTGATCATCGGGTTCTTTGGCGCGATGGGCAAACTTTACGGCAGCCCTTGGGTGCGCGACCTGCTGGAGGTTTACACCACAGTCGTGCGCGCCGTCCCCGAACTGGTGCTGATCCTAATCCTCTACTATGTCGGCACAGACATTCTGAATAACATCGCAGGCGCCATGGGCCGCGGCCCGGTCGAGATTAATGGCATCGCCGCCGGTATCTGGGTGCTGGGCATCGTGCAAGGCGCCTATTCCACCGAAATTCTACGCGGCGCGATCCGCGCCATACCGCCCGGCCAGACCGAAGCGGCGCGCGCCTACGGCATGCCCCGCGCCCTGATGGCGCGGCGCGTGACGATCCCCGCGATGACGGCCTTCGCCATTCCCGGCCTTGCCAATCTGTGGCTGATCGCGACCAAGGATACCGCGCTGCTGGCTGTCGTCGGGTTCTCCGAATTAACGCTAGAGACGCGGCAGGCGGCGCAAACGACGCGGGCCTACTTCACTTTCTTCCTCGCGGCAGGGTTCCTCTACCTGATGGTCACGCTCTTTTCCGGTGTCATATTTGCGCGGATCGAAAAATGGGCGCGGCGCGGTCAACCCTCCCATAGGGGTGGATGATGCGCGCGATGTTGATCCCTCGCCGCTTGATTATGCTGGGGCTATTTGCCGCCTTCGTGGTTTGGTGTGCTGTTTCGATGGATTGGAGCTGGCTGCCCCGTTACGCCCCTCTTGCGCTGGATGGGCTATGGGTCACGATCTGGCTGCTGGTCGTCACGATCGTCCTTGGCTTCATGCTGGCGGTGCCGCTGGGATTGGCGCAGGCCATCGGCCCATGGTATCTGGCCGTCCCTGCCCGCGTGTTCTGTACGGTCATCCGCGGCACGCCGCTCCTGCTGCAAATATGGCTGCTCTATTACGGTCTAGGCTCGCTGTTTCCGCAATTTCCGTGGATCCGCGAGTCCGAGCTATGGCCATATCTCAGGCAGGCGTGGCCCTATGCCGTTCTGTCGCTGACGCTGTCCTACGCAGGCTACGAGGGCGAGGTGTTGCGCGGCGCCTTCGCCTCCGTCCAGAAGGGCCAGATCGAGGCCGCGCGCGCTTTTGGTATGCCTCGTCACAAGATCTTTTTTCGTATTTGGCTACCCCAAGCAATCCGCAGCGCCCTGCCCACGCTAGGCGGCGAGACGATCCTGCAACTCAAGGCCACCCCGCTAGTCGCGACCATCACGATAGTTGAGCTCTACGCCGTCGCCGGGCGCGTGCGGCAGGACACATTCATCATCTACGAGCCGCTTCTGCTTCTCGCCGCAGCCTATCTCGTGATCGCCGGAATTATCACGCTGGGCTTTCGCTGGATCGAGGGCCGCGGCCCCCGCATGAGCCGCTAGGCTCGCGGCACCAGTGGGCTGAGCGCCGCGCGCTCATCGGCGTCCAGCTGCGCCAGCAGGCCCGTTTCCCACTCCAGATACCGACGTGCGGCGTCCAGATTGCCGTCATGCCGATCGTGAACGAAAAAGAGGTGGTCGATGCAGTCAGCCTCGGTCGGGCAATTGGGCGTCTGGACAATCTCCAGCCCTGCCGCGCGCCAATCCTGAGGGCCTGAAACAACGGTTTTTATCTGGGTATATCCCTGCGAGATTAGCTCTTGGTGAACACCATTGATCAGCGCAGCGTCGCGCCCGACAATTACGATCGGGCCGGTTAGATCAGGCCTATTTCGATGTAGATGTGCGCGGTTAGCCCAAGCCGCACCCGCAATGTGACCTGCGCGATAGTCCATCCCCTTCGACGCATCAAGGAGTGTGGCGTCCGTGATAGTCGCCTTTAGATCAGGGGGGGCGGCGGCAGGCGTAGGTCCCGCTTTCTCCGACATCGCGCCATCCTGTAGCAGCCAGACCGCATGTCCCATCCCCATCAGCCAGATCGCCGTCGTGGCCGCGCGCAGGCCGGTGTCGCAGCTCAGCACGATGCGCGCCCCGCGCACGGCCAATTTTTCATCCGTAGCCTGCACCAGTTGCCCCCCGGGCGCGGAGGCAAAACCGGGGGCGTGGCCCGCGCAATACTCGTCCGGCGTGCGCACATCAAAACGAAAAGTTGTGTGGGCATCGGCATCCCAGCCCCCCACTTCCGGTAGATCAGCCACCGGAATACCGTAGCTGTCGATCAGCTCCTGCGCGCGTATTTTCGCCGCCGCCACCCCTTCGGGCGGCACCTGCGGCAGGTTGCCTGCATCCATCCCATGATCCAGATCATAGCCCGCCAGCCGCCATCCTTGCGTGCCGTTGCGCAGCGCATGAACCGGGCCGGACCAGCCCGCCAATCGCAGGGTTTCGGCCCCGATGATCGACCGTGTGCGCCCTGCGCAATTCACCACAATAGGCGTACCCGGCGCGGCCATTTGAGGCACGCGATACCCCAGCTCTGCGTTTGGGCAGGACCGTGCGCCGGGAATTGACATCTTGGTAAACTCCGGCGCGCTGCGACCATCAAGGACCAGCATGTCGCGCCCCGCAGCTTGCATAGCGCGCAGCTCCTCAGCCGTGATTAAGGGCGTGCCAAACTGATGCTCAACCAACTCACCAAAGGTCTTGGACGGCAAGTTCACCCCCTTGAACAGCGTGTGACCCGCCGCCGCCCAACCGGGCGCGCCACCATCCAAGATGTGCAGATCGCTATAACCCATAGCGGCCATCACTTCGGCCCCGCGCCCAGCGATGCCATCCGCATTGTCGAACAGGATGCACCGCACCGACCGGCGCGGCATCAGGCGGGGCGCGTCGGCCTCTAGCCGACTGAACGGGATGTTGACCGCAAAAAACGGATGCCCCTCGCCGTATTGGCCGAACTCACGCAAGTCGATCAGCGCGACCTCACCGCCGTCCGTCAGCGCCGCACGAACCTCTGCGACCGATATACGCGCCGCGCTCATGTCTTGGTCTTGGCGCCGATATCCATCACCTTGCACGTTCCCGCTTCGATGTCATAGCTGATGCGCTGGTCCAAGCTCTCTAGCGGTTGGCCGTAGAAATGAAGGTGCCGGATCACCTCGGTCCCGTCGATGACGACGCTGTGAATATCGTCGGCCAGCATCGCGAGTGCATTGCCGGGGCGCAGATCGACCTCCTCACGCAGGCGCAACTCAGCCTTGCCCGGAACCGAGCCGTCATCGACCCGCTCGTAAATGGTGTTCTGCTCAGCGCCCTCGACGGCAGCGATGCAGGCGTAAACCGTGTGATTGTGCGGCGGGATCACCTTGCCCGGCTGCATCACGTTTAGATACAGCGTCAGGCCGCTGTCATCCTTCGCAATAAGGAAGCGGTTCTGCTTTTCCTCTACCGAGGGCGCGGGGAAATCATCTTCGGCCCACAAACCCTTCCGCGCTGCGATATCCATCAAACGGATCTTGATCCGATCCAGCCGGGGGCGATCCATTGGCCCCTCAGCGGCAATCGCGCGTGCGTCTGCGATGAATTGCTGCGCAAGCTCGTTGAGGTTTTTGGTATAGGCCATGCGGCGTCCCCTCAATGTTCGAAAATGTAGAAATTTGGCCTCACGCGAATTCGGCACGCACCGCGTCCGTATGTTGCCCCAGCGCTGGCACATCGCCCAGCTCAGGCACGCCGCCGTCAACGACTGCGCCCGGCGCCAGCATCCGCACCGGGCCGGTCGGCGTGTCCACCTCAACAAAGCGGTTCTGCGGGTGCCTCGCCAGATCCTCCATCGTGCTAACCCGGCCATAAGCGATGCGCGCAGCCTCCAGCCGCTGCACCATCTCATCGCGGGGCACTTGGGCAAATATCGGCCTCAGCACGTCGTCCAACGCAGCACGGTTGGCGACGCGGTGCGAATTGGTGTCAAAGCGTGGATCATTCGGCAGGTGCGGAAGGCCCAGTATATCGGCGCAAAAATTGCGCCACTCCCGCTCGTTCTGGATCGAAAACAGCACATCTTTACCATCCGATCCGGTATAGGCGCCGTAGGGCGCAATCGTCGGGTGATTCAGCCCGCTGCGCACAGGCTCCTTCCCTCCATAGACGTATTGCAGGTAGGGTACGTTCATCCAGTCTGTCAGCGCATGGAACAGCGAAATCGACAGGTGCCGCCCCTGCCCGGTGATGCCCCGCCCGATCAACGCCTGAAGCACCGCCTGATAGGCTGTCATCCCGGCCGCGATATCGCAGACCGAGACGCCTACGCGGGTCAGGCCGTCCTTTGTGCCGGTAATCTGCGACAGCCCACTTTCGGCCTGCACCAACAGGTCATAGGCCTTCAGATCCTTTAGCGGTCCCTCCTCACCATAGCCGGAAATGGCCACAGTTATCAGGCGCGGATATTGCTCGCGCAACTTGGCCTGATCGAAGCCCAGACGGGCGACCGCGCCGGGCGCGAGGTTCTGGATGAACACGTCCGCGCCCGCCAGCATCCGGGTCATCAGCGCGTGATCGCCTGCCTCGCGCAAATCCAGACACACCGATTCCTTGCCGCGATTGAGCCAGACAAAATATGCGCTTTCGCCATGCACCAGATGGTCGTAGCCACGCGCAAAATCGCCCTCGGGCCGCTCGACCTTGATGACGCGTGCGCCTGCCTCGGCCAGCTTGCCGGATAGATACGGCGCGGCCACGGCCTGCTCGGCCGAGACTACAACCAGCCCTGCTAGATCACCTGTCATTCTGCACGCGCCCCCCACTACTTGGCGCCGATGATGCCCCATCGCGCAGACCCTCGGAAATAGCCAACCGCGAGGGCCTTCATAGGTTCTTCCTATGGCCCCCGCGTACCGGTGGCTGGCGCGGGCGCGCGCGGCCCTGTACCCTTCATGCCAACTCACAGTCGGAGAACACGATGCCCGCCCTGCCCGCCCAGATGATCCTGCCGCTGTTTGTGCCTGCCGACAGACCGGACCGCGTGACCAAAGCAGCTAGCACAGGGGCCGATGCGATTATCGTCGATCTGGAGGATGCCGTCGCGCCCGGCGCCCGCGCCGCTGCGCGCGCTGGTCTGGCAGAGGCGCTGGCAGGGATCAACTGTCCCATCATCCTGCGAATCAACGCAGCGGGCACCCAATGGCACAAGTCCGATCTGGCCGCCGCCGCCACCCTGCCGCTAACAGCCGTGATGCTGGCCAAGGCCGAGGACGGTGAGGCCTGCGCGTATGTCGCCCGCGCCGCCGGCGTGCCGGTGATAGCCTTGGTCGAGACGGCACGCGGCATCGCGAATTTAAACGGTATCGCAACTGCTTCAGCGCGCCTCGCCTTCGGCTCTATCGACTATGCGGCTGATCTGGGGATGTGCCACACGCGCGCCTCACTGGCCTCCGCGCGCTCTGCGTTAGTGTTGGCGGCGCGGCTAGCGGGCCAGCCTGCCCCGCTGGACGGCGTGACAACTCCACTTCGCGACGCCGCGCTGATCGAGGATGATTGCCGTCATGCCGTGGAAATGGGCCTTGGAGGCAAGCTGATCATACACCCTGCGCAGTTGGAGGCAGCAAGGCGCGGCTTTGCACCCTCTGTGGATGAGCTGGAGTGGGCAGCGCGCGTGTTGGAGGCGGCCAAGGGCGGGGCGGCGGTGCAAATGGACGGCGCCATGATCGACGCACCTGTGATCGCCCGCGCCAAGGCGCTGATCGCCCGTGCGAAGCCAGTAGCATGAGCGCGCGTATCACAGAGGCGGACCTGATCGGCAGCATTGCGGACGCGCTGCAATACATATCCTACTACCACCCACCCGACTTTATAGCCGCCATGGCAAGCGCCTATGAGCGCGAGCAGAGCCCATCCGCTAAGGCAGCAATCGCCCAGATACTGATCAATTCGCGCATGTGCGCGACCGGGCATCGCCCGATTTGTCAGGATACCGGCATCGCAAACGTCTTCGTCGAGGTCGGCGTCGAGGCCCGCACCAATTGGACGCGCCCCTTGCAGGACATGATTGACGATGCAGTGCGGCAGGCGTGGACGCTTGAGACGAACCCACTGCGCGCATCCGTTGTAGTCGACCCGCTGGATAGCCGCCGCAACAGCGGCGACAACACGCCCGCGATGATGCAGGTCCAGATGGTTGCAGGCAAAGACGTGCATGTGACCGTATCGTCAAAAGGCGGCGGGTCCGAAAATAAAACGCAGTTCGCGGTGCTGAACCCCTCGGCCAGCGTGACCGATTGGGTCGTGGACCGCGTGGCGCAAATGGGCGCCGGTTGGTGCCCGCCGGGGATGCTTGGCATCGGCGTCGGCGGCAGTGTGGACAAGGCGATGGCAATGGCCAAGGCGTCGCTAAACGAGCCGATCGATATCACCGATTTGCGCGCGCGCGGTCCTGCAACCAAGGTCGAAGAAATGCGGCTCGAAATCCTCGACCGCGTCAACGCCCTAGGCATCGGCGCGCAGGGCTTGGGCGGAATCACTACTGCCCTCGACGTCAAAATAGCGACATTCCCGACGCACGCGGCCTCCATGCCTGTCGCGCTGATCCCGAACTGCGCGGCGACGCGGCATATCGACTTTACGCTGACCGGGGACGGCCCCGCGACATTTGCCGCGCCTGATCTGTCGCTATGGCCGCAGATCGAGGGCCAAGGTCCAGTCGGCAGGCGCCTATCGCTAGACGATCTGACGGCGAGCACGCTGGCCAGCTTCACCCCGGGCGAGACGCTGCTGTTGTCAGGCAAGCTCTACACAGGGCGCGACGCTGCGCATAAACGCATGGTTGAAACACTGCGCGCGGGCGGCGCGCTGCCCGTCGATCTAAAGGGGCGCGCTTTGTATTACGTCGGCCCCGTTGATGCTATTCCCGGCGAGGTGATCGGCCCGGCCGGCCCCACCACAGCGACGCGCATGGATAAGTTCACCGAAGAATTGCTGGCCACCACCGGCCTTAAGGTGATGATCGGCAAAGCCGAGCGCGGGACCGAGGCCATTGAGGCGATCCGCCGACATGGCGCGGTCTACTTGATTGCCGTCGGCGGCGCGGCCTATCTGGTGTCACAGGCGATCAAGGCCGCGAGGGTTGTTGCCTACGATGACCTGGGGATGGAGGCGATCCGCGAATTCACGGTCGAGGATATGCCCGTGACAGTCGCTGTCGATACAGATGGCAACTCCATCCACGAAATCGGCCCGCGCCAATGGGCACGGGCCTGATAATTCTTGCGCTCGCAGCGGCTTAGATCGTACGCCCGCCATCGACCTCCATCACCACGCCTGTGATGAAATCGGCGTCGTCCGACGCCAGATAGAGGGTCGCATTGGCGATGTCGCGCGCCTCGGACAAGCGGCCCAGTGGGACGGTCGCGATGAATTTCTTGCGATTCTCAGGCGTGTCGGGCATCCCCATGAACTGCTCCAAAAGGCCCGTCGCGCCCATCACCGGGGCCACGCAGTTGACGCGGATCTTATCCGGTGCCAACTCTACCGCCAGTGACTTGGTCATCAGATTCACCGCCCCCTTGGACGAGTTGTACCAAGTCAGACCGGGGCGAGGACGGATACCCGCGACCGAGCCGATGTTGATCATTACGCCGCTGCCCTGACCGCGCCAGACGGGCACGCACGCCTTGGTCATATGGAAAATCGACAGCACGTTGATGTCATAGATCTTGCGAAACGTTGCCTCGTCCGTTTCCATCAGCGGGCTGTTAGCATTGGTCCATCCAGCGTTGTTGACCACGATATCGAGGCCGCCAAAGGCATCGCAGGTCTGCTTGACCGCGTCTGCGACCTGCGCACCGTCCGCCACATCGCAGCGAATGGCGATTGCCGCATCACCAAGGCTGGCGGCAACCTCCCGTGCGCCCTCCTCGTTCAGATCGACGATGGCGACCTTTGCGCCCTCTGACACGAAAAGCTCTGCGATCCCCTTGCCAAAGCCAGAGGCCGCGCCTGTCACCAGTGCCGTTTTACCATTGAGCCGCATTTCTGCCCCCTACCCGTGATTGTTGATGATCGTCTTGATTTGTGAGAATTCCAGCAGTGCGGCAAAGCCCTTTTCGCGGCCATGGCCGGACTTGCGCACGCCGCCGAAAGGCAGCTCGATACCGCCGCCCGCGCCGAACCCGTTGATGTACACCTGCCCTCCGCGCAGCGCCTTGGCCACGCGGTGTTGGCGTGCGCCATCACGCGTCCAGACAGACGCCATGAGGCCATACTCAGTGTCGTTGGCGATGCTGATCGCGTCTGCCTCGTCCTTGAACGTCAGGGCACATAGGACGGGGCCAAAAACCTCCTCCTGCGCGATTTTCGAGTGTGGGTCGCAGGGGCCAAACAGCGCGGGCGCGACGTAATAGCCGCCGCCGGGCGCGCCGCTCCGTACCTTGCCGCGCGCGATCAACGGCGCATCTGCGCCATCGATATAGGCCTCGACGCGCTTTTTCTGCTTGGCCGAGATCAGCGGGCCCAGAACTGCGTCCTCGCCGGATTCGGATGCCTCAAGCCCCTCAAATCGGTCTTTGAGGGCAGCGACCACCCTGTCATAGATGCCTTCTTGGATCATGACGCGGCTGCCAGCCGAGCAGGTCTGCCCGCCATTGGTGATGATGCCGCCCACGATCAGCGGCAGCGCGGCGTCCAGATCGGCGTCGTCGAATATGATCTGCGGGGATTTGCCGCCCAGCTCCAACGTGCAGGCGATGTAGTTTTTCGCCGCCGCGATCTGGATCATCTGGCCCACTTCGGGCGAGCCGGTGAAGGCGATGAAATCGACGCCGCGATCCTCAGAAAGCGCCTTGCCCGCCACATCGCCGCGACCCGTGACCACATTGATCGCGCCGGGCGGAAAACCCACCTCGCCCGCCAACTCGGCCAGACGCAGACATGCAAGGCACGCATCTTCGGCAGGCTTCAGCACGGTCGAATTGCCCATCGCCAACGCTGGCGCCAGTGCGCGGCCAAACATCTGA
>JAGXGX010000051.1 GCA_024636515.1 Roseovarius sp.
CGAGGCTGCTGCCAAGACAGGTGATTGGGACCGCTCCGCGCTCGAATGTGAGCTAGGCAAACCGCGCGTTCCCCGCACCCTTCACCGAGACGGTTAAACGGGTCATCGAGGCGAGGCATTTTATATCCGGTCACAGCGCATCTGCTACATCGCTCTCCGCCGGGCGTGGACCGTTGCGAAGTGGAAAAGTGCAGCGCCCGTATTATCACACGACATCGCACTCGCTTCGTTGCCACGTCTAAAACGCGCACGTCTCTTTCACATGGGTCTCAAAGAAGTCAGAGAAAGTCGCCACCCGGAGCGGAAGCTGATTGTAGGGCGGATAGTAAAGCGTCAGCCAAATTTCAGATATGGTCCAATCGGGCAAGATCTCGACCAGCCGTCCTGCCTCGAGATCGCCAGCCACGATAAATCGCGGCAACAACGCAATACCTTCGCCATGCAGCACTAGCCGCGCCAAAAAGTCGCCGTTGTTGGCGCTGAAGGTTCCATTGGCCTTGTGGCTGCGACGGCTTGCGCCCTTCGAAAGCTCCCAAACCTCTTCTCGCGCGTTCGCCTCATAACTGAGGCAAGCATAGTCCGAGAGGTCCTCCGGCTCCTGCGGTATGCCCTTAGCTGTCAAATAGCCGGGCGCCGCCACCAAGACGCGCGGCACTTTGCAGATCTTGCGCCAGATCGTCGATTTGTCGGTGGGCGGCCCCGAGACGCGGATGGCAAGATCGTAATCCTCCTCTACGATATCAACGAAGCTGTCTGACAGGATGACGGCGACATGCGTCTGCGGATGCAGCGTTGCGAACTGCGACAGGACGGCGGGTAGCACCGTCAACCCCAAGGACATGGGCGCGCTGATGCGGATTTGTCCTGCGGTCAATCCTTGCGCCTCGCGCGTCTCTTCCACCGCTTGGGCCAAACCCTTCGCGAGCGGCATCACCCGCGCGGCGTATAGGGCGCCAGCAGATGTCAGCGACACCCGCCGGGTCGTTCGCACCAGCAGCTGTATGCCCAGTTGGTCCTCAAGCGCCGCGATCGTGCGCGTCACCGACGCAGGCGTCAGCCTAAGCTGCCGAGCCGCCCCGGCGAAGCTTTCCTGCTCGGCCACAGCAAGGAAGACGCGAATAGATTCCAATTCACCCATGCTGTCACCATTACACCAAACGCAACAGTGAATACAATATTATACCTATTCCGGAGAATAAAGGCGCGCCCTAGGTTCACGGTCAAGCAGTGTTAATCATTTTGGAGCCAGTAATGCTTACCCAGATCAAGGGCTTGCACCACGTCACGTCGATGGCGTCGAATGCGCAGCAAAATAACGGCTTCCTCACCAAGCTGCTTGGCCTGCACCGGATCAAGAAGACCGTCTGTTTTGATGCGCCTGCTGTCTATCGCCTCAACTACGGGGACGAAACTGGTACGCCGGGTTCGGTCATGACCCCTCCATAACGGCTGCCGGGCGCAAAACCCGGTGACCGGCAGCGCACGAAACTTGTCGATGGAACCCATTTCAAACAGCCAATGTTAGGTTTTGAGGCAGGTCAACTCCTCGTCGGTCCACAATCTGTGGATTAATGAGAACAACTTTAACCCCTTTGAGACTACTATGAGAAGCATAAACAAGTTGGGAAAGACCTTCCTCGCGATTGCAACGGGCGCAGTGATGCTCATGCAGCCAATCACAGCCCCCACCATGGCGAACGCCCAAGAGGCAAACTCGACGCTTCACCTCGATGGTCTGTCGCGCACACCGACCGAGGCCGCAAACAACGCTTTGTTCGATCCAAATGACGCGGTTCTGCTGCTACTCGATCACCAGACGGGCCTGTTCCAGACCGTGAACGACATCGAGATCGCCGAGCTGCGCCGCAACACGGTCGCGCTTGCGAAAATCGCGGAGCAGGCGGGCATCCCGATCATCTACACCGCGTCCGAGCTCGATGGTTCCAACGGCCCGATCATGGAAGAACTGCCCGCAGCAATGCCCAGCGCGCAATACGTCGCGCGTCAGGGCGAAGTAAGCTCATGGGACAATGCCGATTTTGTCGCCGCTGTCGAGGCAACTGGCCGCAAGACACTGGTTATTGCCGGCGTCTGGACAAGTGTCTGCGTCGCGTTTCCTGCGCTGCAAGCAACTGCCGAAGGCTATGAGGTGTTCGTTGTGATGGATGCATCGGGCGACGTTAGCAAGATGGCCTCGGACGTGGCACTCGAGCGGATGGTTGCCGAAGGCATCGTTCCGGTCACCACCAACACCATCCTGAGCGAGACACACCGCACATGGAACCGCCCCGACGCTGCCGAGTGGGGCAAGCTTTATGGCGAGGTTTCGCCAGCATACCGTGCGGTTACCGAGAGCTACAATCGCGCGCAAGAGGCTGCGACCAAGTCCGACGCTGCTGAGTAAAGCGGCGTTTGGCTCTGAGCCAAATTAGCACCTGTCAGAACTGTGGCCGCGCAGATGCGCGGCCACTCTCACCCCCAAAGTTTAGGAGGATAGGATGACATCTTTCAAGAAATTCGGCCCGCAGGCCGTGGCACTCGCCGCCCTTATCGCTGGCGCGCCCGCACTCGCACAGGATCAGCAAGCCGCCGACCTCATCGTGATGAATGCCGGCAAAATCTTTACGGATGAAGCTCAGGAGCCTGATGCAACGGCCTTCGCAGTCAGAGACGGGCTTTTTGTCGAAGTCGGCGACGATGCCGAGATCGAAGCCTTTCGCGGTGACGCAACGCAGGTCATCGACGCGGATGGCCGCACCGTAATCCCCGGCCTCAACGACTCGCATTCCCACCAGATCCGCGGCGGGCGCTTCTACAACTTGGAAACCCGCTGGGACGGTATTCCTACTCTCGAAGCCGCGCTGGACCGCATCCGCACCGAAGCAGAGCGGGTGCCCGATGATGGATGGGTGCGCGTCATTGGCGGCTGGTCGCCCTACCAGTTCGAAGAGCAGCGCATGCCCACTGTCGAGGAGTTGAACGAGGTCGCGCCCGATACGCCCGTCTTCGTGCTGTTCCTCTACAGTCAGGGGTTCCTGAACCAGGCAGGCGTCGAGGCGCTTGGCTACACATCCGAGACCGAGACGGCCGACGGCTCCCGCATCGAGATTCTGGAAGGCGGCGGCGCGATCCTGCACGCCGAGCCGAACCCCTCGATCCTTTACAAGACTATCGGCGCGTTGCCGCAGCTGTCCGAAGACGACATGGTCAACTCGACCAAGCAGTATTACCGCGAACTGAACCGTCTGGGGATGACATCCTCCATCGATGCTGGGGGCGGCGGGCATGTCTTTCCCAAGGATTACGTCGGAACGCGCAACATCGCCACCAACGATGGTTTGCCGCTGCGCCTGAGCTACTACCTCTTTGCGCAAGAAGCTGGCAAAGAAGCCGAGGATTTCGCCGAATGGATCGCCAATAACGAGGTGGGCGTGAACGAGGATACGCACCTTGCGCATGGCTATGAGCTGGACGGCGCCGGAGAATTTCTGGCGCACAGCGTCGGCGATTGGGAGAATTTTCTGGCACCCGCGCCCGACCTAGAAGAGCGCAAGGCAAACGGTCAGACCCCCGAAGAAGACCTGCACGAGGTGACGACACAGCTGGTCGAGGCCGGCTGGCCGCTGCGCCAGCACGCTACCTATGGCGACAGCATCGCGTTGATCATGGATGTCTTTGAGAAGGTGAACGATGAACAGGGCGGCTTTGCCCCCAGATGGGCCATCGACCACGCCGAAACGGTTCGCGATGCCGAACTGGAGCGTATCAAAGCCCTTGGCGGCGGTATCGCGATCCAGGACCGCATGGCATTTGCGGGCGAATACTTCGTCGACCGCTACGGCGCCGAGGCTGCCGTCGAAGCCCCCCCGGTGCGCAAAATGCTGGACATGGGCATTCCGGTCGGCGCCGGCACCGACGGCACCCGCGTCAGCAGCTACAACCCTTGGCCGTCGCTCTACTGGCTGGTCACGGGCAAGACCGTCGGCGGTCTGCAACTTTGGGACGACGCCAACAAGCTAACCCGCGCCGAGGCCTTGAGCATCTTTACCTCAGGCAGCGCGTGGTTCTCTCAGGAAGAGGACGTGAAGGGCAAGATCAAGGAAGGCATGTATGCCGATTTCGCGATCCTGTCGGACGACTACTTCTCGATCCCCGAGGAGGACATCATGTCGCTGGAAGCGGTCCTGACCGTGACAGGGGGCAATGTCGTCTACGCCGCCGACAGCTTTGCCGAGCATGCGCCGGAAGCCCTGCCGACAGTCAGCCCCGAGTGGTCGCCAGTGGTGAACTACGAGGGCACCAGCACACAGCGCTAAACTAACCCCGCCGCGCCGACAAAGGCGCGCCGGGACTTCCCAATGATTAAGGCCGTGTCGAGCGGCGAGTCATTAGTAACGCAGCATTGACTTCTAAACCGAGAAATTGAAATCGCTCGGCGCTGGCCTCCAAGAAAATAAGAGTACCTCTGGCTCACCTCGGAGTTGCTACGGCGCGAGCAGACCGACGCGATAGTCCAACACTCGCCGGAAGCTCGACATTTGCATTCGGCAAGCGGGCGCTCACGCGCTTTAGAATCATTGATGAAGCCCCACGCAGCATCAATCTACTTAACGCTGCGCTTACCCTAGGTAAGACGTCGAGCGTTATGTTGGCTCTAGTTTGGACATCGCGCAATCCTTTGTGGTCGCGCTATTTCAATAACCGGCGCTCTGGAGCGCGAGATCATTTCCACGAGAAAGGACCTTATCATGACCCAATCGATCCCCGGCCTTCACCATGTCACAGCGATCTCGGGCGCGCCGCAGGGAAACGTCGATTTTTACGTCGGAACCTTGCTGCAAAGGCTCGTCAAAAAAACTGTTAACTTTGATGAGCCCGATACATATCACCTCTACTACGGCAACAGCCACGCCGAACCCGGCAGCATCCTGACGTTTTTTCCATTTGTTAATGCGGGTCCGGGTCGCGCAGGCCCAGGTATGGCCAGTGCGGTCGCTTACGCCGTTCCCGTCGGCGGGCTGACTGCCTGGATGATGGCACTGGCCGAAGCCGTGGTGGATTTCGATGGCCCTTTCGAACGGTTTGGCGAGCAGATGATCGCACTGAACGATCCAGACGGGCTACGAATTGAGCTGATCGAGACGGATCGCGGCACCGCGGACATGGCTGTCGTGGAAGATGAGCCGGTCGACGGTGGGTTCCATTCCGTCACCCTCTGGCTGGACAATCCAGACCGTACCGCCCGGCTGCTGACGGATGTGTTTGGCTACAGCAGCGCGGGTGAGGCATCGGGTAGCGACGAAAATCGTTATCGCTTTCTGGCAGCTGGCCAAGGGCGCGGCTCGGCAATTGATCTGATCACGTCGGATGCAGCGTCGATTGGCCGGCAAGGCACGGGATCAATCCACCACGTTGCGTTTCGCGCAGAGAATGACGAAGTGCAGATGGCTTGGCAGGAAACCTTACGCGGACAAGGCTTTGACGTGACGCCGCAGATCGACCGGCAGTACTTCAATGCGATCTACTTTCGCGAGCCCGGCGGCGTGCTATTTGAGATCGCAACCGATCCGCCCGGCTTTGCCACGGACGAGTCGATGGACGCGTTGGGGCAAGAGCTGAAGTTGCCCGCGCAACACGAGCGGATACGAGACCAAATAGAACGCGTCCTGCCCCCGATTACTATTCCGCAAAGGAAAGCAAAGTGAGCGACGATCCACACAGCCAAGGCCGCATTCTATCGGCAGGCGCACCAGTGTCGCGCGCGCGGCTGGCGATGATTATGCTGCACGGGCGCGGCGGCGCACCCGAAGACATGCTAAGCCTTGCGGAGCATTTGGGGCTGCCAGACATTGCCATTCGCGCCCCCGAGGCGGCAGGAAATTTGTGGTGGCCGACCAGTTTTCTGGCCCCCCTCGCCCAAAACGAGCCGGGGCTTTCGTCGGCCTTGGCGGTGATAGGAGATATAGCGGGCCAACTGGCTGATGAAGGTTTCGGGCCCGAGCGAACAGTCGTTATTGGGTTCAGCCAAGGTGCCTGCCTCGCCCTTGAATATGCCGCGCGCGTCGGAACACCATTTGCCTGCGTTGCTGGCCTTTCAGGCGGTCTAGTCGGTACCGAAGATGGGAGCGGCGCGCCAGAGTTAGCGCTCTATCACCAGATCGACAAGAAATTCGACTATAACGGGAGGATGGATGGAACGCCGGTCCTTTTGGGATGCCATGAACGCGATCCCCATATCCCACTCGCCCGGGTCAAGAAGTCTGATAAAGTATTCAGCGATCTAGGTGCGGTCGTGAACACGCAGATCTATCCCGGAGCGGGTCACGGCATCGTCGATGAGGAAATCAAGGCTTTGCGAGGGATCCTCAACAAATGAGGAAGATCACATAGCTGACTCTGTTAATCCTCTGGAGTCAGACGTCACAAAATTCCCTCGAAGCCGCCAACTCAGCCTAGGCTGGCCCAACAGCGCTAGCCAGAGAGAATGCATTACTCAGCTTCAGCCAGCGCGCGCTCATACTCCTGCCCCGGAATCGCGTCCAGCAGGGACTGCGTGTACTCGGTATCGGGACTATGCAGCA
>JAGXGX010000052.1 GCA_024636515.1 Roseovarius sp.
GGGTTTGGGTATTTTTACCAAGAAAAAGCATGGAGCCTCTCAATGCAGATTAGGCTGATTGCCCTGCCCTTTTTCGTCGATCATATGGCCGCGCCGGAACCGGTCGAGGCGCATTTCGGTCGCGACGGGATGGGGCGTATCCTTGGCCAGTAAGTGGGCGTAGCACCAGCCGGAGGCCGGCGTTGCCTTGAACCCGCCATAGCACCAGCCGCCGTTGAAATAGAGGCCGCCGATATCTGTCTTGTCGATGAAGGGCGAGCCGTCCATCGACATATCCATGATGCCGCCCCAACTGCGCAAGAGGCGCGCGCGTCCGATCATCGGCATGATCGCCATGCCGCCCTCGGCGACGTCCTCGACCACGGGCAGGTTGCCGCGCTGGGCGTAGGAGTTGTAGCCATCCAGATCGCCGCCAAAGACCAAGCCGCCCTTGTCGGACTGGCTGACATAGAAATGGCCCGCGCCAAAGGTGATGACCCCGGGGATAACCGGCTTTAGCCCTTCGGTGACGAAGGCTTGCAAGACGTGGGATTCGATAGGCAAGCGCATCCCGGCCTGCGCGGCAACACGGCCCGAGGAGCCTGCGACGCACATCGCGACCTTCTTGGCACGGATCGGCCCGCGGGACGTCTCGACCCCTTTGCACACGCCGTTTTCGATCTGAAAGCCGGTGACTTCGCAGTTCTGGATGATGTCGACGCCGCGCGTGTCGGCCCCGCGCGCATAGCCCCAAGCGACCGCGTCATGGCGCACCGTGCCGCCGCGCCGCTGATAAAGACCGCCCTTGATCGGGAAGCGCGCGTTATCATAATCGAGGAACGGCAGCTCTTCGCGCAGCTGTTCGGCTGACGCATATTCGGCATCAGCGCCTGCGAGAAACATCGCATTGCCGCGCCGGATGAACGCGTCGCGCTGCGAATCGGAATGTAGCAGGTTCAGGATCGAACGCTGCGACACCATAGCGTTATAGTTGAAGTCCTGTTCGAGGTTCTCCCACAGCTTCAGCGACAGCTCGTAGAAAGGCTCGTTGCCCGGCAGCAGATAGTTGGAGCGGATGATGGTCGTGTTGCGGCCCACATTACCACTGCCTAGCCATCCCTTTTCGAGGACTGCAACATTGGTGATGCCGTGCTCCTTGGCCAGATAGTACGCCGTGGCAAGGCCGTGACCGCCGCCACCGATGATGATGACGTCATACTCGGCCTTCGGCTCAGGCTCGCGCCAGACGGGCTTCCAGCCCTTATTGCCGGTCAGGCCTTCCTTGAGGATGCGGAGTGCGGAATAGCGCATAAAGATCGTCCGATATGTCAGGTTGCCTGCAGCATGGTGTGTTTAACGCGTTTGCACTTTCCTAAAAAAGTCGGATAGATGCCTGAAATGGACATGCCGCACGATCATCCCAAAACGCCCATGCGAATCGGTATCCTGCCAATCGCCGACTTTGCCGTTATGTCCTATGCCGCCACAGTGGAGCCGCTACGCGCGGCCAATCTGCTGGCGGGGCGCACCCTGTATGAGGTTGTGCATATCGGCGTCGGCGGCGGTCCGGTGCGCAGCTCGGGCGCCGCCGTCATTCCGCCGGATGCGCAGGTTGGCGATGCGCTGCGGCTAGACATACTGTTTGTGATCGCCGGGGGCGATGTGGGCGGCTACGCCGAACCCGCACTTTATCGCTGGCTGGCGCGATTGTCGCGCGAGGGGGCCGCATTGGGCGGGGTATCGGGCGGGCCAGTTATTCTGGCGCGCGCCGGGCTGATGGCGGGGCGGCGCATGACGCTGCATTGGGAATACGCCGAGGCGCTGGCCGAAGTATCGCCAGATCTGGCCGTCGAGCGCACATTATACGTGATCGACCGCGACCGGATGACATGCGCTGGTGGCACCGCGCCGCTGGACATGATGCACGCCCTGATCGCGCGCCAGCATGGCGCGAGCTTTGCGCGGCAGGTCAGCGACTGGTTCATGCACACCGAAATTCGCCCACCCGTCGGCCCGCAGCGGGGCGGGCTCGCCGAACGCGTGGGCACCCACACCCCCGCCATTCTGGACGCGGTCGAAGTGATGGAGAGCCATATCGCCGATCCGCTGGATCTGGGCCAGTTGGCGCAGGTGGCGGGCGTGTCGCCAAGGCAGCTGAACCGTCTGTTTACAGAACAGCTAGAGCAGCCAGCAATGCGGTACTACCGCGTATTGAGGCTGGCACGGGCGCAGAGCCTGCTGCGCAATTCAGCCCTGCCGCTTACGCAGATCGCACTGGCAACCGGCTTTGCCAATTCGTCGCATTTCTCGCGCAGCTACGCGGCGCAATTCGGACACGCGCCGTCGACTTACCGCTAGACGCTCAGTTTAGCAGGCCAGCGTGGCGCATCCCGTCTTCAACCAGCTTTTTGGTGCCATCCGTCAGCGTCACCAGCGGCGAGCGGACCTCTTCGCTGCACTTGCCTAGCAGCGACATGGCGTATTTCACGCCGACCAGCCCCGGCTCGGTAAATATGGCGAGGTGTAGGGGCATCAGGCGATCCTGAAGCTTCAGCGCCTCCGCATAATCTCCCGCCAGGCAAGCGGCCTGCAATTGCGCGCACAGCTTAGGCGCAGCATTGGCGGTGACGGAGATACAGCCAATGCCGCCTTGGGCGTTGAAGCCGTGCGCAGTCGCGTCCTCGCCCGACACCTGAATGAAGTCGGGGCCGCAGGTGATGCGCTGCGCGCAGACACGGGCCAGATCGCCGGTGGCGTCCTTGACGCCGATGATACGGGGCAACTTTGCCAACTCGCCCATCGTGGCGGGCAACATATCGACGACCGACCGGCCGGGGATGTTGTAGATAATAATTGGCAGGTCGCAGCAATCATGCGCCGCGGTGAAATGTGCGATCAGGCCGCGCTGCGTCGGCTTGTTATAATAGGGTGTGACGACCAGCGCGGCATCGGCGCCGACCTTATGCGCGTGTTGCATCAGCCGCATCGTCTCGGCGGTGTTGTTGCTGCCGGCGCCCGCGACAATGGGGATGCGGCGGTCTGCGACGCGCACGACCTCCTCGACGACGGCCATATGCTCCTCATGGCTGAGGGTTGGGCTTTCGCCGGTGGTGCCGACCGGGACAAGGCCATTGCTGCCCTCGGCAATATGCCACTCCACCAGTTTGCCCAGCGTATCGAAATCCACCTCACCGTTTTTCAGGGGCGTGACCAGGGCTGGAAGCGATCCTTTGATCATGGCGGTGTCCTTTGTAAATGCCGGGCATATCGGCCCGAAAAGGTGGGCGCGGCTGTGGCAGACTGCCCACCGCACCTCTATATCGGATGGTGGACGGCGCCCCGGCGCACGCTTAGGCTGGGCTGTCTATCCTTTGCCAAGACGGGAAATGCAATACATGACGCGCTCTCTTATAGCTGCTCTGCTGTTGCTGTGCAGCGCAATACCCGGATTTGGCGAGCCATCCCGGATCACGCCGCCCCACGCATTTTCCAGCGCGCTGGACGCTGGCGCCGCCGGGCGCTGGGACCGAGCCGCCCAGTTGGCCGCGCGCGACGGGCCTATCGCCGAGGAGCTGATCGAGTGGGCGCGCCTGCGGTCTGGGCGCGGCACCCTGCCTGAGGTGCTGGCGTTCCTGAACGCACATCCCGGCTGGCCGGGACTGGACCGGATGCGCGACCAATCGCTGGATGTGCTGAAGGATGCCACCGATGCCCAAATCATAGCATTCTATCAAGGTGCGCCGCCCGAGACGGGCGAGGGAGTTTTGCGCCTTGCCGCCGCGCAGGCCGCGAAGGGTCGCCAGCGCGATGCCGAGAAAGGCGTGATTGCCGCATGGCGTACCTTCGATCTCAGCACCGAAGAGCACACCGATTTTCTGAACGCCTACGGCACCATCCTTGTCCCGCACCACGCTGCCCGAATGGACATGACCCTGTGGCGCGGTCTGCGCGATTCGGCGCTGATGCTGCCGCTGGTTGATGAGGCGACCCGCGCGCGCGCCGATATTCGCATGATGGCCCGCGACGGGCGCGGCGGGATCGAGGCGAAAGTCACCAGCCTGCCCCAAGCGATGCAGCGCGATCCCGGCATCGCCCACATGCTGTTCGAGCAATACATCAAGGCCGACAAGGCCGATAAGGCCATGACCCTAATGCAAAGTCAGAGTCAGGTTGAGGATGGTCTGGGCGAGGCATGGCGCTGGGCCGGGTGGCGGCGCAGCTTTGCGCGCCGAATGATGCGCAGCGGCGAATATGCCCGCGCCTACGATCTGGCAGCCCATCACCAACTTGAGGGCGGCGGCGCCTACGCCGATCTGGAATGGCTATCGGGCTATCTGGCGCTGCGCTTTCTGGACGATCCGGCACTGGCACTGGATCACTTCCAGCGGCTCCGCGCCGCCGTCGAAACGCCCATATCGCTGGGCCGCGCGCATTACTGGATCGGCCGCGCGCAAGAGGCGCTGGGCGACCCCGAAGGCGCGCAAGTTGCTTATGCCCAAGGCGCGGGCGAGCAAACCAGCTTCTACGGGCTACTCGCTGCGGAAAAGGCCGGCCTGCCCTTCGATCCGGTACTGCAAGGCGGCGAGGCTTTTCCGCCGTGGCAAGAGGCCGCGTTTGCGCGCGGCGATCTCTTTCGAGCGATCACACTACTTGCCGCGTCGGACCAGCTAACTCTGGCGGAATGGTTCATCAACGCGCTCGCAGGCACACTTAGTCGGGGCGAATTGGGCAGTCTCGGCGCAGCGCTGGGCGATATGGGCCAGCCCCACTTGCAGGTCATGTTGGGCAAGGCGGCGGCAGGGCGCGGTATCGTGCTACCGGCCGATTACTATGCGCTGCACCCGATGCAGGATATGGACCTGCCCGTCCCGATGGAGATGGCCCTCGCCATTGCCCGCCGCGAAAGCGAGTTCGACCACCGCGTCGCCAGCGGCGCGGGCGCGCTGGGGCTGATGCAGGTGCTGCCCGGCACCGCCAAAGACGTCGCGCGCGATCTGGGTATCGAATACGACGGGGGCCGCGTCCTCAGCGATTGGCCCTATAACGCGCGGCTCGGCTCAACCTACCTAGCGCAGATGTCGCAGCGGTTTGGCGCAAACGTGGTGATGATGTCGGCAGGATATAACGCCGGCCCTGCCCGCCCGCCGCGCTGGATATCCGAACGGGGCGACCCAAGGAACGGCACCGGCATGGGCGATCTGGACGTTATCGACTGGATCGAGTTCATTCCGTTTGACGAGACGCGCAACTACGTTCAGCGCGTCGCCGAAAGCCTGCCGATCTACCGTGCAAGGCTAGGAAAGGCGCCGCATCCGGTGCCATTCAGCCAGGAGTTAACCGGCGCAACAGTGCCGTCTTTGCTGAAGTAGACCGCACGGCGCGCGCGCCTCTTGCATCGGCGGATTATCCGCATTATCTGATCAGTTGAGAGGTTGGCGCGGGCAGGCACCTCGCCAACCCGGTCAGATCCGGAAGGAAGCAGCCGTAACGAGCCTCGCTTGGGTCGTTGTCCAGCCTCTCACCTTACC
>JAGXGX010000053.1 GCA_024636515.1 Roseovarius sp.
CCCTTCCCCCGCCGCGCCTTCTGCGGTATGCGAGGCCAACCCATAATCACCTGCGGATGACGGCACATGAAATTCACGCTTTCCTGGCTCAAAGACCATCTCGACACGCGCGCTTCGGTCGATGAGATCACCTATGCGCTGACCGATCTGGGCCTTGAGGTCGAGGGCGTCACCGACCCCGCCGCGCGGCTGGCTGAGTTTACCATCGGCAAGGTCACCCATGCCGAACCGCACCCCGATGCCGACCGTCTGCGCGTGTGCAAGGTGGCCACAGACGATGGCGAGTTGCAGATCATCTGCGGCGCGCCCAATGCCCGCGAGGGGATCACCGTCGTCGTGGCCAAGCCGGGCGTTTACGTGCCGGGCATCGACACGACTATCGGCGTCGGCAAGATCCGCGGGATCGAGAGCTACGGCATGATGTGCTCGGAGCGGGAGATGGAGCTGTCGGAGGAGCATGACGGCATTATCGAGCTGGCGTCAGGCGAGGTCGGCGAGCGCTATATCGACTGGCTGGCGGCCAACGATCCGGCCAAGGTGGACCCGGTCATCGAGATTGCTATCACCCCCAACCGCCCCGATGCGCTGGGCGTTCGCGGCATCGCCCGCGATCTGGCAGCACGTGGCCTAGCCCAGATGACGAATGCGCCTACCGCCCATATCGAAGGCGAATTCCCCAGCCCAATCGCCGTGACCATTGACGAGAATACGGCCCAGAACGGCTGCGAAGTATTCGCCGGGCGCGTCATTCGCGGCGTGAAAAACGGGCCAAGCCCCGAGTGGCTACAAAGCCGTTTGCGCGCTATCGGACTGCGCCCCATTTCGGCGCTGGTCGACGTGACGAACTTCTTTACCTTCGACCGTAACCGCCCTCTGCACGTCTTTGACGCAGGCAAGGTGCAGGGCGATCTGCGCATCCACCGCACCAAGGGCGGCGAGACACTGACAGGGCTGGACGAGAAGGAGCATACCTTCGGCGCCGGGCAGGTCGTGATTTCCGACGACAGCGGCATCCTGAGCATCGGTGGCATTATGGGCGGGCTGGCGACGGGCTGCACCGAGGACACGGCTGATGTGTTCCTTGAGGCTGCCGTGTGGGACCATATCCAGATCGCCGCCACGGGCCGCGCGCTGAAAATCAACTCGGACGCGCGCTACCGCAACGAGCGGGGAATTGATCCGGCCTTCAACATGGAGGCCGTCGATCTGGCCACGCGGATGATCATCGATCTGTGCGGCGGAACGCCGTCCAATCTGGTCAAGGCGGGCAAGGTGCCGGACACTCGCCGTGCCTACAGGCTGGTCCCGGCAAAGGTGCAGTCGCTGGTCGGGATGGACATTCCAGAGGCCGAGCAACGCCAGACGCTGACGGCCCTCGGCTTCCGGCTTGAGGGCGATATGGCCACTGTGCCCAGCTGGCGGCCCGACGTGACCGGCGAGGCTGATCTGGTCGAGGAGGTGGCGCGCATCGCGTCGCTGACCAAACTGGTGGGTCGCCCCCTGCCCCGGATGAAGGCCGGCGTGCCCGCACCCATCCTGTCGCCCATGCAAAAGCGCGAGCAGATCGCACGGCGCACGGCGGCGGAGCTGGGCTATAACGAATGCGTCACCTACAGCTTTGTCGACCGGGCGTCGGCCACTCTGTTCGGCGGCGGCGATGACGCCACAATGCTGGCCAACCCAATCAGCAGCGAGATGAGCCATATGCGCCCAGCGCTGCTTCCGGGCCTGCTTCAGGCGGCGGCGCGCAACCTTGCGCGCGGGATCAGTGACATGGCCCTGTTCGAGGTCGGTCACGCCTTTCATGGCGGCGAGCCGGGCGAGCAACATTTGCAGGTTTCAGGCGTCCTCATGGGGCGGACGGGGCCCAAGGATGTGCATGGCAGTTCCCGCGCGGTCGACCTTTATGACGCGCGTGCAGACGCTGAGGCGATCCTCGCCGCGATCGGCGCGCCCGCTAAGGTGCAGATCCTACGCGGCGCGGCAGACTGGTGGCATCCCGGCCGCCATGGCATGATCTGCCTCGGCCCCAAAAAGGTGCTGGGTGTCTTTGGCGAACTGCATCCCAAAACCCTACGCGCGATGGGCATCAAGGGCAGCGCCTTTGCCTTCACCCTCTGGCCGGCCGAAATTCCGCTACCGCGGAATACCACCGCCAATCGCGGCGCAGCACAGATCCGCGACCTGCAAGCCGTCGAGCGTGATTTTGCGTTCGTCGTTGATGCCGATGTTGAGGCGCTTACGCTGGTTAACGCCGCTGCTGGGGCCGACAAAACACTCATCGAGGATGTGCGCGTCTTTGACCAATTCATCGGCGGGTCGCTAGGCGAGGGCAAGAAGTCACTTGCCGTCACCGTGCGGATGCAACCCATCGAGACGACCCTGAAGGATGCCGACATTGAGGCCGTATCAGCCAAGATCGTAGAAAAAGTTACCAAGGCGACAGGCGGCGTATTGCGCGGCTAAACGAAGGAGAAAGCGATGCTAAACGTTTATTTGAGCGGCGAGATTCACACCGACTGGCGCGACCAGATCGCACAGGGCGCCAATGGACTGAACATCGACTTTAGCGCGCCCGTCACGGATCACAGCGCAAGCGACGACTGCGGCGTCGCCATTCTGGGGGCCGAGGCAGACAAGTTCTGGCACGATCACAAGGGCGCCAAGCTGAACGCGATCCGCACGCGGCAGGGCATTGAGGAGGCGGATATCGTCGTGGTCCGCTTTGGCGACAAGTACAAACAGTGGAACGCCGCGTTCGATGCGGGCTATGCCGCAGCAATGGGCAAGTCGCTGATTATTCTTCAACCAGAAGAGCATGACCACGCATTAAAGGAAGTCGATGCTGCCGCGTTGGCCGTTGCGCGCACGCCCGAACAGGTGGTGCAGATCTTGCGCTACGTGCTGGATGGCACGCTGCCTAAGTGAGGTATCAGGGCGGGCTGTCGCGCCCGCCAGAACCTCTGGCAAGCTCATCCAAAGGGGTATGGTGTTTGGCCGCGTGCAACCTCCGGATTGCCGCCCATAGTGGCAATGAATCGACTTTTACATAGATAATAAACCGAAAACATGCCTTAAGGTCTGGATAAGGCTGCGCAAGGTGGCCCTTAGATATATAGACGAGGGACAACGATGCTAAATGCATTTAAGGACTTTATCGCCAAGGGCAATGTCATGGACATGGCCGTCGGCATCATCATCGGCGCGGCGTTCACTGCCATCGTCACGTCGATGGTCGGCGACCTGATCAACCCCATTATCGGCCTCTTTACCGGCGGCGTCGATTTTACCAACCACTATGCCGTCCTTGCTGGCGAAGTGCCGGCCGGTGCCTCGCTTGACATCGCGCGCGAGACGGGCGCGTCGGTCTTTGCCTATGGCTCGTTCATCATGGCAGTTATCAACTTTCTGATTATTGCCTTCGTCGTCTTCATGCTGGTCAAGTATGTGAACAAGGTGAAATCACTGGCCGAAAAGCCCGATGATGTCGCACCCGAAGTGGCCACAGGCCCGTCCGAGAAGGATATCCTGATCGAGATCCGCGACGCCTTGAAGACCCGCTGATCCAAGTCGTTGAATCGCAAAGGGAGCGGGCGGTGCACGCTCCCTTTGCGATTCAGCCAAGCCTGAGTGTTAGACCTCCGGGGCGACAGGATCGACGCTTAGGTGGCCCCGCTTGATCCAGACCAACGCACCGTCCGGCCCTGACACCAGATTGGCGCGCGCGCCGCGTGGCAAGCGCAGCCAGCTTTGCGGGCTGAATGCCTCGCCGCCCTCTTCAAATCCGCCTTGCAGCACCAAAATTTCTGCGCCGCCATCCGCATTCATATCTAGCGCGGTGCCGGGCGCCCAACGCTCCTGCACCACTTCCTCACGCTTGTCGGAAAACAGCGGCATTACCTCAATGCCGTCTGACACAGGCTGAAACCGCATCTTGCTGGTATCGATGCGTACATGCGTGCGGTCGGCCAGATCGAACTGCCACAACTTGACGAAGATAGTGCAGCCGGGCACCGAGCCGGGCCTATGGCGCGACTGCGGCGGGTTACGGATATAGCTGCCCGCCGGAAAATCGCCATGCTCGTCCGAAAAAACGCCGTCTAGCACCAGAAACTCCTCGCCGCCCGTATGAACGTGAGGGGAAAACGCGCTGCCGGGCGCATAGCGCACGATGCTGGTGGCGCGCGCCAATTCATCGCCCATCCGGTCAAGCATCCGGCGATCTACCCCCGCCACCGGCGAGGGTGTCCAAGGCAGGTTCGCGGCGTGAACGGCGGCGCGTTGGCTAAAGTCTGCGTTTATATCCATGTGCTTGCTCCTTTAGCCTAGCGCTCACGTGCTGGCATGTTGATCGATATGCGCTCAACTTGATCGACCCATCCTATTGCGACCAGCGCGACACCACTAGCCGGCTGCTAAAACGTCAGCACAATTACCCACCAGATCATAGCACGCATCTGAGATAACCCTTTGTTTATTGCAGTAATCCAGTTATGTGGGCGCGCAAACTGTAATTAAGCAAAATCAACAGGCAGGCGCGACATGGAACAATTTTTCGATCAATTGGGCGATTACGCGCCGCTGGTGATTAATGTGGTCAAGGCCTTGTTGGTGCTGGTGTTAGGCTGGACGCTTGCCGGGTTTGTCGGTGCGTTTGTTCGACGCCAAGTGCGCAAACATAAGCGGATCGACCAGACGCTGGGCAATTTCTTTGCCACCGTCGCGACATGGGCGATCCGCATCATGGTGCTGCTGGCGGTGCTGAACCTTTTTGGTATCGAGGCAACCAGTGTGGTGGCCGTGCTGGGCGCGGCGACGCTCGCCATCGGTCTGGCGCTGCAAGGCACGCTGGCCGATCTGGCGGCGGGGATCATGCTGGTTATCTTTCGTCCCTACAAACTGGGGCAATATGTGGATATCGGCGGCACCAGCGGCACGGTCAGCGAGGTCGCGCTGTTCTTTACCGAATTGACGACGCCGCAGAACGTGCAAATCATCGTGCCGAACGGTCAGGCATGGGGATCGATCATCACCAACTATTCGGCGCATGACACGCGGCGTCTGGATCTGGTGTTTGGCGTTGATTATTCGGACAGCGCCGATACGGCGATGCAGATCATTCTGGAAAATGCCCGCGCGGACGAGCGCATCATGAGCGATCCCGAGCCATGGGCGCGGGTGACGAACCTTGGCGACAGCTCGGTCGATATCACGGCGCGGCTGTGGACCTCGACCGCCGAGTATTGGAACGTCAAGTTTGAGCTGACCAAGGCGATCAAGGAAGATTTTGACGCCAAAGGCATTTCGATCCCATTCCCGCATCAGGTGAACGTGGAGCCAAAGAAGGCCAGTTAACATCCCTGCGGCTGGCCTACGCCCTGCCCTCCAGCCCGTCCGCCTCATCGCCCGATGCGCTGGGGATGCGCATCTCAAATGTGTCACGGATGACGGTGTAGTCGTAATACCCCATCCGAGCCAGCGGCTGAATGCGGGGAATATCCAGCTTACCCTCGGGCGTTAGCACCTCGTCGCGCACATGGATATGCTCGACCCGGCCGTAAACCACGTCGACGCTGCCAACGGCGCTGGCGCCGGGCAGGTGGTGGGTGCTCAGATACCGGCACTCGAAATGACAGGGGCTGGCGGCGACGCGCCCGCCGGGGGCCAGCACGCAGGCCTCGCGCGTTACGCCTGCGGCCTCAAATTCGTCCTCGCCGAACGGCAGCGCCATGGCCGATATATTGACCGCCTCGCGCAGGTCGTAGGTCGCCATGTTCCACACGAACCAGCCGGTTTCCTCTGCGTTCAGCACGGTATCTTTCCGCCGCCCATCGGGATAGCGGTTGGCCGCAAACATCACCATGGGCGGGTCGAACGTCAGGTTCTGCCACTGGCTGTAGGGTGCCAGATTGTGCTGCCCTGCGGCGCTGACCGAGGATAGCCATCCAATGGGGCGTGGCACTGTGCAAGATTTGAACGGCGAGAATGGCAGAGGGCAGGCGTCGATCGTCGGATTATACTGCATCGGAGGTGCTTCCTTTGATATGGCCCCTCCAGTTTTGCGCAGAACGATCCATGAGGCAAGCGCGGCTCAGTCGACGACCCGGCAGGTCAGGTTGATCCTGCCGCCGCCCTTTAGCAGGGATGACGAGCCGAACTTGATCCTATCAACGCCGTGGTACGTCTGGCGTGCGTCGCCGCCCATCACCACCACATCGCCCGAACAAAGCCAGTGCGACACCGTACTGCCCCCGCGCGTTGTGCCTCCGACGCGCAAAAGCCCCTCGTCGCCTAGAGAAATTGACAGCACGGGCCAGCTGAAATCAGCCTCGTCACGGTCTTGGTGCAGGCCCATGCGCGCGCCCTCTGCGTAGTAGTTCAGCAGGCAGCAATCCGGCCCTCGCGCGTCACTGACAAGGTCGCGCCAGATCGACATCACGGCCTCGGGTATGTCAGGCCACGCCTGCCCATCTGGATGCGTCCGCGCATAGCGATAGCCCGTCTTGTCTGACACCCAGCCATAGCGCCCGGCGGATGTCATTCGCACGCTCATAGCGCGGCCCATAGGCGTCATGGGTGAAAACAGCGGCGCCGCCGTCACTACCTTTCGCAGTGCGCCGACCAGCGCGGATTGCTGCGGCGCAGTCAGATAACCGGGCATGATACGAAAGCCGCGCAGATCAAGTTCGGTCACGCCTGCGCACTCCCTTTGAACCGATTTCGCGAAAAAACTGCAAAATCCATCGCCCTCCAGCGCTTGCAGGGCCTTCTCGCCCTCCCTATATACGCCCAGACGCGGTGGCCCGCAAACGTGGGCCACGCCTAACATAACTGGGGCACGGATGCCGAAACGGGTCCTGCCCTGCTATATCGCCTAGAGAGAAAGGGATGAATACATGTCCAAAGTTATTGGTATCGACCTCGGAACCACAAACAGCTGCGTCGCCATCATGGATGGCAAGACAGCCCGCGTAATCGAAAACTCCGAAGGCGCGCGTACGACACCGTCGATCGTCGCCTTTACAGAGAATGAGCGCCTTGTTGGTCAGCCCGCCAAGCGGCAGGCAGTCACGAACCCCGAAAACACAGTCTTTGGTGTCAAGCGCCTGATCGGCCGCCGCGCCGATGACAAGCATCTGGCCAAAGACAAGAAGAACATGCCCTTTACCATCATCGACGGTGGCAATGGCGACGCATGGGTTGAGGCGCGCGGCGAGAAGTATTCGCCCAGCCAGCTTAGCGCGTTCATTCTGGGCAAGATGAAGGAAACCGCCGAGAGCTATCTGGGCGAGGATGTGACGCAGGCCGTCATCACCGTGCCCGCATATTTCAACGACGCACAGCGCCAAGCCACCAAAGACGCGGGCAAGATTGCCGGCCTCGAAGTGCTGCGCATCATTAACGAGCCGACAGCAGCCGCGCTGGCCTACGGCCTCGACAAGGAAAACGCCCAGACGATCGCGGTCTATGACCTTGGCGGCGGTACATTCGACGTGACCATCCTTGAGATTGAGGACGGCCTGTTCGAAGTCAAAGCCACCAACGGCGACACGTTCCTCGGCGGCGAAGACTTTGACATGCGGATCGTCGATTATCTGGCTGGCGAGTTCAAGAAAGAGCATCAGGTCGACCTGACCAAGGACAAGATGGCGCTGCAGCGTCTGAAAGAGGCGGCCGAAAAGGCCAAGATTGAGCTTAGCTCGTCTTCGCAGACCGAGATCAACCAGCCGTTCATCTCGATGTCGTCGAACGGCCAGCCGCTGCACATGGTCATGAAACTGACCCGTGCCAAGCTGGAAAGCCTCGTTGGCGATCTGATCAAGGCATCGCTGAAGCCGTGCCAGGCCGCGCTGAAGGATGCAGGCCTGTCCGCGTCGGACATTGACGAGGTCGTTCTGGTCGGCGGTATGACCCGCATGCCCAAGGTGATCGAAGAAGTGACCAAACTGTTCGGCAAGGAGCCTAACAAGGGCGTGAACCCTGATGAGGTTGTCGCCATGGGCGCTGCCATTCAGGCCGCCGTCCTGCAGGGCGACATCAAGGACGTGGTCCTTCTGGACGTCACGCCCCTGAGCCTTGGCATCGAAACACTGGGCGGTGTGTTCACACGCTTGATCGACCGCAACACGACCATCCCGACGAACAAGTCGCAGGTCTTCTCGACCGCCGAGGACAGCCAGAGCGCCGTGACGATCCGCGTGTTCCAAGGTGAGCGTGAGATGGCTGCTGACAACAAGATGCTGGGCCAGTTCAATCTGGAAAACATCCCGCCCGCACCGCGCGGCATGCCCCAGATCGAGGTTACGTTCGATATTGACACGAACGGTATCGTGTCAGTGTCTGCCAAGGATAAAGGCACGAACAAGGAACAGAAGATCACGATCCAAGCATCGGGTGGCCTCAGCGACGAGGACATCGAACGCATGGTCAAGGATGCCGAAGACAACGCCGACTCCGACAAAGAGCGTCGCGAGCTGGTGGAGGCCAAGAACCAAGCCGAAAGCCTGATCAACTCGACCGAAAAGTCGATGGAAGAGCATGCCGACAAGGTAGACCCGACCACGATCGAAGCTATTGAGTTGGCAATCTCGGCGCTGAAAGACGATCTGGAGAAGGATGAAGCGAGCAAGATCAAGTCTGGCATCCAGAACGTTACCGAGGCGGCTATGAAGCTGGGTGAGGCTATCTACAAGGCCAGCCAAAGCGAAGACGACGGCGGCCCTGCCGCTGCCGACGAGGCCGGCGGGCCAGGTGCTGACGATATCGTCGACGCCGACTTCGAGGACCTTGACGATAACAAGCGCGCCTGATGCGCCACTAAGAAACCTTCGGGCCGGTCTTTAAGTTAGACCGGCCCAACTCGTTTCAGGTTTAGGAGTTATCGCATGGCAAAACGCTGTTATTACGAGGTTCTTGGCGTCGCGCGCGCGGCCTCAGCGGATGAGATTAAAAAAGCGTATCGTGGGCGCGCCAAGGCGCTGCACCCCGATAGCAACAAAGACAATCCCGACGCCGAAAAGCAATTCAAGGAAGCAGGCGAGGCCTACGACGTCCTGAAGGACGCCGAAAAGAAGGCGGCCTACGACCGCTTTGGCCATGCCGCCTTTGAGGGCGGAATGGGCGGCGGAGGTGGCGGGCGCCCCGGCGGCGGTCAGGGCGACTTCTCCAGCGCGTTTTCTGACGTGTTCGACGACCTCTTTGGTGATTTCATGGGCGCGCGCGGTGGCGGCGGACGCCAACGCGCAGCGCGCGGATCCGACCTGCGCTACAACATGCGCGTCACTCTTGAGGAGGCCTATCTGGGCCTGCA
Source organism: Roseovarius sp. (assembly GCA_024636515.1). Classification (GTDB taxonomy): domain Bacteria; phylum Pseudomonadota; class Alphaproteobacteria; order Rhodobacterales; family Rhodobacteraceae; genus Roseovarius. The sequence goes on from JAGXGX010000053.1 coordinate 9,311, forward strand.
AAAGACGATCAACGTGCCGACTTCGATCCAGTGCACATCCTGCGATGGATCGGGCGCAGAGGGCGGCGCTGAGCCGACGACATGTCCAACCTGTTCGGGCATGGGAAAAGTACGCGCGCAGCAAGGGTTTTTCACGGTTGAGCGGACTTGCCCGACATGCTCTGGCATGGGGCAGATTGTGCAGAATCCGTGCAAATCCTGCGGCGGTCAGGGCCGCGTCGAAAAGGATCGCGCGCTTAGCGTGAATATCCCCGCCGGGGTCGAAACTGGCACGCGGATACGCCTGTCAGGCGAGGGTGAGGCCGGAATGCGCGGCGGCCCTCCGGGCGATCTTTATATCTTTATCGAGGTGACCAAGCACAGCCTGTTTGAGCGCGAGGAGAGCAACCTGTTCTGCAACGTTCCGGTGTCGATGATTACCGCCGCGATTGGTGGTGATATCGAAGTGCCGACAATCGACGGTGGCCGCAGCAAGGTGAAAATTCCTGCCGGCAGCCAAGCCGGCCGTCAGATGCGCCTGCGTGGCAAAGGCATGCCAGCCCTGCGCGGCGGCGGTGCCGGCGACATGTTCATCGAACTGGCCGTCGAAACGCCAGTGAATCTGACGTCGAGGCAAAAGGAGTTGCTGCGCGAATTTGAGGCGCTATCGGAGGACAACAATCCCGAGAGCAAAACGTTCTTCCGCTCAGTCAAGTCGTTCTGGGACAGTATGAAGGGCTGATTTTATCTGCCCCGAAGAAATAGGAGCGGTCCGATTGGGCCGCTCCATTCATTTCTGACGCCCGCTATCGTCGCACTACGCCAATCGAGAGGCCCATTGGACACGCACTGGCATCAAATTTCACCCGCCCTTTCATATTTCTGGGGGTCGTTATACTGTGTGCAAAACGCCCCAAGTCGAGGGCGTAGGGCAAGGGATTTCGGGACATGGCGCATATAATCGTCGTCGGCAATGAAAAGGGCGGCGCAGGTAAATCTACAGTGTCGATGCACGTCGCCACCGCACTGGCGCGGATGGGCAATACCGTCAGCGCGTTGGATCTGGACCTGCGACAAAAAACGTTTGGCCGCTATGCCGAAAACCGCAAGTCGTTTCTGGCAAAAGCCGGTTTAGATCTACCCAGCCCCTTTTATCATGACTTGCCCGAGGTCGACCCCGCCGCGCTCAGCCCCGGTGAGAACGTCTATGACCGCCGCCTTTCCGAGGCTGTCGCAACGCTGGAGCCTGACAGCGATTTCATCGTGATCGATTGCCCCGGCTCGCATACCCGCCTCAGTCAAGTCGCACACAGCCTTGCCGATACGCTGATCACGCCGCTTAACGACAGCTTTGTAGATTTTGACCTGCTGGCCCAAGTCGATGCAGACGGCCGCAAGATTCTGCGTCCGTCCGTTTATTCCGAGATGGTCTGGAACGCGCGGCAATTGCGCGCGCAGGCGGGACTAAAACCGATTGACTGGGTCGTAGTGCGCAACCGCGTCGGTGCCCAAGCCATGGTGAACAAAGAGAAAATGGGCGTCGCGCTGGATAACCTTGCTAAGCGCATCGGCTTTCGAACCGCCCCCGGCTTTAACGAGCGGGTGATCTTTCGCGAGCTATTTCCGCGCGGCCTGACTCTCCTGGATTTGAAGGATGTAGGCGTCAAGCAATTGAACATCTCCAACGTTGCGGCACGGCAGGAACTGCGCGATCTGATCAAGGCGCTTAAATTGCCCGGGATAGAGCCGAATTTCTGAATGAGTGTTGCCCGCTGGGCAGCGACCCGCTGCGCGATGCTCTTTGCTTAACGCACTCAAACCCTGTTGAAATTAGCGATCTATTCATACCTATCGACGCAGAGTGATGCGATGGTGTCCGCGTGACGGGCTTCGGGCGACTAGGCAAGGATAGGGACGTTGAGACGGGTGAAAGGGTGATGCAACTCTTGCAGGTCTTATGGCTGGGTGCTTCTGCAACCC
>JAGXGX010000054.1 GCA_024636515.1 Roseovarius sp.
CAACATCGAATTCGAGGAATTCCTCGACGAGGATGAGGCGCGCGATATCCTGCGCGAGGCGCCCGGCATCATGGTCATCGACAAACGCCAAGACGGCGGCTACGTGACGCCCATTGAGTGCGTCGGCGATTTCGCCACCTTCATCAGCCGTATCCGGCAGGATAGCACGATCGACAATGGCCTAAACCTGTGGTGCGTGTCCGACAATCTACGCAAGGGCGCCGCCCTCAACGCGGTCCAGATCGCCGAGACGCTAGGCCAGCGCGTGCTGAAAAAGGGCTGAACCCCCGGCATGTGTCACATAGACGGTCGGCGCATTAACTTGCGCCGACTGATCGTCGAATATCGCGGCGTTTTTAGATCCCGAATTGCGTTCAAACACACTTCATCCTGTGCAAGCTGAGATAGCGTTATTTCGCGCATATCCTCGCAGGAATGCTTGCAATCTAGCCCGCCGCATTGTCCACTCTCGCTGACCCTGCCGGAGAAGCTGACGATGCGTACCCCCACATTTATCCTGACACTTACCCTGGCCCTTCCGACGGCCCTGATGGCCGAGGATATACGGCTGACAAGCCGCGTCAGCGCCGTCACACTTTATCCGCAGGGCGCGACGATCCACCGCGAGGTTCCGTTCACCGCGCCCGCCGGACAGCATGATCTGATCCTGCTGGATCTGCCGCAGGATACTGACCTTCAAACCGTGCGCGTCACCGTGTCCGGCGCCCAATTGGGCAGCGTCACGACCCGCCGCAATGCCCAGCCGCCGCGCGGCGAGCGCCAGAGCGCCGCCATCGAGGCCGCCGAGGCCGAGGTGGAGCGCCGCGAGGAGGCGCTGTCTGCGGCCCGCGCCGACATCGCAAGGCTGCGCCTCGCTGTCGATGCAGCGAACGCACAGGTGCTGTTTTTATCGCAACTGGGGCAGGGCGACGGGATCGCTGCGCAGGACGTGAACACCCTGCGCGATCTGGCAAAGATGATAGGCGCGCAAACGCTGGCCGCGCGCGAAGCCGCCCATGACGCCAGCCGCAGGGCTGAGGAGGCCGAAAAGGGCCTGAAGGACCAGATCGAGGCGCTGGAGGAGGCGCGCCAAGCCTTGGCCGCACTGGTGCCCGAGGACGAGGACCGCGCGATGCTGGCCGTGTCTATCATGGCGGCGGACCAGACCGCAGGGACGGTGGACGTGACGTACCAGACATGGAACGCGGGATGGGCGCCAGTCTATGACATGACCCTGACGCGCGCGACCGGCGCGCTTGATATCGCGCGCGGCGCATACCTGCAGCAAAATACCGGCGAGAATTGGACAGACGTCGCGCTGACCTTGTCCACCGTGCGGCCAAGCGGCCAGACCCGGCCCAGCGATATCGGCCCTCTTTTGCGCCGCATTGGCCCGCCGCTTCAGCTGATGCGCAAAGAGGCGCTGGGCGCCGAGATGAATGATATGGTGGCGATGTCCGAATCTGCACCCGCCCCGGCAGCCATAGCGGCATCTGCTACGTTTGACGGTCTGGCGGTCACCTACGACTACGCGCCGCCCGTCTCAGTCGCATCTGGCGCCGATGCGCTGCGCATCGCGCTGGGCAGCCTGTCGACACAAGCAAAAATGCAGGCCCGCGCCGTGCCGCTCTTTGACGAAAGCGCGTTTCTGGTGGCCGAGTTCACCAACGATATGGGCGAGCTGATCCTGCCCGGCGAAACGCATTATTATCTGGGCACCACTTATGTAGGACAGGCCCAAGGCCAGCTGATCGCGGCAGGAGCGGAGGCCGAGGCCTCCTTCGGCCCCATCGACGGGCTGCGCCTAACCCGCACCACGCTGGACCGCGAGGAGGGTGGCAGTGGCCTGATCCGCAAATCCAGCGACCTGACAGAAACAGCGCGCATCGAGATTGAGAACCTGACCGGCGAGGCATGGCCCCTGCGCGTGCTGGACCGGGTGCCATATTCCGAGCAGGAGGATCTGCGCATCGACTGGCAAGCCGATCCCCGCCCGACTGAGGAGGACGTGGATGGCCAGACCGGTGTTCTAGCGTGGGAGCTTGACCTGCCGCCGGGCGAGACGCGTACCCTGATGCTTGAATACGGCATGCAGTGGCCCGAGGATCAGGTGCTACGCTAACTTCCCCGCGCGCGCTTCCTTGGCTTTTTCTTGGTCTAAATACCTAAATCCCGGCCGTGCCCTAGGCGCCTGCGCTAGATATCCTTGCGCGCGCTCAGGGCCGCGCTGATCGTGCCGTCGTCCAGATAGTCCAGTTCTCCGCCAATCGGCACGCCCTGGGCCAGTGAGGTCAGGCGCACGCGCCCCTCAATCTGGTCGGCGATGTAGTGCGCCGTAGTCTGCCCGTCGATCGTGGCGGCGAGGGCGAGAATGACTTCGGTGATCCCCTCTTGTTCGATCCGGCCAATCATCGCGGGAATGCGCAACTGCTCGGGGCCGACCTGATCCAGCGCGCTAAGGGTGCCGCCAAGAACGTGGTAGCGACCTTTAAAGGCGCCACCACGCTCCATCGCCCAGAGGTCGGAGACGCTTTCGACCACGCAAAGGATACCGTTCGCGCGCTTAGGTGCGAGGCAGATGTCGCAGACCTCGGTCGTGCCGATATTGCCGCATACGCTGCATTCGCGCGCAGTTTCGGCGACCTTCTGCATCATACCCGACAGCGGAAGCAGCTTTATCTCGCGCTTGGCGATCAGATGCAGAACCGCACGCCGCGCCGAACGGGGGCCGAGGCCCGGAAGCCGTGCCATCATCTCGATCAGGCTGTCGATATCGCGGGTTGAGCTCAAGGGGTGTGTCCTGACGGCCTGCGCTTAGAACGGCAGTTTCATATCATTGGGCAGGCCCATGGCTTCGGTTAGCTTGCCCATCTCTTCTTGGGCGCGGTCGCTGGCTTTGCCTTGGGCATCCTTGATCGCGGCGAGGATAAGGTCTTCGACAACCTCCTTATCGTCGCCCGAGAATATGCTGGGATCAATATCGAGGCTCTTTAGCTCGCCCTTGCAGGTGGCGACGGCCTTGACCAAGCCCGCGCCGCTCTCGCCAGTGACAGTGAGGGTGTGCATCTCTTCTTGCATCTCAGCCATCTTGCCCTGCATTTCCTGCGCGGCCTTCATCATCTTGGCCATGTCGCCCATTTGGCCCAGTCCCTTGAACATATCCGTCTCCAATTTGGTCAAAACGCTTTGCGTCTAGTTACGCGCGCGGGGCATCTGGAACAAGGGGAGGGGGATCTTAGTCCTCCTCAAAAGGGTCCCATTCGTCCTCGACTTCGGGTAACGCCTCTGCCTGCGCCTCGTTCGCGATCTGGCGGGCGGTGCGGATTTCGATGATTTGGGCGCCGGGAAAGGCATCCTTCACGGCTTGCACCAGCGGGTGGCTCTCTGCCTCGGCGCGCAGCGACATCTCTTCGGCGTCACGCTCGCCTGCGATGGTTTTGGCGCCGCCCTCGTTGACCAGCGTTACGGCCCAGCGATTGCCGGTCCAGCGCTGAAGCGCGGCGCCAAGGCGCTGGGCCAGATCGCGAGGCGCATTTTCGGTCGGAACAAACTCGATCCGGCCGGGCTGGTAGGCCGCCAATTGTACGCAGGTTTCAACCTCGACCAGCAGCTTGACGTCGCGATTGCTGCGGATCAACTCGACCACGTGGTGAAACGTTGGATAGTGCGCCAGTGCGGCGTCCGCAGCGACGGCCAGCGTCTGTCCGGCGCCATTGCCAGAGGCCGCGCGCGGCTGTTGGGACTGCGCGGCGGGCGTCGAATATGTGCCCTCGGGTGCCTGCGTCTGCGCGCCGCCGCCACCCGAAGGCGCTGCGCCGGAGGGTGCGTTACTGGGTACGGGCGTGTCCTTCAGCTTGCGAAGCAACTCTTCGGGGCTGGGAAGGTCCGCGACGTGGGTCAGGCGAATCACGGCCATTTCGGCGGCCATCATCGCGTTCGGCGCGCCTGCGACCTCTTCCAACGCTTTTAGCAGCATTTGCCACATGCGCGTCAACACCCGCATCGGCAGCGCCTCGGCCATTTGCAGCCCGCGCGCGCGCTCATCCGGTCCGATGGTAGGATCGTCCGCTGCCTCGGGCGTGATCTTTACGACCGAGGTCCAGTGCGTGATCTCAGCCAGATCGCGCAACACAGCCAGCGGGTCTGCGCCGTCGGAATACTGCGCGCCCAGCTCGGTCAGCGCGCCTGCCGCGTCGCCCTTGAGGATCAGATCGAACAGGTCCAACACGCGACCCCGGTCGGCCAGTCCCAGCATGGCACGGACCTGATCGGCGCCAGTCTCGCCCGCGCCGTGGCTGATGGCCTGATCCAGTAGCGAGGTCGCGTCGCGCGCCGACCCTTCGGCAGCGCGTGTGATGAGGGCCAGGGCGTCGTCGTTAATGTTCGCACCCTCAGAATCTGCAATCTTGCGCATGAGTTTTAACATGACTTCGGGCTCTATCCGCCGCAGATCAAAGCGCTGGCAGCGGCTGAGGACCGTCACCGGCACCTTGCGGATTTCCGTCGTCGCAAAGATGAATTTGACGTGAGCGGGCGGCTCTTCCAGCGTTTTCAGCAGCGCGTTGAAGGCCGAAGTGCTGAGCATGTGCACCTCGTCGATGATGTAGATCTTGTAGCGCGCACTAGCGGCGCGATAGGCAACCGAATCAATGATTTCGCGGATGTCACCGACGCCCGTGCGGCTGGCGGCGTCCATTTCCAGCACGTCGACATGGCGGCCCTCCATGATGGAAGTGCAATGCTCGCACACGCCGCATGGGTCGGTGGTTGGGCGGCCCTCGCCGTCGGGGCCGATGCAATTCATGCCCTTGGCGATGATGCGCGCGGTCGTCGTTTTGCCGGTGCCGCGGATGCCCGTCATGATGAACGCCTGCGCGATGCGGTCCGCCTCGAACGCGTTTTTCAGCGTCCGCACCATGGCGTCCTGTCCGACCAGATCGGCAAAGGTTTCGGGCCGGTATTTGCGGGCCAGAACGCGGTAGCCGGAGGGGGCGGTGTCGGTCATGTGGGGGCGTGCCTGCTGGAATCGGGAAACTCTGGTCTGCAACGTATGCGCGCGGCGCGCCCGCGTCCACCCAGCCTGCTGCCTACAGCATCCACAAGACCGCACCGGTACCGATGGTGGCAAGCGTGAGCAGCGTGGAAAGTCTTTGAAAATTCTTGGACCCGGTGACCTCGGCATCGCGGGCAGTGAGGCGCTGGTGCGTCTTGTGGGCTTGCTGGGCGGCGATCCAATAGATTGCCGTCGCGGTCAGCAGAAAGAGGCTTGCCACAGCCTTGGCGGCCCATGTTGGCTCAAAATCGCCGAAGACCGCCTTTAGCGCGATAGCCACGCCAACCGACCCCAGCCCGAGGCCCATCCACGAGTTGAACGTGCGTTCATTGGCCATGATCGTGCGGTCTTCGGCCCAATCGGTGCGCTGTTCGGCTTTGTCGGTCTTGTCGGTCATGAGGGAACGCTATGCGATGTGCGCGCGTTTGGAAATATGGGTTTTTCTGGCGCGCGGGGCGCAGGCCGTTATACCTGTACGCACTTAACCGGGCAGGAGCACACATCATGAAGCTGAAAGGATTACGCCGCAGCCGCAATATCGAGGATCGCCGCAGGTCTGGCGGTGGCGGCGCGCGCGGCGCGGGCATCGGCGGTGTCGGCCTGATCGTGGTGCTGGCCATCGGTTATTTTGCCGGGATTGACGTGACGCCG
>JAGXGX010000055.1 GCA_024636515.1 Roseovarius sp.
ACTGGACGGATCACGCGTGCCATCCCACTTCCGCCCGTGGCCGACCTGGGCGCCGTCACCGTGTTGTCGGGACAGTCCGAACGGTTGGTGGACCTCTTTGATCAGCTTGGCGGTGTGATCGTGGCGCAGAGCATTGAGGAAATGAACGCGCTCACCATTCCGAGCACGCTGATGGGCACGTTTTTCGGACTGCAAGAGATCGTCGTGGACTGGCTGGGCATAAAGGACGTTCCCGAACCGGATGCCCGTCGCTTCCTTTCCAGCATTTTTCTAGCACTGGCCCAGACCGGGGCGGGGTCGAGCCAGACGTTTCCCGAACTGCGCGAAGCACACAGCACACCTGGAGGGCTGAACGCACAAATCTTCGATGTATTCACCGACGATGGTGGTGCTGAGGCTTTAATCAATGCTATGGACAGCGTCATGGCCCGCATCATCGCAGCCAGCGACAAAGCCTGAACTGAACCTCCACGATGCCATAGTGCACGGTTTGAACGAGATTCAATAATACGGCGACAGATTCGGCTGTCCTAGCGTCTCATGTCCCCACATTGGTTGACTCAACGCAAAATCGGAAACTTGTTTGAGACGGGGAACTCTAGCTTTCGCCTTCATCACCCTCCGAACTCACATCAGCCAGAAGGGGGACTCTGAGGGGGACGGGATATAGTTTGTAAGCATAATTACGTTTTATTGCAACAACTTAGCGCAATATGTTGGCGGAGAGACAGGGATTCGAACCCTGGGAAGGCTTGCACCCTCAACGGTTTTCGAGACCGCCCCGTTCGACCACTCCGGCACCTCTCCGCGGGGGTCTGGTGGGCGGGTGTTAAAGTGGTTTTCGCGGGCTCGCAAGGGGGCTTGGAGAAAATCTGGATGAAATCGCACTGCATTAAAGCTGCTTGGGTAGAAGCTCAGCGATCAACAGATTTTCTCATTGCCCCACGGATGATGTAAAACCGGCGAAACCTGCTTGACTTGCGAGGGGGATCACCCGATAAGCCCCCATCCCGGCAGGGGTGAGCCCTGCATGGTTTGTATTCTATGACGCCCCAAGGGCGCGCTGTCTAAGGTGGCCATGAGGCCTCGAACACCCGTATCGGGGACCGGCGGACGCGGAAAAGTAAAGGAAAGACAGATGTTTGCGGTTCTCAAAACCGGAGGCAAGCAGTATCGGGTTAAGTCCGGCGATATGCTGCGTGTCGAGAAGCTGGCCGCTGAGGCAGGCGAGACAATCCAGTTCAACGATATTTTGATGCTGGGCGGCGACAGTCCCATCGTTGGTGCGCCACTGATCGGCGATGCCTGCGTGCAGGCCGAGGTTGTTGACCAGATCAAGGGTGACAAGGTCATCCACTTCGTCAAGCGCCGCCGCAAGCACAGCTCCAAGCGGACCAAGGGCCATCGCCAGCAGCTGACGCTGCTTCGGATCACTGAGATCTTAGGTAAGGGCGCGGACAAATCTGGCGTCAAAGCCGCGATTGGCGCAGGTTCGGTTTCTGGCTCGGCTGTTGTTTCGGACGGTCAGTATGCCAAGAACAAGGGCCAGCAGGCCGAAATGAAAAAGCGTGTGAGCGAAGGCGAAGCCGAGGAAAAATCGGCCAAGACCAATGCCCCCGCCAAGAAGGCCGCTCCCAAGAAGGCCGCTCCCGCCAAAGCATCCGGCGGCGACGATCTGAAAAAGCTGTCGGGCGTTGGTCCTGCGCTGGAGAAGAAGCTGCACGAGAACGGTGTTACGAGCTTCGCCCAGATCGCTAAGTGGAGCGACGCAGACGTGGCCGAGATGGACGAGAAACTGTCCTTCAAAGGCCGTATCGAGCGCGAAGGCTGGATCGACCAAGCCAAGGAATTGGCCAAAGGCTAACGTGTTTCGCGCCGCCCCCTGATCCGCAGGGGGTGGCGCGGGGCCTTTATGATAATGATACGTTTTGCGCGTTTTGACTTGGGCCGGTAAGGTCGGTTCCGCACAGAACGCTTTAAGGAGAGACCAGATGGCACATAAAAAAGCAGGCGGTTCATCCCGTAACGGCCGCGACAGCGCGGGCCGTCGCCTTGGCGTCAAAAAATATGGTGGCGAATCCGTCATCCCTGGCAACATCATCATGCGCCAGCGCGGCACCAAGATGTGGCCGGGCCAGGGAGTTGGCCTTGGCAAGGATCATACGATCTTTGCGACAATCGAGGGCAATGTGAAGTTTCACACTGGCCTGAAGGGGCGCAAGTTCATTTCGGTTCTGCCACTGCAGGACGCCGCTGAATAAAGCTCATCCGCAACGGACAAGCATAAAAGGATCGGCGGTAAACGCCGGTCCTTTTTTAGGTTTCGCCATTTTTTCGCCTTTTGTGCGATTTAACGATTACCGCACCCGTGAAACTTTTGACCGTTTGGATGTGTTGCTCAGTCGGATAAGCGTAGATCGTCGTACCTGACGTAGGTCTGCGCCATATGCCTTATGTGGCGATGACCATCACGCGTCTATCTATCGTCGCTTCTGGAAAGGGGTATGACATGACCCTCCCAACACCCATTGTTCAGCCCAGCTATTCTGCTGGCCCTTACGATCTGCGCCCAGTGCGTCCGTCTGATGCGGGCCTGATGGCGCTTTATACAAGTGATCTACGCGTAGCGCAGGCGACGTCGTCAATTCCCCATCCGCTACCACCCGGCACGACCGAGGCGTTCATCGCTCGCTGCCTGGCAGACGGCCGAACCGAGGATGCGTGGACGATTGATGGCACGCGGGCGGGCAGCGGCGAGGTTATGGGCGTGATCAGCCTTACGCGGATGGATTTCGGCCAGGCTGAGATCGGCTATTGGGTCGCGCCGATTTTCTGGAATTCAGGTGTGGCGTCGGCTGCGGTCGGCGCATTGGTCGCAGGTAATCCGCAGGCCAGCCGCATCATCTTTGCAACCGTGCAGCAGGGCAATCCGGCCTCCGCACGGGTGCTTACAAATAGCGGTTTTAGCTACCTCGGCGATGCAGAATCCTACTGCCTTGCGCGTGGGAGCAAAGTCCCGACTTGGACATATAGCCGAAAACTGGATTGAGGCGCGCCCGGCCATTGCGTATGCATGGCCGCAGCGGGCATCTCAGCCCCCCGATGCAGGGACCATGCGATGAAATTTCTCGATCTAGCCAAGGTCTATATCCGTTCTGGCGGCGGTGGCGGTGGGTGCGTAAGCTTTCGGCGTGAAAAATACATCGAATTTGGTGGCCCGGATGGCGGCGACGGCGGCGGCGGCGGATCGGTTTTTGCCGAGGCGGTGGATGGGCTGAATACGCTGATTGACTTCCGGTATCAGCAGCACTTTTTTGCCCGCAGCGGCCAACCCGGTATGGGCCGACAACGCACTGGCAAGGATGGCGCCGATATTGTTCTGCGCGTGCCCGTCGGTACCGAGATCCTTGATGAGGATCAGGAAACAGCGATCGCCGACATGACCGAGCTAGGCCAGCGCGTGCAGCTTGCGCGCGGCGGCAATGGCGGCTTTGGCAACCTTCATTTTAAGTCGTCGACCAATCAGGCCCCGCGCCGCGCCAATCCGGGGCAAGAGGGGGTTGAACGGACCATCTGGCTGCGCCTAAAGTTGATCGCTGATGTTGGCCTGCTGGGCCTGCCGAATGCCGGCAAGTCAACGTTTCTGGCTGCTACGTCAAATGCGCGGCCCAAGATTGCGGACTATCCATTTACCACGCTGCACCCCAATCTGGGCGTTGTCGGTGTGGATAATGTGGAATTTGTCGTTGCCGACATTCCTGGCCTGATCGACGGCGCGAGTGAGGGCAGGGGGCTGGGTGATCTGTTCCTTGGCCACGTCGAGAGATGCGCGATCCTGCTGCACCTTATTGACGGCACATCCGAGACTGTGGCCGAGGATTATCAGACCATCATCACCGAGATTGAGGCCTACGACGGCCCGCTTAGCAGCAAACCACGCCTCACCGTCCTGAACAAAATCGACGCGCTGGACGATGACGCATTGGCCGAGGCGAAGGCGGCGCTAGAAGAGGCATCCGCCGGCCCTGTCATGACCATGTCTGGTGTCTCTGGCGACGGTGTCACTGACGTGCTGCGGGCGCTGCGCAGCGAGATTGACGATGACCGCCTGCGCCACCGTACGGATGCTGAAGAAGAGCCCGCCCCGTGGCAGCCCTAAAAGACGCGCGCCGACTGGTCGTCAAGATCGGGTCGGCGCTGTTGGTCGACCGCACGACCGGAGCGCTGCGCGCCGATTGGCTGGAAGGGCTATGCGATGATGTTGCCCGCCTACGCGCACGCGGCACGGATGTGGTGCTGGTGTCGTCCGGCTCTATCGCGCTAGGTCGCGGCACGCTGAAACTGCCCACTGGCTCGCTGACACTGGAGCAATCGCAGGCTGCTGCCGCTGTCGGCCAGATCCGTCTGGCGGGGGCGTATGGCGCCGCCTTGGCCGCGCGCGGGCTGACGGCTGCACAGGTGCTGCTGACGCTGGAGGATAGCGCGGATCGGCGCAGGTATCTGAACACGCGCGCCACGCTTGAGCAGCTGTTGCGCCTTGGCGCTGTGCCAATCGTAAACGAGAATGACACAGTCGCCACCGATGAGATCCGCTATGGCGACAATGATCGCCTCGCCGCGCAGGTTGCGGTGACAGCAGGGGCGGATCAGCTGATCCTGCTCAGCGATGTCGATGGCTTTTACTCGGCCAATCCCGCCGATGACAGTACCGCGCAGCGCTATGACGTTATCGACGCGATCACGCCCCAGATCGAGGCGATGGCCGGCGATGCAGGTTCGGGCCTCAGCAAGGGCGGCATGAAGACCAAGCTGATGGCGGCACGCGCCGCGATGGCCGCCGGCTGCGACATGGCTATTACCGAAGGGTCCGTGATGCGCCCCCTTGCCGCGCTGGAGGCTGGAGCGCCCGCGACTTGGTTTACCGCGCAGGGCACGCCGCAGCAGCGCCGCAAGGCGTGGATCGCTGGGATGAAATCCAAGGGCCGGGTGACGATCGATGCAGGTGCCGTGCGCGCAATCCAGCAGGGCAGCAGTCTGCTACCTGCCGGAGTGACCGCGATAAGCGGCGGGTTCGGGCGCGGGGATCCCATTGAAATATTTGGTCAAAACGGGCCTTTGCTGGGTCTCGGCCTGACGCGGTACAGTGCGGAAGACGCGAAGCAGATCATGGGTCTACGCTCGGATGCCATCGACGCCGTTTTGGGATACCCTGCACGCGCGGCGCTGATTCACCGGGACGACATGGCGTTCTGACGTTGCCCGATACCTGTGGCCTATGTATTCGTGTCCCCAGATTGTTTGCGGCGAGGAGCCGACATTATGAATGACGCGACTGACATCCCCGCGCTAATGGCCCGCATAGGTGCCTGCGCCCGCGCCGCCGCGACCGAACTGGCCGTTACAGCGAGCGACCGCAAGGACGCGGCCCTGCGCGGCGCCGCCGATGCGGTTTGGGCGCGGCGTGCAGCCATTATCGAATCGAACGCCAAAGATATGGCGGCAGCCCGCGACAAAGGGCTCGGCGATGCCATGCTCGACCGCCTGATGCTGGACGAGGGGCGTATCAGCGCCATCGCGGACGGCCTGCGCGCCGTTGCGGACCTGCCCGATCCGGTGGGCGAGGTTCTGGCCGAATGGGACCAGCCCAGCGGCATCCATATCCGCCGTGTGCGCACGCCCCTTGGCGTGGTAGGCGTCATCTACGAGAGCCGCCCTAATGTGACGGCAGATGCCGGTGCGCTATGCCTCAAGGCTGGCAATGCCGTGATCCTGCGCGGCGGCTCCGAAAGCTATCATAGTGCCCGCGCGATTCATGGATGTCTCAAGCTGGGACTGCGCGAGGCTGGCTTGCCCGAAGAGGCGATCCAGCTGGTCCCCACCCGCGATCGCGCCGCCGTTAGCGAGATGCTGACCATGGTTGGCGTCATTGATGTGCTGGTGCCTCGCGGCGGCAAAGAACTGGTGGGCCTTGTTCAGCGCGAGGCGCGCGTGCCGGTCTTTGCCCATCTGGAGGGGATTGTTCACATCTATGTGGATGCTGCCGCCGATGCCGAAAAGGCGCTGCGCGTTGTGCTGAATGCCAAGACGCGGCGCACAGGCGTCTGCGGCGCGGCCGAATGTTTGTTGATCCACCGCGATCTGGTGGGCGGCTTGGGCAGTGATCTGGTGCGCGCTTTGCTGGATGCGGGCGTCGAAGTGCGCGCAGATGAGGCGCTAAGTGCCATTGAGGGCACCGTGCCTGCTACCAGCGCGGACTGGGGCCATGAGTATCTGGACAGCATTATCGCCGCGCGCGTCGTTGGCGATCTGGGCCTCGCCATCGGCCATATCGAGCAATGTGGCTCGCACCATACCGATTGCATCATCAGCGAGGATCCGGCGGCGGTTCAGGCGTTCTTTGCGCAGGTTGATAGCGCGATTCTTATGCACAACACATCTACCCAGTTTGCCGACGGGGGCGAATTTGGCATGGGCGCCGAGATCGGCATCGCGACCGGCAAGTTGCACGCGCGCGGCCCAGTGGGTGCGGTCCAACTGACAAGCTTCAAGTATCTGGTGACAGGCGATGGCGCTATTCGTAGCTGAAGTTGCGCCACATTGTCAGAAGCTGAGGGTGACGGGACCATTCAGGTCGACGGCGGCGCCTCGCCCCATCTCTGCCAATAGGCCGGGTAAAAGTGCGAATTGCACCTGCGCAGCGGGCAGATCGTCAAGGTCGCCTTCTTCTGGTACACTAAGCCAACCCCAATGTTCGGGCCGCGGATCCAACCGCTCACCCGTTGTAGATAGATTTAGGCCGTCGCCGCTGCCTGTCACCGTTACTGTCCCGCCGAGGGGAATTGCCTGCTCGGCGCATAGCAGCGCGAGAAAGGCCGCCTGCGCCATCTTGCGCGGTAGAGGGCCGTCCACCTGCCAGTCACACGCAACGCGCGCGTTATAGACGCCTTGAATGATGCTATGTAGCTCTTGTGCTGTCATGCTTTGGCCGTCCGATGACAGACCGAAGGCGACGCGAAAAAACCGCAGGCGCGCATTGGCGTGGGCTGCGCTGCCAACAACCAGCGCCATTTCCGGCCCCTCCGGCACGCCAGACAGCCCCATCAGTTCCAGCCCGTTGGAAATGGCACCAACCGGGCTGATCAGATCGTGGCAGATACGCGCGCCTATCAGCGCGCCAAGATTGCGGCTAGGCTGGGTCATGTAGATCCTTTCGAACGAGGCAGGCAGATGAGCGATTTTTCCGCGTTTCTAGAGCCAGGTATGCGCGTCGAGGCACCCAGCCAACCCGAATGGGGCGTGGGGCAGGTCCAGTCGAGCGTTGCGGGCAAGGTCACAGTGAATTTCCCAGATGCAGGTAAGGTGGTCATTGATACCAGCCGCGTCATGCTGCTGCCGGTCATTGATCCTTGATGTTGGTTACTAAATGATTAAGCCGAATGTCGAACGCGATGATGAACCGGGCTGCGCCTTGGCACAAGGCCGCCATGTTGCCTTTGCGCGCTGCGGGACTTAGTAGTTCTGCCAAACCTCACCAGCCCCCGCCGTCGAGGCCCCATGCAAACAGTTCTGCCCAGCATTGGACATGCCCCCGACTTTGAACTTCGCCTCGCGTCGAGCGCAGGCGATATCCGCGCGGCGCAGCGCCTTCGCTACCGCGTCTTTGTAAAGGAGCTGGGCGGCGGTGGCCCGATGGTCGACCATGCGGCCGCGCTAGAGGCCGACCATTTCGACCAGTGGTTTGATCATCTGCTGCTGCTGGATCGCGCGTTGCCGCCCGGCGACGCAGTGATCGGTGTCTATCGCCTACTGCGCGCGGATCAGGCCGCACTGGCGGGGCAGTTCTATTCCGAGGATGAATACGACCTCACCGCGCTGCGCAGCAGCGGACGCACCCTGCTTGAATTGGGTAGATCATGTGTCGATGCGCGCTATCGCTGCGGTGAGGCACTGCTACATCTGTGGAAGGGGCTGGCCGGGTATGTCGCCGATCACGGCGTCGAGGTCCTGTTCGGCGTTGCTAGTTTTCACGGCACAGACCCTGCCGCACTGGCCGCGCCCTTATCGCTCTTGCACCATCGCCACCTGGCGCCGACAGAGCTGCGCGCGCGGTCGCTGCGCCATCAGCCGATGGACCTGATCGCCGAGGACGCGTTGGACCGCCGCGCCGCGATGCTGCAGATGCCGCCGTTGATTAAGGCATATTTGCGCCTTGGCGGGCATGTGGGGGACGGCGCGTATATCGACCGCGCGTTCAACACCACCGATGTCTGCCTGACGATGGATACGGCCCGGCTGAGCGCCACGCGCCGCGCGCTTTATACGCGGGGAAGATCATGAGAGTGCCGCCATGGCCGCGCGCCGATAGCACCCCTGCGCCGCCGACAGGCCTGATTGGCTGGCTGCGCGTTGGGGTACGCAGCACCGTTTTACTAAGCATTCTGGCAGTACTGCTGGCGGTTTTTCTGCTCGTGCGCGCTGTCGAGCGTCCGGTGTGCCGCCAGCGCCGCCCGGTATCGCCCTTTATCGTGCAGGGCTTCACGCGCGCCTGTACCGTCACCCTAGGAATGCGGCTCGTGTTGCGCGGCAGGCCAATGCCATTGCCGGGTGCGGTGGTAGGAAACCACGCTTCATGGCTGGATATTTTCGTGCTGAACGCGCGGCACCGGGTTTTCTTCATCTCCAAGGCCGAAGTGGCGGGCTGGCCTGTCATCGGATACCTCGCGCGGCGGACTGGTACGCTGTTTATCCGGCGTGACGCCCGCGATGCTCGCGCGCAGACGACCGCGCTGGAGACGCGGCTAAAAGCCGGACATCCGCTGCTGTTTTTCCCCGAGGGCACATCGACAGACGGGCTGCGCGTGCTGGCATTCAAGCCGACGCTCTTTCAAGCATTTTTCGCCCCCGAGCTGCGACAGGACGCATATATTCAGCCGATTACGGTGATTTATCACGCGCCGCCGGGACAGGACGCTGACTTCTACGGCTGGTTTGGTGACATGGATTTCGCGCCGCATTTTCTGGCGGTCATGGCAGCGCGAGGCGGCGGGCGGGCCGAACTGGTCTATCATACGCCGCTGCGGGTGGCCGACTACCCCGGTCGCAAGGCGCTGGCGCAGGAGGCGGAGCGCATTGTGCGCGCCGCCATGCCGCCTGAAAGGCAAGGATAGCCCGCCTTAGCCCATCGCGCGGATCAGAGCACCAAGCGCGGCGGCTGGATCGTCGTGCCCCCAAATTTCGTCCCCAATGCCGAAGAAATCGGTGAGTGGCGCTAGTTCGGTGATGCGAGGCGCCGTCAGCGCGCCCTCGGCCACGACGGGGATCTCGACCACATCGGTCCACCACTGGAACAGTTCCGTATCTGCCTGCTCGCCGCCGCCAAGTGCGCTGGCGCCTGCGGGGCCAAAGGCGATGTAGTCGGCGCCGGCCTCGCCCGCACTCAACCCTTCGTGACTGGATTGGGCACAAAATGCGCCAACAATGGCATCGGCGCCCAGAGCCGCACGCGCCTTGCGGACCGAACGCGCGCCATCCGGCAGATGCACGCCGTCAAGGCCGAGGCGTTCGGCCAGTGCGATGTGACGCTCCAGTACGATTGCAACGTCGCGGGCATGGGTCACTTCGCGGCAGGCATCTGCGATGCGCGCGATGCGCTCCTCATCATGGGTGGCGAGCGACAGGCGCAGGCACGCAATTTCGTGCGCGTCCAGCGTAGCGGCGAGGCGATCCGAGAATGTCGCGGGATCGAACTCGGGCGGGGTGATAAGGTAGATCTGCGGCTGCTCTTGGTCGCTCATGGCGCGCTCCTCGGTCTGGCGTCGCCCGCGTATAGCGCAGGATTTCGGGCGGCGCCACAGGCTGCGCGGCAGGGAGCGCTCCGCGCGGGGATATTTAGGGGCAAGAAGAATGCGCAGGCCTTTCCAAGACGGGGGCAGGGCGGTATCACGCGGCCAAGCGAGAGGGACCGATCATGCCGACAGACACGCCCCAGCCGGCCTTTATACTGGTGCGCCCGCAAATGGGCGAGAATATCGGCGCAGCGGCGCGCGCAATGTGGAATTTCGGGCTGGACCGGATGCGCATCGTCGCGCCGCGCGATGGCTGGCCCAATCCCGGCGCTGTGGCCATGGCCAGCGGGGCCGGGCGGCTATTGGACGAGGCGCTGCTGGTGGGTGATCTGCCCGGTGCGCTGGAGGATTGCCACTATGTTTATGCCACCACGGTGCGCGGACGCGACCTGACCAAGCCGATCTTTAGCCCCGAGGAGGCGATGCAGGATGCCGCGCGCCGTATTTCAGACGGGCAAAAGGTAGCCGTAATGTTTGGCCCCGAGCGTTCGGGGTTGGAGAATGACGATGTGGCCCGCGCCAGTGCCATCATCACGGTGCCGGTTAATCCGGCCTTTCCTAGCCTGAACCTTGCGCAATGCGTTTTGCTGACGGCCTATGAGTGGCGCCGTGCATCTGCCGCGGTGCCAGAGGCCAAGGTGCATATGCACAATACGCAGTGGGCGGATCAGGCAGAGATTGAGGCGCTAGCGACCCATTATGACGAGCGGATGGGCGAGGCAGGGTTTTTCTACCCGGATCACAAGGCGGAGAGTATGCGCCAGACCTTGCGCAATTTCTGGAGCCGGATGCCGCTGACGCAGGCCGATACGCGGCTTTTGCACGGTATCCTGCGTCAGATGGTCCGTTGGAAGGACCGTGGGGGCGGCGGCGCTTGAAGGGTCCGGATGCGCGCACTAATCTGCGACCAAGCAATTATTTCGTGAGGAGCGGCGGAAATGGCTGAAAAGCGCAGCATTTTTCAGGAGGTGGAGACGCCCGGCGCGGCGCCAGTCGCACCGCGCGGCGGCATGATCGACGCAGGGCGCCGCGGCGCACGGCGAGGCATCCGCCTGTGGCTGATCGCGCTTTTTGCGCTGGTCGTGGTGATGATCGCGGTCGGTGGCCTAACCCGGCTGACAGATAGTGGCCTATCGATTACCGAATGGCGCCCGCTGACCGGGGCAATTCCGCCAATGAACGTTGCTGACTGGCAGGCGGAGTTTAAGCTTTATCAGGCTATTCCCGAGTTTCAGGCGCAAAATAGCTGGATGAGCCTTGAGGATTTCAAGGTGATCTACTGGTGGGAATGGAGCCACCGCCAGTTGGGCCGATTTATCGGTCTGGTCTGGGCCGTCGGCTTTTTTGGCTTTCTGGCGGCGCGGCAGATTCCGGCGGGCTGGACAGGGCGGCTGCTGCTGCTGGGCGCGCTTGGCGGTGCGCAGGGGGCTGTCGGCTGGTGGATGGTATATTCCGGCCTTGGCGGGGACAGGACCGATGTCGCGTCCTATCGCCTTGCCACCCATCTGGGCCTCGCCTTTGTTATCTTGGGCGTCATCACGTGGTACGTCCTCTTGCTGTCGCGCCCCGAACGCGAGGTTATGCAATCCCGGCGCACGCGTGAGGCGCGACTCTTTGGCCTTGGCACGGGGTGGATGCATCTTGCCTTTGTGCAAATACTCATCGGCGCGCTGGTTGCCGGGATAGACGCCGGGCGCAGCTATACCGAGTGGCCGCTGATGGGCGGCGCGCTGTGGCCGCAGCAGATGATGGTGATCGAGCCGTGGTGGCGCAACTTCTTTGAAAATCCCGGCACCGTGCAGTTTATCCACCGCATGGTGGGCTATGTGCTGCTGGCATTTTCGATCTTGGTGGTGTTGCGCGGACGGCGCAGTGCGTATGTCGCGACGCGCAGCGCGTTTACGCTGGCCTTCTGGGCGGTGCTCGCTCAGATTGCCCTAGGGATCGTGA
Organism: Roseovarius sp.; assembly: GCA_024636515.1. Classification (GTDB taxonomy): domain Bacteria; phylum Pseudomonadota; class Alphaproteobacteria; order Rhodobacterales; family Rhodobacteraceae; genus Roseovarius. The sequence goes on from JAGXGX010000055.1 coordinate 11,796, forward strand.
CGGTTGTGCTGGGCGCGCCGTGGCAGGTGGCGATAGCGCATCAATTTCTGGCGGTCATCGTTTGGGTGCTGATCATCCGCGCCAGATTCCACGCCGGATACCCGGCTGCACAATCCATTAGAGGCAAATAAAATGAGCGCTTTTGACGAACTCATGGCGCATCAACGCCAGACCGAAGCGCTGGCGCAGATTGCCGGGCGCCTCAGCTGGGACCGCGAGACAATGATGCCGCGCGGCGCGGCGACGCAGCGATCTGAGGAGGCGGGCGCGTTGCACTCGGTCCTGCACGCGCGCCGCACCGATCCACGCGTTGGGGACTGGCTCGAGGCTGCAAGCGCCGAGACGCTCGACCAGCAAGGCGAGGCGCAGCTACGTCATATCTCGCGCAGCTATGAGCGCAATCAGCGCGTGCCGGGCGATCTGGCGACCGCACTCGCGCGGCTGACAGCGCTCAGTCAAGGCCAATGGGCCGAAGCGCGCGAAAAGGATGACTTTGCCGCGTTTGCCCCTGTTTTGGCCGAGGTAGTGGCCCTGAGGCGCGAGGAGGGCGCGGCGCTGGCGGATGGCGGCGACGTCTATGACGCCATGCTCGACGATTACGAGCCGGGCGCCAAGGCTGCCGATCTGGAGGCGATGTTCACCGCCTTGCGCCCCGGTCTGATCGCGTTGCGCGAGGCGGCATTGGGCGCTGCTCCGGCCCCGAAGGTTTCGGGCAGTTTCGACGCGCAATCGCAGATGAGGTTGGCGCGCCAACTGGCCAAAGTTTGCGGCTATGACATGTCGCGCGGGCGCATCGACAAGGCGGTGCATCCCTTCTCCAGCGGGTCGGGCGACGACGTGCGCATCACAACCCGCACCAGCGATAGCGATCCGTTTAACTGCATCTACTCCACGATGCATGAGGCTGGCCATGCGATCTATGAACAATCGATCGATCGGGCTTATGCGCTGACGCCACTAGGCGCGGGCGTGTCGATGGGTGTGCACGAGAGCCAGAGCCGCATCGTTGAGAACCAGCTGGGCCGAAGCCGCGCTTTTACGGGCTGGCTTTTTACCCAGATGACAGATGCATTTGGCGATTTCGGCATTGATGGTCCAGATGCTCTCTATGCAGCTGTAAACAGCTTGCATCGGGGGTTTATCCGGACCGAGGCCGACGAGGTGCAGTATAACCTGCACATCCTCATGCGCTTTGATCTGGAGCGGGCGTTGGTCGCGGGCGATCTGGCGCCCGCCGATCTGGAGGGTGCGTGGAACGACCGCTTCCTGCGCGACTTCGGCTATGCTGTTCCCAGTGCTTCGCAGGGCTGTTTGCAGGACGTGCATTGGTCCGTCGGCCTCTTCGGCTACTTCCCGACATATAGCCTCGGCAATGTGTATGCTGGGTGCCTATCCGAGGCGCTGCGCCAGGCGGTGCCGGATTTGGACGTGCAACTGGGGCAGGGCGACATGAGCGGTGCGACGGCATGGCTGCGCGAGAACGTGCAGCAGCATGGTGGGCTATACACCCCGCGCGAGCTCATCACGCGCGCCTGCGGGTTTGAGCCGACCGAAGAGCCCTTGCTGCGCTATCTGGAGCAAAAGTTTGGCGCGCTTTACCCAGAGGGCTAGGCGCTTAACCTCGCTTGCGATAGGCGGTGCGCGTGCGGTCCAGCTCTTGTTGGCCGGCGGCCAGATCGGGCGCGGCATTGCCCAGTATATAGGTGATGTCGCTGCCCAGCGGCGCGATAGGCGCGCCCGTTTCCCGCGCGCGGTGGAGCATGTCAAAGATGACGTCGAAATCGTCGCCCTGCATCTCGTATACACTCAGCAATGAGCCGGCGGCGTCCAGATAGGCCGCCCGCCCCGGCGAAGCCGACAGGCCCGCTCCGACGTCCAGCGCCGTATAGCCTGCGTCGGCCAGAGCGCGGGCAGTTTTGCCGCATGTCTCAACCTGATCCAAGTGCGCGTTCAGATCAGCAGCCGCAATCCTGTCGCCTGCCAGAACGGCAAGTTGCTCGGTGCATTTTTGAGAATGGATACCTGCCGCATCGACAGCACCGCCAACCTTGGTGATGACCGCGCTACGCTCGCCAGTGGGATCGCCGCCCGTGCCGCCTAGATGTCGCCACACGGCGAGACCCGATACCAGAAGCAAGGCAGCACTGGCCAGCGCCGCGACGATCATTGTCGCGCGGCGCGGACTGCGAGGTTTGCTACCGGCGCCCGCGCTCATTCGCCGTCGGGCGCGGCCTCGACCGCTACGCCATCTATTGGGCCATCCTCGTCGTCGGGCTGCTCGGCGATCCAGGCGACACTGACGACGATCTCGTTCTTGCCCGTGTTAAACACCTTGACGCCGCCGGCACTGCGCGAGCGGAAAGAGATGCCCTTCACTGGCACGCGGATCGACTGGCCTTTGGACGTGGCCAGCATGATCTGGTCCTCGAGCGTTACCGGGAAGGATGCGACCAGCGCACCGCCGCGCATCGCCTTGTCCATCGCGGTCACGCCCATGCCGCCGCGCCCGCGAATGGGGTAATCGTGCGACGAGCTAAGCTTGCCCGTTCCCTGCTCAGAGATCGTCAGGATCAGTGTTTCGGCGTCCGACATCGCGGTGAAGCGGTCCGGTGAGATCGCCGCATCCGCGTCGCCTTCGTCATCCACCGCTTCCAACTCTTCGTCGGTCAGTCCGGCCTGAGCGCGGCGCATCTTGAGGTAGGCTGCCCGTTCGTCCGAGGTGGCGTCGAAATGCGGGATGATCGACATCGACACGACGCCGTCATCGCCGGTCAGGCGGATGCCCCGCACGCCCAAAGACGCACGGCTGTTAAACACGCGGACGTCTGTTGCCCGAAAGCGGATTGCCCGGCCAGAGGACGTGACCAGCATGACATCGTCATCGTTCGACGCGATGCGCGCATTGATCAGCGTGATGCCTGCGTTCTCTTCTTCGAACCTCATGGCGATCTTGCCGTTCGAGCGCACATTGGTGAAATCCGACAGCTTGTTGCGGCGCACGGTGCCAGCCGATGTCGCAAAGACGACTTGCAGATCGTCCCACTCTTCCTCATCCCGGTCGACGGGCATGATGGCTGCAATGGAGACCCCTGGCGGGATCGGCAAGATGTTGACGATCGCCTTGCCTTTGGACGTGCGGCCACCTTGGGGCAGGCGCCATGTCTTGAGCTTGTAGACCATCCCGTCGGTCGTGAAGAACAGCAGTTGCGTATGGGTATTGGCGACAAAGAGGGTCGTTACTACGTCCTCGTCCTTGGTCGCCATGCCGCCGACACCCTTGCCACCGCGTTTCTGGCTGCGGAAATCGGCCAGTGCAGTGCGTTTGATGTAGCCGCCGGATGTGACGGTGACGACCATATCTTCGCGCTCGATCAGATCCTCGTCGTCCATATCGCCGGACCAGTCGACGATCTGCGTGCGGCGGGGCACGGCAAAGAGCGATTTCACCTCTGCCAGCTCGTCCGCGATGATCTGCATGATCCGGTCGCGGCTGGCGAGAATGGCGAGGTATTCTTTGATCTTGCCGGCGAGTTCTTGTAGCTCGTCGGTCACTTCCTTGACGCCCAGCTGCGTCAGGCGTTGCAGGCGCAGTTCCAGAATGGCGCGGGCTTGCGTCTCGGACAGGTTATATGTGCCGTCGTCGTTGGCCTTATGTGTCGGATCGTCGATCAGCGCGATATAGACGAGGATCTCGCCAGCGGGCCAGCGGCGTGTCATCAGCTTTTGCCGCGCATCGGCGGCATCGGCAGAGGCGCGGATGGTCGCGACGACCTCGTCAACGTTGCTGACGGCGACGGCCAAGCCGCACAGGATATGACTGCGCTCACGCGCTTTGCGCAGCTCGTACGCTGTGCGCCGCGCAACGACATCCTCGCGGAAGTCGATGAACGATGTGAGGAACCGGCGCAGCGTCAGCTGCTCGGGGCGCCCGCCATTGAGGGCCAGCATGTTGCAGCCGAAATAGGTCTGCATGGGGGTAAAGCGGAACAGCTGGTTCAGCACGACCTCGGCGGTGGCATCGCGTTTAAGCTCGACCACGACGCGCACGCCGTTGCGGTCGCTCTCGTCCTGCACATGCGCAATGCCTTCGATCCGCTTTTCGCGGGCCGCTTCGGCGATACGCTCGATCATGGTGGCTTTGTTCACCTGATAGGGGATCTCATCAATAACGATGGCCCAGCGATCTTTGCGGATCTCCTCGGTGCGGGTCTTGGAACGGATTATGACGCTGCCGCGCCCCTCCAGATATGCCTTTCGCGCGCCAGTACGGCCCAGCATGATGCCCCCGGTGGGGAAGTCGGGGCCGGGAATGTATTCAATCAGGTCTTCGCTGGTCAAATCGGGATTCTCGATCAACGCAAGCGTGGCGTCTATGACCTCGCCCAAGTTATGCGGCGGGATATTGGTCGCCATACCGACGGCAATACCGCCTGCGCCGTTGACCAGCATGTTGGGGAAACGGGCGGGCAGGACTGTCGGCTCACGGTCCTTGCCGTCGTAGTTATCCTGAAAATCAACGGTATCTTTGTCGATATCTGCCAGCAAATAGGCGGCAGGCTTGTCCATCCGCACTTCGGTATAGCGCATGGCAGCGGCGTTATCGCCATCCATGGAGCCGAAATTGCCCTGACCATCCAGCAGCGGCAGCGACATCGAGAAATCCTGCGCCATGCGCACCAGCGCGTCATAGATCGCCGAGTCGCCGTGCGGGTGATATTTACCCATCACATCGCCGACGGCGCGGGCCGATTTGCGGTAGGGTTTGTCGTGCGTGTTGCCGCCCTCGAACATCGCATAGAGGATGCGGCGATGAACCGGCTTGAGCCCGTCGCGCAGATCAGGGATCGCGCGGGAGACTATGACTGACATCGCATAATCGAGGTAGGACGTCTTCATCTCGTCGGTGATAGACACCGTCGGGCCGTCATACACCGCGCGCGGTGGGCGGTTGTAGTCCATGTCGTCGGGGGATTGCGGCGTATCGGTCAAGGGGGGGCCTACTCTGTCGCGTCATTCCAGATGTTGTAGCAATTGCTATATCACCGGCTGGATATAGGGTGCAATGGCGCATGGCCGCCGTGGCCCGCTACCGTGAGGCATGCGCGCTAAGGGCCTGTATCCATTGCGAATTAATTTCGAGCCGCCATGCTAAAAAAGAGCCGTCCGCGCGGCGGACCATCTATACGCGCGAAAGAAGATACATTCGCGCCGGGAATGCCCCGGCGCGCGCGCAAATCAGGGGATGATGCGCGAGTATTTCATGCCTTCCAGCGAGGCGCCTGCCATCAGGCCGGCCTGGCCAAAGACGACCGCGATGACTGGCGAGATCGAGGTTGTGGTCTCGGCGCGCAGGTTTTCACCCGTGTCCTTGAACACGTATTCTATATCTGCGCCTGCCGCCCAGCCCGACGATCTGCGGAAGCTGGACAGCGCATTGCCGGTCATAAAGAACAGCACATGCGCGAACTGTTGCGCACCGATCTGCAAGCCGACGCTGCCCTTGGTCGCGGAGTAATAGTCGACCGTCCGTCCATCGATCTGAAGCGCGCCGCGCCCGTATCCGCCGCCCAAGCCAAACCCGGCCTCGGTAATCAGCGGCATGACCAACATACCCGTCGCCTTCTCGGACAGGGTGCGGGTGCCGGGGTAGTTGTCATAGAGATACTGAACGGTGGTATTGACGCGCGCATCAATTTGCTCGGGGCCGCGGCTGCCGATGCCATTGCCGCAAGCTGCCGTCATAAGACCGGCGCTGCCGAGCGCGCCCAGAGTGAAACCGCGTCTGGTGAGAATGCTCATGGATTTATGCCTGTTCGTTGCCTGAATGCCGCCGACCGTTTCATCGGTCGATCTGTGACCGACTATAGGCGGGGTACCGCGCATTGTCACGCACGGGGGGCGCCTTGGGCGAATTATCGCGCGATGTTCAGCGTAGCAGGCGTGCCATTGCCGGGGCGAAGTAGGTCAGGATGCCGTCGCAGCCGGCACGCTTGAACGCGATAAGGCTCTCGATCATGGCACGCTCGCCGTCGATCCAGCCGTTTTGCGCGGCGGCTGTGATCATGCTGTATTCGCCGCTGACCTGATAGGCGTAGGTCGGCGCGCCGAACGTATCTTTGGCCCGGCGGCAGATGTCTAAGTATGGCATCCCCGGCTTGACCATGATCGCATCCGCGCCTTCGGCCAGATCGCGGGCAATCATGCGCATCGCTTCGTCTGCGTTGGCAGGATCCATCTGATACGTCCGCTTGTCACCCATAGCTGCGCCAGACAGGGCGCCGGATGCGCCCACAGCATCGCGGAATGGGCCGTAAAAGGCGCTGGCGTATTTAGCGGCATAGCTCAGCAGGATGGTGTCTTGATGACCCGCCGCCTCTAGGGCCGTGCGAATGGCGCCGATGCGCCCGTCCATCATGTCCGACGGGCCGATAATATCGACACCCGCGTCGGCCTGAGAC
>JAGXGX010000056.1 GCA_024636515.1 Roseovarius sp.
ATGGGGGCCTTTCATGACCAGCGACACAGTCACGCCAATGATGGCGCAATACCTAGAGATTAAGGCCGAGTATCCCGGTGCCCTGCTGTTCTATCGCATGGGCGATTTCTACGAACTGTTCTTTGATGATGCCGCTGCCGCTGCCGAGGCGCTGGATATCGCGCTGACCAAACGGGGCAAACATCTGGGGCAGGATATCGCCATGTGCGGGGTGCCCTTTCACGCCGCCGAGGGGTATCTGCTGACGTTGATCCGCAAGGGATTTCGCGTTGCCGTCTGCGAGCAGCTAGAAAACCCTGCAGAAGCAAAGAAGCGCGGCTCAAAATCGGTTGTGAAGCGCGGCGTCGTCCGGCTGGTCACGCCCGGTACGCTGACCGAGGAATCGCTGCTGGAGGCGCGGCGCCACAATTACCTTGCCGCCATCGCCGAGGTGCGGGGGGAACATGCGCTGGCATGGACCGACATCTCTACCGGGGCGCTGCATGTGTTGCCATTGCCGCCCGCACGGATCGGCCCAGAGCTGGCACGGCTCAGCCCCAGTGAGGTGCTGGTCGTCGACGGCGTAGGCGGCGAAATCGCTAATTTAGTGACAGAATCCGGCGCGTCTATGACGCCGCTTGGACGCTCTGCGTTTGATAGCGGGAGCGCAGGCAAACGGCTCTGCGCGCTGTTCAACGTGCAGACGCTGGACGCGTTCGGCACGTTTGAGCGGGCCGAGGTCGCGGCGATGGGCGCAGTCGTCGAGTATCTGGAAATTACGCAAAAGGGCAAACTGCCGCTATTGCAGCCACCCCAGCGCGAAAATCTGGCGGGCGTCATGCAGATCGACGCGGCCACGCGCCGCAATCTGGAGCTGACCCATGCGCTGTCAGGCGGGCGCGCCGGGTCACTGCTGTTCGTCATTGATCGTACCGTGACCGCAGGTGGCGGGCGCCTGCTTGAGCGGCGCCTGTCGAGCCCATCGCGAAGCCTTGATACCATCAAAGCGCGGCTGGATATGATCGGCTTTGCCGTGGAACAGTCTCGATTCAGGTCCGATCTGCGTACTCATCTGCGCAAGGTGCCCGACCTCGATCGCGCGCTGTCGCGTCTTGGTCTGGACCGGGGCGGACCGCGCGATCTGGCCGCGATACGTAACGGGCTCGAAGGCGCCGAAGAGATTGCCAGACTAATGAAGGACTTCGACCTGCCGGACGCGCTGGCGGATCAAGCCAAGGATTTGATTGGCCACGACGCCTTGATGACGCTGCTGGATCAATCCTTGGTCGCCGAGCCCCCTTTGCTGGTCCGCGACGGCGGCTTTATCGCTGAGGGGCATGATGCCGATTTGGACGAGGCGCGCCAGTTGCGCGACGAAGGGCGCGGCGTGATCGCCAAGATGCAGGCTGAATATGCGCAGCAGACGGGAATCTCGTCGCTGAAGATCAAGCATAACAATGTATTGGGCTACTTTATCGAGGTCACCGCAACCCATGCGGAGAAGATGCTGTCGCCGCCACATAGCGACACGTTCAAACATCGCCAGACTACCGCCAATCAGGTGCGCTTCACGACGGTCCCCCTTTCCGAGATGGAAACGCGCATCCTGAATGCCGGCGGGCGGGCGCTTGAGATTGAAAAGCGTCTCTACGAAGCGTTAAAGGCTGCTATTGTAGCTGAGGCGCCCATGTTGAGCCAAGTCGCGCGGGCCTTGTCTCAACTGGACCTGACCACCGCCCTGGCCGATCTGGCAGTGGAGGCCAATTGGTGCCGCCCAAACGTGGATGACAGCCGCGCTTTGGCCATCACCGGCGGGCGTCATCCCGTCGTGGAGCACGCGTTGCGTACCCAAGGGGGCGGGCCATTCGTCGCAAACGATTGCAACCTTGGGGGCGAGAGCGACATTTGGCTTCTGACTGGGCCGAACATGGCGGGCAAGTCCACCTTCTTGCGGCAAAACGCATTGATCGCACTTTTGGCCCAAATGGGAAGCTTCGTTCCCGCAAGCGCAGCCCATATCGGGATCGTCAGCCAGCTATTCAGCCGTGTCGGCGCATCCGACGATCTGGCGCGGGGGCGCTCTACCTTCATGGTCGAGATGGTCGAAACGGCTGCGATTCTCAATCAGGCCGATGCCGGCGCGCTTGTCATTCTGGACGAGATTGGTCGCGGCACCGCCACCTATGACGGCCTGTCGATCGCTTGGGCTACGCTGGAGCATCTGCACGAGGTCAATGGCTGTCGCGCATTATTTGCGACACACTATCATGAGCTGACAAACCTGACCGATAAGCTGGCCCGCGTCGACAATGCAACCGTGGCAGTCAAAGAGCATGAGGGCGACGTTATTTTCCTGCATGAAGTGCGGCGCGGCGCGGCCGACCGATCCTACGGGGTGCAAGTGGCCAAACTGGCCGGGCTGCCGAACGCCGTGATCAACCGCGCGCGCGTGGTGCTGGACGCACTAGAGCGAGGCGAACGCGAAGGCGGCAGTGCGCGCGATGCGTTGATTGACGATCTACCGCTTTTCTCAAGCCGCCCGACATCGCCACCAATTCAAACGCAAGGTCCGTCCGAGATTGAGGTGGCGCTGACCGCAATCCTGCCTGATGAGCTTAGTCCGCGTGAGGCGCTGGCGCTGATTTATGAGTTGAAGTCAAAGCTATCACAAAGCGGCACTAAATGAAGCGAAACGCCCCAAACATTAGTCCGAGACGTCTCTGTTTCACAGCGCAATCGGCCTAATTTAGCCCTGCATTGAAGACACGCCCACCTGCGCCGGTCGCAGGATGCGATCATACAGCATAAAGCCTTCAGCCGAGACCTGGATAATCTCGCCCGCCTTGGTGCCGGGCAGCGGCGCTTCAAACATCGCCTCATGATGCTGTGGATCGAAACGGTCGCCCACCTGCGGCGATACGATCCGCACGCCATGTTTTGCAAAGACGCTGATCAGCTCACGCATGGTCAGCTCAATTCCTTCAATCAGGGCGGCGTTTGCCTCGCGCTGATCTTCGCTAAGGGAATCTACGGCACGCTTCATGTTGTCATAGACCGGCAACAGATCGCGCGCCAATTTGGAGCCACCGTAATTCTCGGCCTCGCGGCGATCCTTTTCGGCACGCTTGCGCGCATTTTCGGCGTCAGCCAGCGCGCGCAGAAATTTGTCGTGAAACGCGTCACGTTCGGCACGGACCGTGTCTAACTCGGCGTCCTCGTCGGAAATTTCGGTCATGTCCTCGTGATACGCTTCGGCCTCGGCCTGTTCGATATCGTCGAGGAAGTCTTCGTTATTGCGCTCTGCCATTTTTTAAGCCCTTCAACTTCTATCGGCGATCAGCTTGCCCACCAGCTGCGCCGTATAATTCACGATCGGAACGATGCGCCCATAATTTAGCCGCGTGGGTCCGATGACCCCCACGGCTCCGACGATCTTCCGGTCTGCGTTCATATATGGAGAGACTACCAAAGAGGAACCCGTAAGTGAAAAAAGTTTATTTTCAGACCCGATAAAGATACGCACTCCCTCGCCCTCATCTGTCAGCTCGAGAAAGTTGGCAATGTCGCGCTTACGCTCCAAATCGTCAAAAAGCGTTCGTATACGCTCCAAGTCCACCTCATCTGTACTTGCGTTAAGCAGATGCGACCGGCCCCGCACGATGAGGCGCTCGGGCCCCTCACCCTCTCCCGCCCAGACGGCGAGGCCGCTTTCGATCATAGCGTGAGCCAGTTGGTCGATCTCTTGCCGACGAGCGCTGATCTGGCTGGCGATCACAGATTGCACATCGCTCAGCGTGCGGCCCTCAATCAACGCATTCAGGAAATTTGCCGCCTCTCGCATCGAACTAGGCGTCTGCCCCGGCGGCGGCGTAAAAATTCGGTTTTCCACGTGGCCATCGCCAAAGACGAGCACCACCAAGGCGCGATCATGGCCCAAACTAACGAACTCGATATGTTTAATCGGCGCCTCGTGCTTGGGCGCCAAGACCAGCGATGCGCCTTGGGTCACGCCCGATAATGTCTGCCCGATCCGGTCTAATACGCCAGCAACATCGGTGGAATTGGACAACAGAGTGCTGTCCATCAGGGCGCGGTCTGCGCTTTGCAGATCACCAACCTCAAGCAGGCCATCAACGAACATGCGCAACCCACTTTGCGTGGGGACGCGTCCCGCGCTGATATGGGGGCTGTCGAGCAGGCCCATATACTCCAGATCCTGCATGACGTTTCGCACAGTTGCGGCGCTGACCTTTTCGCTCATGTCGCGGGTCAGGCTACGTGATCCGACGGGCGCGCCTGTCAAGAGATAACTCTCGACTACACGGCGAAACACCTCGCGCGAGCGTTCGTTCATCTCCTCCAGCAGCTTCCGCGCGTCAGTCATGAATGGCTCCTCGCCTAGCTGGGCTATCTAACGGGCTGCGGTTCGCGGGGTCAATCGGGGTTGCCATCCCGGCCCGCGCCCCTGTATTCCCCCGGGCAACCGACATAAAGGATCAGTCATGCGCCCCTCTGGTAGAGAGTTAAGCGAAATGCGCGCCGTTTCAATCGAAACGGGCATTACGAAACACGCCGAAGGATCCTGCATGATCCGCGTCGGTGACACGCACGTCCTGTGCACCGCCACCATCGAGGATCGCGTTCCACCCTTTATCAAGGGGTCTGGTCTGGGCTGGATCACAGCGGAATACGGGATGCTACCACGCTCGACCACATCGCGCATGCGGCGCGAGGCGACAGCAGGCAAACAAGGCGGTCGCACAGTAGAGATTCAGAGACTAATTGGGCGTTCTTTGCGCGCAGGCGTTGACCGCGTCGCATTGGGCGAGCGTCAGATCACAGTTGATTGCGACGTTATCCAGGCCGATGGCGGCACCCGCTGCGCGGCGATCACCGGTGGCTGGGTCGCGTTGAAGCTGGCGGTGAATAGGTTGATGACGATGGGCGCCGTGACCTCCGATCCGCTGATTGATCCGGTCGCCGCTGTGTCTTGTGGCCTTTATGCAGGGCAAGCTGTCCTTGATTTGGACTATCCGGAGGATAGTGAGGCCGGCGTCGACGGTAACTTTATAATGACCCAGTCCGGCAAGCTGATCGAAGTGCAGATGTCGGCTGAGGGCACAACGTTCAACCGCGACCAGATGAATCAGCTGATGGATCTGGCCGAAAAGGGCGTCGGTGAATTGGCCGTGCTGCAACTGGCCGCCGTCAATGCGTAAATTAACCGGCGATACCCTGCTGGTTGCCACGCATAACGCGGGCAAACTGGCCGAGATCGCCGATCTACTGCTTCCCTACGGCATTACCGTGGTCGGCGCTGCCGACCGCGGCTTGCCAGAGCCAGAAGAGACAGAAACGACCTTTGCCGGAAACGCCCGGATCAAGGCGCATGCCGCGGCGCAGGCCACCGGCCTGCCCGCCCTGTCTGACGATTCCGGGATCGAGATTGACGTGCTGAGTGGCGCCCCCGGTGTCTATACCGCCGACTGGGCTGAAACGCCGAATGGGCGTGACTTCCCGATGGCAATGACCAAGGCGCATGATAAATTAGTTGCAACGAACACACCTCAACCATGGACGGCTCGATTTTGCTGCACTCTGGCCCTCGCGTGGCCCGATGGGCATGACGAAATATTTCCCGGCACGGTAGAGGGTGAAATCATTTGGCCCATGCGCGGGGACAACGGGCATGGATACGATCCCATATTTCAACCGACTGGCTACGATCTCAGCTTTGCCCAGATGGACCCGACCGAAAAGAACCGGATCAGCCATAGGGCAGACGCATTCGCTAAGTTTGTAAAGGGCTGCCTTGACTGATGATTGGCGCCTTGGCGGCTTTGGCCTGTATCTACATTGGCCGTTCTGCGCCGCCAAATGCCCCTACTGCGACTTTAACAGCCATGTTAGTCACGATATCGACCAATCGGCCTGGCGCGATGCGTTTCTGCGCGAGATTGATCGTTATGCAGAATTGACTCAGGGGCGCGTCCTGAACTCAATTTTCTTCGGGGGCGGCACACCTAGCTTGATGCCACCCGAGACGGTCCATGCCATTCTCGACCGCGTGCGACAACACTGGACGCTCGCGAACGATCTGGAAACCACTCTGGAGGCTAATCCTGGCTCCGTTGAGGCGGGTAGGTTCGCTGGATACGCCGCCGCCGGCGTAGATCGTGTTTCTATGGGAATTCAAGCGCTTAACGATACCGATCTGCGCCGCCTTGGCCGTATCCATACGGCATCCGAGGCGCGCGCCGCCTTTGACGTGGCGCGCGCTCAGTTTGACAGGGTCAGCTTTGACCTAATCTATGCGCGGCAGGACCAGACACTGGCCGACTGGCGCAACGAACTGTCCGAAGCGCTGTCTATGGCGGTCGATCACCTGTCGCTTTATCAGCTCACGATTGAGCCGGGCACAGCGTTCGGCGCACGCTTTGAGGCTGGCGGACTCAAAGGTCTCCCCGCCGACGATCTGGCCGTAGATATGTACGAAGCGACCCAAGAGCTGTGCGAGGGCGCCGGAATGCCCGCCTATGAGGTGTCAAATCACGCTGCAAAAGGCGGAGAATCCAGACATAACATGATTTACTGGCGCCATGGCGATTACATAGGAATTGGCCCCGGGGCACATGGAAGGCTTACATTGGGCGGTGTCCGTTGGGCGACCGAGGCGTATGCCCTCCCCGCAGCATGGCTGCCCCGTAGTGACAACGGCCTGACCGAGAAACCACGTGTCGCGATAGCCCCCAAAGACCAAGCCGGTGAATATCTGATGATGGGGCTGCGGATAACAGAGGGAATCGACTTGAGGCGCTATCGCGATCTAGCGGGCGTCGAGCTGAATTCCACTAAGATCACTGATCTCGCCGCGTTAGGGATGATAGATACTGACGGTGTCACAATCGCAGCGACGCCAAAGGGACGCATGGTCTTGAACGCTGTGATAACCGAGCTTCTGCCTGACTAGAGGTTACTGACCCGTCGTCAGAATTCTGCAAAGCTCATCAAGTTCATCAAGAGTTTTGTAAGTTATTGTTATTACACCATATTCTGATCCATCTTGATGGTCGACAGACACTTTCATTCCAAGGTTGGCGGACAGATCACCTTCGAGCGCGCGTGTATCGGCGGTCTTTTCTGTCGATTTGCGCGCCGACTTGCGCGACGGGCGGTCGCTGTCTGGCGGGGGAGCCGCCGCTTTGCGAACTAGCTTCTCGGTATCTCGGACAGATAAATCGCCAGCAATCACTTTTTTGGCCAGTGCAACCGGATCCTTCGCCGTAATCAGACTGCGCGCATGGCCTGCCGACAGCTTGCCCTCGGTAACGAAATCCCTGACCACCTCAGGTAGCTGCATCAGGCGCATCGTGTTCGCGATGTGGCTCCGACTTTTGCCGAGTGCCTCGGCCAGCTTTTCTTGCGTGTGGCCAAATTTGTTCATTAACTGAACATATCCCGCTGCTTCCTCGACGGGATTCAGGTCAGCACGTTGAATGTTTTCGATGATTGCGATTTCCAGAACTTCGGTATCATCAAAATCACGGATTACCACCGGAATGTGGTGCAGGCCCGCCTTTTGCGCGGCGCGCCAGCGCCGTTCGCCTGCGACGATCTCGTAACCATCGCCTTTACGCCGCACTATCAACGGCTGGATGATGCCCTTTTCTTTGATCGAGGCGGCCAGATCATCCAGTAAATCAGCATCAAACCGACGGCGCGGCTGATCGGGGTTCGGGACCACCTGCTCGACCGGGACCATCATATCTGGTGCACGCGGTGCCGAAGTGCTTAGATCCGTCCGATCATTCACATCCGCCATCAGCGCAGAGAGGCCACGGCCTAGCCCCCGTTGCTTTTGTCCTTTGTCCGCCATTCGTATCGCTCCCTTGCCTAAGCCGCCACTGGCGTCCGGTTTTTAACCAATTCCTTTGCCAGCGCGCGATAGGCGTTCGCGCCGCGTGACTGCGTGTCGTATTCCAGCACTGACATCGAATATGACGGCGCCTCGCTCAATCTTACATTTCGTGGTATCATGGTTTTAAACACCAAATCCCCAAGATTTTCGCGCGCATCCTTTTCAACCTGGCCTGATAGATTGTTACGCGCGTCGAACATCGTCAGAACCACACCTTCGATCCGTAGGTTGGGATTCGCCGATTGCCGCACCTCTCGGATCGTCAGCATGAGCTGCGACAAGCCCTCAAGGGCGAAAAACTCGCTCTGAAGCGGTACCAAGACCGAGTGAGACGCTACCATCGCGTTGACGGTCAACAAGTTTAAGGACGGCGGGCAGTCAATAAGGACATAATCCAGATCATATCGATCCATCGCAGTCTGCCGCAACGCGTCATGTAGCAGAAAGCTACGCTTTTCGTTTGAAATCAGTTCAATATCTGCAGAGCTAAGATCAACCGTCGCCGGGATAATCATCAAGTTTTCTCTGTTGGTGGGCTGAATGACCTGTCCCAAGTCGATATCTTCCAGCAACAATTCGTAGGTAGTAAATTCGCGATCATCTACCTCAATCCCAAGCCCCGTCGACGCATTTCCCTGAGGGTCCAGATCCACGATCAAGACACGCAGTCCCTGCTCGGCCAGCGCCGCACCAAGGTTTATGGTTGTCGTCGTCTTGCCGACGCCGCCCTTCTGATTCGCTACCGCTATAATGTGCGGCCCATGTGGGCGGGCTAAGTCAGACACGGGACACTCCTTTAATGCTCAGAATTGCAGCGTCAGCTTTCAGTTCACTCTTAATCACGGAGCAATCAAATTTCCACTCTGATTTTACCGCCTCGACTTCACTTTTCCACTGGGCGCCTTTTGGAAAGATCGCAGTGCCGGTCGAGGACAGATGCCGCTCTGCATACAGCATCAGGGTGGATAACTCGGCGAGAGCCCGTGCAGAAAGGACGTCTGCGTTCAGAGGCGGAACCGCCTCGATGCGCTCGTTTATTATAGTCGCAACCGCCCCGGTTTCACGGAGAGCGGCCCTCAGAAACGCGCATTTCCGTTCATCGCTCTCCACCAGCGTAATCTGACGGGGCGAATCGGAAGCCTGAGCAAAGATTGCCACGACGAGCCCTGGAAATCCACCGCCTGAGCCTAAATCTGCCCAGTGAAGGGCCTGAGTAGGCGCAGCGCGATATATTTGCACGGAGTCCAAGATGTGGCGTTCCCACAAACCCTTTGCACTTTCTCGCGATACCAGATTAATCTTCGTCGTCCACTTTTGGGCGATATCTTCGAGTGCGCGTAGTTGATCAAGTGTTTCACGTGAAACATCGTCTAGCAACGTCGTCACAGCGCCCGCGCCCGATTTCCCGATCTCAGTCTAGTTAAGAGCAAGGTCAATGCCGCAGGAGTCATCCCGTCAATCCGCGCAGCGTGAGCGAGGTTTGCAGGGCGGACGCTCTGAAGCTTTGCCTTCAACTCATTCGACAGCCCCTCAAGTACCTGATAATCAAAGTTTTTTGGAATAACATGCGCTTCATCCTTACGCATCAAAGCAACGTCTCTTTCTTGCCGTGCAATGTAATTTGAGTAGAGCGCATCTTTCTCCAGCTGCGCCTGAACTTCAACATCAACGTCGTCGAGCTTTGAATTTAGCCGGACCAAATGATCGAACTTTACATCCGGAAGGGAAAGGACTTCGTAGCCGTTTCGTTTGCGACCATCTTGGTTGATAGTCAACCCAAGCGTCAGCAACTGCTGCGGCGTATATACATCAGCCTGAATCCGACTGCGTGCAGAATCCAACGCCGCCATCTTGCGTTCAAAGAAGGCACGGCGCGAGTTGGAAACGCAGCCCCACAAAATCCCCTGAGCGGTCAAACGTTGGTCGGCGTTATCCGCGCGCAGAGATAGCCGAAACTCGGCCCTTGATGTGAACATGCGGTAAGGCTCACTAACACCTCGCGTTATGAGGTCGTCGATCATCACACCAATGTAGCTGGTAGAGCGGCTGAACAGCGCAGGCGCCTGTCCCGACGCCGCTAGGCTGGCGTTTAGGCCAGCGACCAGCCCCTGCGCCGCGGCCTCCTCGTACCCGGTGGTGCCGTTGATCTGGCCAGCGAGATACAGTCCGGGCACGTCCCGGACCATAAGCGTTGCGTCAAGAACACGCGGATCAACGTAATCATATTCAATGGCATAACCAGGCTGCCGGATTTCAGCACGCTCCAAACCTTGAATTGACTGCACATAGCTTAGCTGCACGTCTTCCGGCAAAGACGTTGAAATCCCGTTGGGATAGATCAAGCTATCTGTGAGGCTTTCGGGTTCTAGGAATATCTGATGTGAGGTCTTGTCGGCAAATCGAACAACCTTATCCTCGATAGATGGGCAATAACGCGGTCCGATCCCGTCGATTTGACCTCCATACATCGCAGAACGCCTGAGGTTTTCACGAATAATATCATGCGTCGCTTCATTCGTGTGAGTAATCCCACAGGAAATTTGGCGAGCTTGAACACCTTTCGACAGAAAGGAAAACAAGACAGGGTCCTCGTCACCGGGTTGCGATTCCAGGCAATCCCAGTTGATCGTACGCGCGTCGAGGCGTGGTGGAGTGCCGGTTTTCAGTCGGCCCATCCGTAGGTCAAAACTATCGAGGCGTTCGGCGAGTTTTATTGAGGGCTTATCGCCCATTCGCCCACCGGGCCGAGAAACTTCACCAATATGAATAACGCCGCGTAGGAAAGTGCCAGTCGTTAAGACGACGGCTTTGCTAACGACTTCGGATCCGTCAGCCAACACGACGCCGACAACTGCGCCGCTACGCATCATAAAGTCCGCAGCTTCGCCCTCGATAATTGTCAGGTTTTCTTGCGACTCTAGCTCAGCAAGCATTGTTGCGCGATAGATGTGCCGATCTGCCTGGGCACGGGGGCCTTGCACAGCCGGGCCCTTGCGTCGATTCAAAAGGCGAAACTGAATTCCCGCCGCATCCGCAACGCGGCCCATCACACCGTCAAGCGCATCGATTTCGCGGACGAGATGTCCTTTTCCAAGGCCACCAATCGCAGGGTTACACGACATAACACCAATGCTGTTCCGCGACAGAGTTATCAACGCCGTGCGAGCACCAGTGCGCGCGGACGCATGTGCGGCGTCCGCACCCGCATGTCCGCCACCTATGACCAGAACATCGAAATCACAATGTTTCACGTGAAACAATCCTTACTTGCCGAGGCAGAAGCTGGCAAAGATCTCATCCAGCACATTTTCTATATCCACCCGTCCTACCAAAGAATCGAGCGCTCGAACAGCGCTTCGCAACTCCTCTGCCGCCAAATCGGCGGAATCTTCACCATCGCCCAACAGGACTAGCGCCGCCTCAAGGGATGCGGCGCCGCGGGCCATCGCCTCCCGGTGACGTGCCCGTGTGGCAATTCCTGCGTTAGATGCGCGGCCGGAGAGAATCTGCGAAATTCGTCCAATCAATTCGTCAACACCTGCCCCGGTTTTACCGGAAATACCGGAATATTCGCCCGATTCAACGTCACATTTCGCTGTTAGGACTACGTCATCTAATTCTGGCTTAAATGGCAATTCGCCACTTGGCGAAAGGAGGAACACTCTAAGATCGGCGGCGGCGGCGCGCTTGCGGGCTAAGTCTACGCCCATTGCCTCAATCCGATCATCAGTTTCGCGCAGCCCAGCTGTATCGAGCAACGTGACAGGCAGTCCGCCAATATCCATGCGTACCTCGATCACATCACGCGTCGTGCCTGCGATGTCCGACGTTATCGCTGCGTCTCGGCCGGCCAGCGTATTAAGAAGCGTCGACTTACCTACATTCGGAGCGCCAATAATCGCCACTTCGAAGCCTGTGCGAATACGCTCAGACGCATGCGTCCCCGCGATCTCTCGCGCAAGTTCATCAATCACGCTGGAGAGCAAAGTTCCCACTTCAGGCGACACATCGACTGGTACTTCCTCGTCCACAAAGTCAATCGTCGCCTCAATCAAAGCAGCGGACCGAATCAGCTTACGGCGCCATTCGTCAGCGCGTGCGCCGAGTTCGCCAGAGAATACCCTCAGCGCTTGCTTACGCTGAGCCTCCGTTTCGGCGTCGATTAGGTCGGCCAAACCTTCAACTTGCGCCAGATCAAGGCAGTCATTTTCGAGCGCGCGCCGTGTGAACTCGCCAGGATCTGCAGACCTGAGGCCCGTGATAGCAGACAGCGCTCCAAGCACTGCCGTAACTACTGCAATGCTGCCATGGACGTGAAATTCAACGGATTCTTCGCCAGTAAAACTGGCGCCCTCTGCGAAGGTTAGGACCAGCGCCTGATCCAGAATATCGCCTTCGGTATTTTTCAGGGCGCGGACTGATGCCAAACGCTCAGGCGGCACATCACCGCAAATAATCATGCATGCCGCCCATGCGCTGGGGCCGGACACGCGGATGATCGAAACCCCGGCCCTGCCCTGTGCGGAGGACATTGCGTAGATCGTATCCATTCCCGCCTCCGTTAACCGGCGATCGCGACGGGCCCGTCGGGATCACCTGTTATGCTATCAGGTATTCATTGAGTCGAAGAATTCAGCGTTTGTTTTCGTCTGTTTTAGCTTGGAAATCAGGAATTCAACGGCATCTGTCGTACCCATCGGGTTAAGAATACGGCGGAGCACAAACGTCTTTTGCAAGTCCAGCTTATCGACCAGCAGCTCTTCTTTGCGTGTGCCTGATTTCAAAATATCAATGGCCGGGAACACGCGCTTGTCTGCAATCTTGCGATCCAAGACCAGTTCGGAGTTACCGGTGCCTTTGAATTCTTCAAAG
Source organism: Roseovarius sp. (assembly GCA_024636515.1). Lineage (GTDB taxonomy): Bacteria > Pseudomonadota > Alphaproteobacteria > Rhodobacterales > Rhodobacteraceae > Roseovarius. Next base: position 12,770 of record JAGXGX010000056.1, read on the forward strand.
ATCACTTCGTCCATCCGGCTGCCTGTATCGATCAGCGCGGTCGAGATGATCGTAAGCGAGCCGCCCTCTTCGATATTGCGCGCTGCGCCAAAGAAACGCTTGGGCCGTTGCAGGGCATTAGCATCGACACCGCCCGTCAGAACCTTACCTGAGGACGGGACAACGGTATTGTACGCTCTACCAAGTCTTGTGATCGAGTCGAGAAGGATCACAACATCTCGCTTATGTTCAACGAGTCGCTTGGCCTTTTCAATCACCATTTCGCTAACCGCGACGTGCCGAGTCGCAGGCTCGTCGAAGGTCGAGCTTACGACTTCACCTTTGACGGACCGCTGCATGTCTGTCACCTCTTCCGGCCGCTCGTCGATCAGAAGAACAATCAAATAGCATTCCGGGTGGTTCCGCTCAATGCTGGCAGCAATGTTTTGCATGATCATCGTCTTACCCGTACGCGGGGGCGCAACGATCAGCGAGCGCTGGCCTTTGCCGATGGGCGCAACCAAGTCAATGATGCGTGCTGACTTATCCTTGATCGTCGGATCGTCGATCTCCAGCGTCAGGCGTTCGTCCGGATACAGCGGCGTCAGGTTATCGAACGCGATCTTGTGACGCGCCTTCTCGGGGTCCTCATAGTTGATCTGCGTCACGCTGGTCAGGGCGAAATAGCGCTCGGTATCGTCGGGCTGTTTCATCTCGCCGTCGATGGTGTCGCCAGTGCGCAGCGAGAATTGCCGAATCATGTCGGGAGAGACGTAGATATCGTCGGGACCAGACAGATAATTTGCCCCGGTCGAACGCAGAAAGCCGAAACCGTCCTGCATAACCTCAAGTACGCCGTCGCCAAACACGGTCCATCCATCCTCGGCCCGCTCTTTCAGGATAGAGAACATCATCTCGCCCTTACGCATGGTCGAGGCGTTCTCGATCTCCAGCTCTTCGGCCATAGACAGAAGATCCTTGGCGGTGTGGGCCTTGAGATCGGACAGGTTTAGACGGTCTTCGGACATGGGAAACCTCAAGCGCGCAGGATAAGCGCGGAATAGATCGAATTAAATATGAAGATGCACATCCCGAACGGGCGGCTTGTCGTTACCTACAAGCGGCGCGGGCCCAAGTCAATCGCCGGTTAAAATCGCAAGACGACAGAAAAGACGATCACAATCAGCAAGACAGTCGGTACCTCATTCATAAGCCGAAAGCTGCGCCCGCTGACCTCACATGTGCCAAGCATCAACTCCTTGCGGCGCGCGCCCAGCCAATGGTGAAACCACGTCATGCCCAAAACGCCTGCCGCCTTGGTCCATGGCCAGATCGATGCCCAATCCACAATGCCCGGCGTCATCACCAGCATTAAGCCAAACACCCATGTCGCGACCATTGCCGGGTTCATGATCGCCCGCAGCAACCTGCGCTCCATCACCTGAAAAATCTCGTCGCGGCTATCGCCGGGCGTCGCAGCTTCGATGTGATAGACGAACAGACGTGGCAAATAGAACAGGCCAGCCATCCAAGCGATTACCGACACGATGTGCAGCGCCTTCGTCCATGGGTAAATCTCTCCAAGAAGCTGAGTCATGAGCGTGTCCTGCCTGTGCCTGTCTTACTAATAATAAAATAGAAATATAGGAAAGGATGATGATTAAGTAGGGATAGGCTTTTCCTGTGGATTATCCGGTCACCCACAGGTTTGGCAACAGCTTGGCGAAGTGGGGATATCTTTGTGCGCGCTTTATTAGGGCTGCTATATACTGGCGGAAACGGTGTAAAAATAGCCGAGATTTCGATGTTCGGCCTTGGGATAACCGACATACCCGACCGATTCCTCCCGTGCAGAATTTCATACAATCCACCATGGGAGTTTTGCCGTGGCACCAGCGCGAAAACATCACGTTATCCGCGGATCGTTGGTAATGCCGCGCGAATGGGCATAACTCGGGTAGATCTACCACCACTTGCCAATGGGTTTTCCACATGACTGTCCGCATTATTCTGGCGTCTCAATCTGCCATTCGTCGAACATTGCTGGAAAACGCAGGCATCACTGTCGATGTGTACCCTGCGCGTGTCGATGAGGACGCTATGAAATCTGCCCTGCTTGCCGAGGGTGCATCATCGCGCGACATCGCAGATGCGCTGGCCGAGTTGAAGGCCCGCAAGATTGGCGAGCGGCATCCTGGCAAATTGGTCATCGGCTGCGATCAGGTGTTGGATTTGGAGGGCCAGATACTGTCCAAGCCCGAGACCCAAGATGACGCGCGCGCGCAACTTATCGCCATGCGGGGCAAGACGCATAAACTGATGTCCGCTGCGGTGATATGTGATGGCGCCGCTCCGGTCTGGCGGCATGTGGGTGTTGTGCAGATGCAGATGCGTGATGTATCGGATGCATATCTGGATGAGTACATCGCGCGCAACTGGGACAGCATCCGGCACTCCGTTGGCGCATATAAATTGGAGGAAGAGGGCGTGCGGCTGTTTCAGCGCATCACCGGCGATCATTTCCATGTCTTGGGCCTGCCATTGCTGGAAATTATCACGTTTCTCGCCGCCAGAGGGGAATTGAAGTCATGAGCGCACATACAATCCCGTTGGCTGGTGTCATTGGCACACCTATCGCCCATTCCCGCTCGCCGCAGATCCACCGGCATTGGCTGAAAACGCGCGGCCTTGCCGGGCATTACATTCCCATGAATGTCGCTGCCGAGGATCTGGAGACGGTGTTGCGCACATTGCCCAAAGCCGGATTTGTTGGGGTGAATGTAACGATTCCGCACAAGGAAAAAGTGCTGGATATCGCCGATCTGGTCACGGACCGTGCCACGTTGATCGGGGCCGCAAACACGCTGATCTTTCGCAAAGACGGCAAGATCCACGCGGATAATACTGATGGATACGGCTTTATCAAAAACCTGCAAAGCGCGCCTTGCGCTTGGGATGCGAAGGCCGGCCCTGCCGCTGTGCTAGGTGCTGGGGGCGCATCGCGCGCAGTCATCGCAGCGCTGCTTGATGCTGGCGTGCCGGAATTGTTGCTCTCCAACCGCACGCGCGTTCGTGCGGATGCGCTGGCGCAGGAATTTGGCAAGCGCGTACGTGTTTTTGACTGGGTGCAGGCCGGCAACATGCTGGATTATGCGGCGACGGTTGTGAACACCACATCGCTGGGCATGATTGGCCAGCAGCCTTTGCGCGTTCCGCTGGACGGTTTGCAAAAGGGCGCGGTCGTGACCGATATCGTCTATACGCCCTTGCGCACCAAGCTGCTCGAGGTCGCCGACGAGATGGGGTGCCAAACTGTTGACGGTCTGGGTATGCTTTTGCATCAGGCTGTGCCGGGGTTCGAGAGGTGGTTTGGCGAGCGGCCAGAGGTTGACAGCGCCACCCGCGCTGCGGCGCTGCGATGAGTTATTTGTTGGGCCTCACGGGCTCTATCGGGATGGGCAAAACTACGACAGCCGCGATGTTTGCAGATCTAGGATGCGCCGTGTGGGGTGCTGATGCCGCCGTGCATCGCCTTTATGCGCCCGGAGGAGCGGCTGTCGCACGGATGGCTGCCGAATTTCCCGCTGCGGTCGAGGATGGCGGTGTGTCGCGCGCGGCACTAAAGCGGATTATCACAGCTGACAGAACGGCATTGGCGCGCATTGAAGCAATCGTGCATCCATTGGTCGCCGCTGACAGGCGGTCGTTTTTGGCTGAAACAGAGACTGATATTGCCGTGCTGGATATACCTCTGCTTTTTGAAAACGGTTATGACGCTGACATGGACGCCACCGTCTGCGTGACCGCGCCGCCCGAAATACAGCGCGCTCGCGTGCTAGAGCGCGGTACAATGAGCGAGGCGCAATTCGATGCGATACTCGCCAAGCAAATGCCCGACGCCGAAAAGCGCGCCCGCGCCACATGGGTCATCACTACCGATTCCCTTGAACACGCCCGCGCGCAGGTGCAGGCTGTTGTTGATACTATCAGACAGGACATAACCCATGCGTGAGATCGTGCTAGATACCGAAACCACTGGATTCGAGCCTGATCAGGGCGACCGCATCGTGGAAATCGGTGGTGTTGAGCTGCTCAACCACATGCCGACGGGCCGCACTTATCACCAGTATATTGACCCCAAACGTGCCATGCCCGAAGACGCGTTCAAGGTGCACGGCTTGGGTGATGATTTTCTGCGCGGCAAGCCGGTATTTGCCGAGATTGCCGACGCATTTCTAGAATTCATCGGCGACGCCAAGATGGTGATCCATAACGCCGCATTTGATATGAAGTTTTTGAACGCCGAGTTGCGCTGGTTGAACAAGCCGCAATTGCCGTGGGAGCAGGCTATCGACACGCTGGCCATCGCGCGCAAGAAATTCCCCGGATCGCCCGCCTCGCTTGACGCACTTTGTCGCCGCTTCAATATCGACAATGGTGCGCGTACGCTGCACGGCGCGTTGCTCGATTCTGAAATTCTGGCAGAAGTTTATCTTGAGCTGATTGGCGGCCGACAGCCCGGGTTGATCCTAGGCCAGAGTCAGAGCCAAACAGGCGGTTCAGACACGCAAGAGGCGTGGCGCCCTGCCCCGCGCCCTGCGGCGTTGCCCGCGCGGCTGACCCCGGATGAGGCCGCCGCGCATGACGCTTTTGTTGAAACGCTTGGCGATGCACCAATGTGGCGCAAAACGTCCTGAGCGAGTAGTCTAGGCAGTGCCGCTTGGCTGCTGCTCCTGCTCTGCCTGACGGCGCGCGATTTCGTTGCGGTAGATCGACACAAAATCAATATTTTCCATGTTCAGCGGCGGGAACCCACCGTCGCGCGTGACGTCCGACACGATGCGGCGAAAGAACGGGAACATGATGCGCG
>JAGXGX010000007.1 GCA_024636515.1 Roseovarius sp.
AGGATCGAGATGACATCACCCTGACGCGCTTCCAGCGAAATGCCCTTTAGAACCTCATGGTCGCCAAAGGATTTGCAGATATCCTCGGCTTTCACAATGATATCGGCCTGTGTCATGCCTTTGGCCCTTCCGGAGGAGTGAGAATTGAACGGGAATCGCTCGGAGAACCGATATGACGGCTGAGCATGCGTTCGCCCTGTCGCCAGAGCAGCACAAAGATCGCCGTGATGCACAGATAGATCAGCGCCGCCCACAAATAGACCGAGAAATCAAAGCTCCTCGAAAAAATCTGGCGCGTGCGGCCCATGATATCAAACACTGTCACCACGCTGGCCAGTGCGCTGGCTTTCATCAGCAGGATGATTTCATTGCCAAGCGCAGGCCAGGCGATGCGGTAGGCATGGGGAAACACTACCCGGCGCAGGATTTTCACGCGCCGCATGCCGATTGCCTTGGCTGCTTCGACCTCACCGCGGGCGACGCCCATGATGCCGCCGCGCAGGATTTCGGTCTGATAAGCGGTAGAATTGAGCGCGAATGCCAGAAGCGCGCAATTGAATGGATCGCGAAAAAAGGTCCAAAGGCCCCATTCCTGCAAGAACGGGCGAAACTGGCCTGAGCCGTAGTAGATCAGGAAAAGCTGGCCCAAAATGGGCGTACCGCGCATGAAAGAGATGTAAAAACGCAATGGTGCCTGCGCGACCGGCGAGGCATTGGCGCGAATAAGCGCAAACATTGGCGAGAATATCGCAGCGATGAGCGCACCAAGAAACGTCAGCTTGATCGTCATTAGGGTGCCGTCCAGAAGGCGCGGCCAATATTGAATGAGGATGTCCAGCGGGTTCAACTCATGCCCTCCGGATGCCGCGGTTGGCGCGTCGTTCCATTTGCGCCAGTACGATTTCCGACAGCACGCACATCGCCCAATAGATCAGGCAGGCAAATAGGTAGAAGGTGAAGGGCTGTTTGGTAACGCCCACAGCTACCTTGGTCATGCGCATCAGGTCGTCGAGGGCGATAATCGACACCAGTGCAGTATCTTTCAGCATGTTGATCCACAGGTTCCCCAGCCCCGGCAAGGCAAACCGCCACACCTGCGGCAACCGGATGCGAAAGAATATCTGACGCGGCGTCATGCCAATGGCGCGCCCTGCCTCCATCTGGCCCTCATCAAGCGAGTTGAACGCGCCGCGCAGCACCTCGCCCGCGAAAGCGCCAAACACCATGCCAAGCGCGGTGACGCCAGCAGCAAACGGACTGAATTCAATATTGTCGCCGCCGGGGCTCCACCATTGGGCGGTTTTGTTCAGCAAGAGGCCAACGCCGTTATAGACCACAAAGAGCGTCAGGATTTCGGGCAGGCCGCGCATGATCGTCGTATAGCCGAAGCCAACAGCACGCAGCGCGCGATTGCGCGACATTGATGCAAAGGCCGCAGCAAACCCGATCAGCAGACCTACGGGCAGGGTCACGATTGCCAGTTCAACCGTGATCGCCAGCCCGGCAAGGATTTCGTCCCCCCAGCCCGCATCGCCGAATGAGAGGATCTCAAACATAAATGTTTTCTGTCTGGGGGGACGTTTGCATCATTTCATGGTATAGACGTCGAGGTCGAAATACTTGTCGTTGATCGTCATGTAGGTGCCATCGGCGCGGATCTCGGCAAGCGCTGCGTTCAGTTTTTCGCGCAGTTCGTCATCTTCTTGGCGCACAGCGATACCAACGCCGTCTCCCACGAATGCGGGGTCAGTGATCGGCTCCCCTGCCAGTTCGCAGCAGGCACCGTCGTCCGACTTGGTGGTCCAGTCCAGCATTGGCAGCATGTCACCAACTTGCATGTCGATACGTCCGCTCGCCATGTCCAAGTTCACCTCGTCCTGCGTCGGGTAGAGGCGCACATCAGCGTCTGGATAGGTTCTTTCGATATAATCAGCCTGCGTCGTGCCGGATTGCGCGCCGATCACCTTGTCGGCAAGCGCCTCGTTGGTGAAGTCCGTAATGTCGGACCCTTTGGGCACTACATTGGTCATTGCGGCCAGATAATAGGGATCAGTGAAATCAACCTGCTTCTTGCGCTCTTCGGTGATGAACATCGAAGCGATGATGAAATCGTATTTGTTGGCCAGAAGGCCGGGGATAATGCCATCCCAATCCTGAGCGATCACTTCGCATTCGGCGCCCATACGCTTGCAAAGTTCCAATCCGATCTCGACGTCGAAACCCGCAATCTTGCCATCGGATTCGATGTAGTTGAACGGAGGGTAGGCACCCTCAGTTCCAAGCCGCAACGTTTCGGCAGATGCCGCCGCAGTCAGCGCTGCGGCAATCGCCGTAGCTGACAGGACTGCACTAATTTTATTCTTAAGTTTCATTGGGTATCCTCCTCCGAGTTGTTTTCGTTTTAGTGTCGTTATTTCATCGGCTGTCTGGCGGGATAATCGACATGACCCGTGAATCGTCCATAGAGTTCGGCAATCCGGTTCAGCCGGTCATCGACCTCCGGGCCAAGCTCTAGAAATGTGCTGTTGATCAACAGATTGGCGAGACTTGCCATCTGCGCTGTCGAATCCCAGAACTGGTTAAACTGGGTAGGCACGGCAAAAACCTCATCCGCGACGTCGTGGCCCCAGTCGCAGAAAACATCCGTGACAAGAGTGACCGGGATCCCTGCGTGCTTGGCTTCTTGCGCGAGCATCTTGGCGAGTATCGAGTACCGCCGCGCTTCAAAGATCACGAGGTGTGCATCGCTTTGCGAGACGAGGATTTCCGCGAAATTTCCATCTGCTAGGTCAATCAATGTCACGCGGTCGCGGATGTATTGCATCTGATTTGCAAAATACTGAGCAATGCCACGCTCAGTTTGAAACCCCGCGACAAAGATGCGATCCCGGTGCGCAAGGCGTTCTGTAACCCTTTGCCACTCGGCCGTCCGCGCGAATTCATAGACGCTTAGAACCGCCGCAATTTCCAGCTCCATACCCTGGTTGAGACTGGCTTCATCGGCTCCGCCGTCTTTGCGCAGTTCATGCAGCCGATCAGACATCAGCCACGGGTAATCTCCCATATCGTGTTTGAGGTGATCTTTGAGATTGCGAAAGCTTGTGTATCCAATCGAACGGCAGAACCGTCCTACGGTGGCTTCGCTCACCTTGACCTTTTTTGCGATGCTGGCGGCTGTCTCAAACGGTAACTCGGACAACGCGTCTATCATGTAGCCTGCCAGCAACCTGTCCATTTTCGAACCATCTTTCTGGGCAGTCGCCAAGCGTGTCCTAATGGGCAGTGTCAAAAGCGTCCTCCGGAAGCGGGTCAGAATTTGAGGGCAGGTTGAAATAAATATGTCACAAAGTCAATTGCGATACATTTCTGTCATTTCATTTGGTTTACCGAATGATGCGACAGAAGGATGCCGTTGCACTCAGATGCGATCAATCATTCGCTACAGGCCGAGGGATACGTTGAGATGCGGGAGCAAGTTATTCGCCTGAAAATCTGGGGTCCTCCGACGATTGGCGCGTCCAGAACAGTACGATGCGAGCGATCTGAGGTTCTGCCCCGCAGGCCTTAAGTAGTAGTAAGTTAATACCCGCCTCCAAGGTAATGCCGTATCATGAATGAGCAAAACTGGCAGCGTAGGGGTAAAAATGGCCAAAATAATACACTCGATGATCCGCGTTTTGGAGGAGAAGCGGTCTGTCGAATTCTACAATTCGGCGTTTGGTCTTTCGGTCGCAGAACGCTTGGATTTTGAAAGCTTCACACTGATCTACCTCAGCAATGCAGAGGCAGATTTCGAACTTGAACTCACCGTGAACAAAGACCGCAGCACCCCATATGATCTGGGCGACGGCTATGGGCATCTAGCCGTCTGCGTTAAAGACTTGGATGCAGAGCACTCAAGGTTTGAAGCGGAGGGTCTCGCCCCACGTAAAATCGTGGACTTCAAGCGCGAAGACAAACTTTTGGCCCGCTTTTTCTTTGTAAAAGATCCAGACGGATACGAAATCGAAGTCTTGCAAAAGCACGGTCGCTATCAGTGATCCGGCCAATAATAATGACTTAGGGAGGAATGAAATGACACAATCTCTGAAGGCGATGACGAGGCGGCAACTGTTGTCGCGCAGCGTCGCGGCGAGTGCCGCGCTGGTGATCGGACCCGGGTTTGTCGCGGGCTCAGATGCAGCGTGGGCGCAAACGATGGACGCGCTTAAGCCCGAAACAATGGCGACATTGATCCAAATGGCGCGTGACATCTATCCGCATGATCAGGTCGGCGATCAGTTTTATGCGGTTGCTGTCAAAGGATACGATGTGCCCGAGGCCGTCGATGAGACCGAAGCTGGTATTCATGCGCTGGACGAGGCTGCACGCGCGGCAGGGTTCGACAGCTACCTCAAAACGGGATGGGAAAAAGACCGCGTGGCGATCTTGCGCAGTGTTGAGGACAGCGCTTTTTTTCAGAAGGTACGCGGAGGACTGGTGACAGGACTTTATAACCAGAAAGATGTCTGGCCAATCTTTGGATACGAGGGCGAGAGCTTTAGCCAAGGAGGCTACATCGATCGCGGTTTCAACGACATCAACTGGATTTAAGGGAGAGGCGGCACCATGACGGCACCTTTTGACCTCACCGACGACAGCGTTGTCGTTATAATCGGAACCGGCGCTGGCGGCGGAGTTCTTGCGAATGAATTGGCCCAGAAGGGCGTAAGCGTAGTTGCTCTCGAAGCGGGCGGGCGATATCTGCCTGAAGATTACATAAACGACGAATGGGACAGCTTTGGACAGCTCGCGTGGCTGGATGGGCGGACCACATCCGGTGACTGGCGCGTCGCGAATGACTTCTCTGGATTACCTGCCTGGATCGTAAAGGCAGTTGGCGGCACCACGACCCACTGGGCCGGCGCATCCTTGCGGTTTCAAGAGCATGAATGGAAGCCCAAGACAAACTACGGCGCCGTAGAGGGCGCAAACCTTCTTGACTGGCCGATTGATGCGGCCGAGATGGCACCCTACTACGACAAAGCTGAGAAAAAGCTGAACGTGACCCGCACCAACGGTAACGCAGGCTTGCCGGGTAACAACAACTACAAAGTCTTTGAGGCTGGTGCAAAGGCGCTGGGCTACAAAGAAGTGCATACTGGCCGCATGGCGATCAATTCCGCCGACACGGAAGATCGGCCAGCTTGTCAGCAGACCGGTTTCTGTTTTCAAGGCTGCAAGTGGGGCGCCAAATGGTCGTCCGCCTATACCGATATCCCTGCAGGCGAAGCGACGGGAAACCTTGAAGTTCGCGAGAAAGCGCATGTTCTCAAGATCGAGCATGACGCGGATGGCAAAGTTACTGGGGTGGTCTATGTCGACGCGGACGGCAACCAGCAGATGCAAAAGGCACGGATCGTCAGTGTTGCAGGCAACTCCATTGAGAGCCCGCGTTTGCTGCTCAACTCCGCATCCTCCATGTATCCTGACGGCTTGGCAAACTCGTCTGGTCAGGTTGGACGCAACTACATGCGTCACCTAACAGGCTCAGTTTACGGCATCTTCGACAAGCCGGTGAAAATGTGGCGCGGCACGACGATGGCGGGTATCATGCAAGATGAGGCACGACACGATCCCTCTCGCGGTTTTGTCGGCGGATACGAACTTGAGACGCTTAGCCTTGGCTTGCCATTTATGGCGGCCTTCCTTGATCCCGGTGGGTGGGGCCGTGAGTTCACCACCGCGCTTGACCACTATGAAAATATGGCCGGCATGTGGATCGTGGGCGAAGACATGCCGCAGGAAACAAACCGCGTTACGCTAAACACCGACGTGACGGACCAGCACGGACAGCCGGTGCCCAACGTGCATTATTCTGACCATGCCAATGACAAGGCGATGCGCGACCATGCCTATGATCGTGGTCAGGCGATCTATGACGCGATCGGGGCGACGCGCACACTGCCAACGCCGCCTTATCCGTCAACGCACAACCTTGGCACTAACCGGATGTCTGAAAACGCGGAGGATGGCGTGGTTAACCGCTGGGGACAGAGCCACGACATCGCGAACTTGTTCGTCTCTGACGGATCGCAATTCACCAGCGGCGCCGCGGAAAACCCGACATTAACGATCGTTGCACTTGCTATTCGTCAGGCAGATCACATCGCATCCGAGATGGGCGCGGGTAATCTGTAAGCCAGTTTACCAAAACAGAGCCCGGCGCGGGATAGCTCGCGCCGGGCTTATTCATGGCTAATGTATAGGGGCGATGTGTGTCTCAATAGGTCGTCAGTGTTGCTTGGAGTTTACGGCACGACGGTTTTTAGAAGCATCGCGATGCTTCTGTTCCTGCTGTAGAATTTCCTCAGCAGGAAGCGCGTCGATATCATTCGATGTTTCGGCGGCCAGCAAACCGTGGAGTTGCAGATCAATAAAGCGCAAGCAACAAACACGTAGGAATGATGTGAAATTCCCCAGATCATGCCCTTCATCAATGGACTCATTGTAAAGTTGATGCAGAAGTTGCGGCACGTTCAAATCTTGGCGTCCGGCTAAATCTTCCAGCACATTCCAGAACATATGTTCCAACCGCACGCTGGTGACCATGCCATCCATCCGAAAAGACCGAGTAACGCTTTCCCAAAGCTTTGGATCAGCTCCAATAAAAAGACGGCACATGGCAGTTCCTTTCACAGAATTTTATCACGTTGAATGTTAGCAGGAATGGCACGAAGCCGTCAATTTCCGCACCTTCAACCCAGTATCTATTAATTGCTATGTCTTAGGTATCTGAAGCCGCAGCTTTTCTACCCATAAGGAAGAATTGCTTCAGTAAGGAAGGCTCACTGAGATGGACGCCCTGTCAATTCTTATGCCGAGGGGCGTCACAGCAGACATATCGCGAAACGCCGCTCGCTAGGGCAGGGGCGGCGTTCAGATAGCGTTTGCAGTATCCTGTAGCCACGGCAGGATTTCCGTTCTGATACGAGCATCATCCCAGTGATGTGCCGAAACCGAGCAATGGACCGCTGCGCACCCTCGGCCATCGGGGCCGCGAATGACGCAGGCAATGCCCACCTCGTCCAAGATCATCTGATCGTAGGTAATGGCATACCCGGTTTGGGCGGCTGCTTCGATTTGATCTGCAATTTTTGCGCGATCCATCGTCGTGCGCGGCGTTTGCGCGCGTAAGCGCCAGTCGTGGATTGCATCCTCGCGTTCTTGTTGCGGAAACGTCGCCACGATGACTTGGCCGGCAGATATGCTGAGGGCTGGCACCGAACGGCCCGGCACCGATGCGGCGAATATCGTGCGTTTGCAGGGCAGGCGGGCGGCATAGATAATGTCCTGACCCGATAATTCTGCCAGATTGACAGTCTCGCCAATGCGCTGGGATAGATCGATTAATTTAGGCATGGCACGCGCGACCAGCGGATCAGACCAGTAATAGGCATAGGCGAGGCGCAGCCATGCGTGCGAGGGTCGGTAGAGCCGCGTCACGGGGTCTTTGTCCAGCATACCCTCGACGTGCAGCGTATTGGCAAGGCGCTGGACCGCACTTTTATCGAGGCCAGTGATCTTGGCCAGCGTTGCCAGCGACAATTCCGTGTTGGTATGATCGAAGGCACGCAATATGCGCAGACCCTTGGCCAGTGAGGCGACAAAGAGGGTATTCTGTTTAGGCTTGGTCATTAGGTTCCGCTTTTCCGAAGTGGCTCAGGCGAGGTCGGCCAAATTTGCTCTTGATTTATGCTCGTTCGCAGGGTTCAAATAATTAAATGATAATCTAACGTATCATTATATGATATGTGCGATGTGTAAACAGAATTTGGTGAAGAACCGCAGCGCGACTGCGGGTGGGAGGACTACAGATGAAAGCTGCATTTTTGAAAGTAACGTCGCTGGCTTTGGCCACGTCGGTCGGCGTCGCTGGCGCCGCGCTGGCGGACAAGGCGAGCGATACTCTTAGCGTCGCATTTACTAAGGAGCTCGAGAACGTCGACAGCTTCTTTAACTCGTCGCGCGAAGGTGTCGTTTTGCAACGCGCCGTCTGGGATGGATTGATCTACCGCGACCCTGCGACCAACGAATACAAGGGAAACCTCGCGACAAGCTGGGAATGGATCGACGACAAGACGCTGGAATTCAAATTGCGCGAAGGCGTGAAATTCCACGACGGATCAGATTTCAACGCCGATGACGTGGTCGCCACAGTTAATTTTGTCGCCAAGGAAGAAAACGGCGTCAAGACACAGCGCAACGTGAACTGGATGGAAGCGGCCGAGAAAATCGACGATTACACCGTCCGTATCACGACAAAGGACGTGTTTCCGGCGGCGATCGAATTCCTGTCTGGTCCGGTATCGATGTACCCGGCGGACTACTACGCCGAAGTCGGTCCCTCTGGCATGGGCCTGAAGCCCGTCGGCACCGGTCCCTACAAGGTGACCGAGGTCGTTCCCGGCCAGCATTTCGTGCTGGAGAAGAACGAGAACTACCACGACAGCCCCAAGGGCCAGCCTAGCATCGCCAAGATCGACATCCGCACTATTCCTGACGTCAACACCCAGCTTGCCGAGTTGTTCTCCGGCTCGCTCGATTTGACTTGGCAGGTACCCGCGGATCAGGCCGAAAAGATGGCCGAGATGGACGACCGCTATACCGTGCTAAACGAATCCACAATGCGCGTGGGATATCTGTCGATGGATGCGGCGGGCCGCTCCTCGATGGACCCGAATCCGTTTACCGATGTTAAGGTACGCCAAGCCGTCAACCACGCCATTGACCGTCAGGCGCTGGTCGATAACCTGCTCAAGGGCAAGTCCAAGGTCGTCTCGACTGCCTGCTTCCCCAGTCAGTTCGGCTGCACGCAGGATGTCACCAACTATGAGTATGACCCCGAAAAAGCCAAGGCACTGCTGGCCGAGGCTGGCTATGAAGACGGTTTCAGCACCGAGTTCTACGCCTATCGCGACCGCGAATATGCCGAAGCAATTTCGAGCTACCTGAACGCTGTCGGCATTCAGACCGATTTCAAATTGTTGCAGTATTCCGCACTTCGCGAGCTGAACATGAAAGGCGAAGTGCCGATCCAGTTCTCGACTTGGGGCAGCTACTCAATCAATGATGCGTCGGCGATGGTCAGCCAGTTCTTCAAGAAAGGCAGCCTTGACGACGCGCAGGACGATCAGACCAAAGAGTGGCTTGATGTTGCCGACAGCTCGACCGATCCTGACAAGCGGCTGGAGTTCTACACCAAGGCGCTGCAGCGTATTGCGGATGAGGCGTATTGGGCGCCCCTGTTCAGCTACAACACCAACTACGTCATGACCAAAGAGGTGGAATACACCCCGACGGCGGACGAGGTGCTGCGCTTTACGGACATGACCTGGAACTAAAAACCGAAGACTGGCCCGGAGGATCGCCGCGATTCTTCGGGCCTTTCACTTTCCGATCCGTAGAAAACCGCCAACCCGGCAAGGAGACAACGGCACATGCTGCCATTCATTCTCAAAAGGCTCGGCCTCGCGCTGCTGGTGGCCCTTACGGTCAGCTTTATCAGCTTTTCCCTGCTGTTTCTGTCGGGCGATCCCGCCGCTGCCCTCGCGGGCGAGACGGCCAGCGGCGAAGATATTGAATCGCTGCGACGCCTTTATGGCTTTGACCGGCCCATGCTGGTGCAATACGGCGATTGGCTGTGGCAGGCGCTACAGGGCAATTTCGGAGAGAGCTACTATTTCAAATTGCCCGTCGCCAGCCTGATCGCGGATCGACTGTCGGTCACGATGACGCTCGGCGTCTGCGGGATCACCTTCGCGCTCTTGACGGCGGTGCCGCTCGGCGTCGTCGCGGCGATCCGGCCCAACTCACTTATCGACCGCGTTGCGTTGTTTGTATCGGTGGCGGGGCAGGCGATGCCTAGCTTCTGGTTCGGCCTGATCCTGATCGTCCTTTTCGGGATTAAGCTGGGATGGTTGCCGCCCTCCGGCGCGTCCACATGGCGACATTTCATTATGCCGACCATCGTCTTGGGCTATTACGCCATGCCGGCGATCATGCGCCTGACGCGCGCGGGGATGCTGGAAGTGCTGAACTCCGATTACATCCGGACAGCACGGGCCAAGGGCGCCAGCGAGGGCCGCGTCATGTTCAAGCACGCGCTGCGCAACGCGATTATCCCGGTGGTCAGCCTTGCTGCTGTTCAGATGGGTTTCATGCTGGGCGGCTCGATCGTGGTCGAGTCGGTCTTTGCCCTGCACGGTGCGGGTTATCTCGCGTGGGAGAGCATCGCGCGCAATGATTTGCCCACCGTGCAGGCGCTGATCCTGATCTTTTCGATGTTCTACATCATCTTTACTTTTCTGGCGGACGTGCTGAACGCATGGCTCGATCCCCGCATGAGGAGCTCGTAAGATGGCCGTGCATAAAACCGACCTGAACCCGGCCATCGACCCCTTGCTGGAGGAAATCAGTGGCCCGACGCCGCGCCAGATCCTGCGCAGGCGGGTGCGGGGCCATACTGGACTGCTCTTTGGCCTCGGTGTCGTGCTGTTTCTGGTCATTGTCGCGATCCTCGCCCCGGTACTGGCCCCGCATGACCCCTATGCCCAAAGCCTCAGCACCCGCATGGTCAAGCCGGTCTTTATGGGCGGCACGTGGGATCATCCGCTGGGCACCGATCATCTGGGCCGCGATTACCTGTCGCGCCTGATCTACGGCGCCCGCGTATCGCTGCTGATCGGCACCATCGCGGCTGTCATTTCTGGCATCATCGGCACCGCGATGGGCGTCGCCGCCGGATATTTCGGCGGTAAGGTGGATGCGGTCGTCACCTTCCTTATCAACGTGCGCCTAGCCATGCCTGTCGTGCTGGTCGCGCTGGCGGTCGTCGCTATCTTGGGCGGGTCACTTGAGGTGGTAATCGGCGTGCTGGGCCTCTTGCTATGGGATCGCTTTGCCGTTGTGATGCGTGCCTCTACCCTGCAGGTGCGCAGGCGAGAATATGTTGCCGCAGCGCAGGCTATCGGTGCATCCACCAGCCGCGTGATCCTGTCCGAGATTATGCCAAATATCGTCAACAACCTGATCGTGATCGTGACGCTGGAAATGGCGCACGCCATCCTGTTGGAGGCGGCGCTGTCGTTCCTTGGCCTTGGGGTGCAGCCTCCGACACCCAGCTGGGGACTGATGGTCAGCGAGGGCAAAAACATGATGCTGTTCGAGCCATGGCTGGTGCTGATCCCCGGCATTGTCCTCTTTATCCTCGTGCTGGCGATCAACCTGATGGGTGACGGCCTGCGCGATGTGACCGCCCCCGAAAACCGGAGCTGACCGATGAGCGACGTAACCGCCAATCCGCTGCTCTCTGTGCGCGGCCTCACGCTGGACATACCCTTGGCAAGTGGCACATTGCACGCTGTGCGCGGCATAGACTTTGACCTGCACCGGGGCGAGACGCTGTGCATCGTCGGCGAGTCGGGGTCAGGAAAATCACTGACCTCACTGGCCGTCATGGGCCTTCTGGAAAAAAACATCAAACGCAGCGCGACGCGGATGGATTTCGACGGGATGGAGCTGACCCGCGCGTCCAAACGCCAGATGCGCGCCCTCCGTGGCGACCGAATAGCCATGATTTTTCAGGAGCCGATGACGTCACTCAACCCCGCCTATACTATCGGCGATCAGCTGATCGAGGCGCTGCGCCTGCACCGCCGCGTCAGCCGCGACAAAGCGCGTGCGCGCGCCGTTGAACTGCTGGAAAAGGTCGGCATCACCGCCGCAGCCAGCCGCCTTGGCCAATACCCCCACCAGCTGTCGGGCGGTCTGCGCCAACGCGTCGTGATCGCCATGGCATTGATGTGCGAGCCTGAGTTGATCATCGCGGATGAGCCTACGACAGCGCTGGACGTGACTATTCAGGCGCAGATCCTGCGCCTGCTGGTCGACCTGACCAAAGAGATGAACGTCGCCATGATCCTGATCACCCACGACCTCGGCGTTGTCGCCCGTGTCGCGGATAATGTCGGTGTCATGTATGCCGGGGAGTTGGTGGAAACCGGCCCCGCCGCCAGCGTATTTGGCAAGCCGCTGCATCCCTACACCCGCGGCCTGCTACGCTGCATCCCGCAACCCGGCAAGACCGCACGCGGCGCCGATCTGGGCACCATCCCCGGCATCGTGCCGTCGCTGATGGGCGACGTGCAGGGCTGCGCATTCCGCACGCGTTGTCCGCATGCGGTCGATGCCTGCCGCGAGGCCATTCCCGAGCGCGGCGAGCCGCCACATGAATTTCTTTGCGTCCACCCCGATGGCGCCCGCGCCGCCGAAGGAGAACCCGCATGACCGCCCCTGTTCTGGAGCTGCGCAATGTCGCCAAGACCTACAGCGTCAAGCAGGGCATTTTCGGCAAGCCAAAACCGCTGAAAGCCGTCAACGACGTTTCCCTAACGCTGGGGCGCGGCGAGGTGCTAGGCCTCGTCGGCGAAAGCGGGTGTGGCAAGTCGACACTGGCCAAGATCCTGCTGGGGCTCGAGCAGCCAACATCCGGGCAGGTTCTGGTCGATGGCGAGCAAATCGTCGGTCAGGACCGGCTAGCGTTGGCGCGGCGTATTCAGCCGATCTTCCAAGATCCCTATTCGTCGCTTAACCCGCGCAAGACTATTGCCGACATCGTTTCATTACCGTTGCTTGTTCATGGCGTCGGTGATGCGAAAAGCCGCGCCAAATCTGTGCGCGAGATGCTGGAACTGGTCGGCCTGCCTGCGCGCGTGCTGAACACCTATCCCAGCCAGATGTCGGGCGGCCAACGCCAGCGTGTCGCCATTGCGCGCGCTCTCATCATGCACCCCGAAATCGTTATTTGCGACGAGCCGACTTCGGCGCTCGACGTGTCGGTACAAAGCCAGATCCTGAACCTGCTAAACGATCTGCGCGAGGAATTCGGGCTGACCTATCTGTTTATCAGTCACGACTTGGCAGTGGTCGAGCATCTGGCGACGCGCGTCGCGGTCATGTATCTGGGCCGCATCGTGGAAGAGGCCGAGGTGGGCGCGCTATTTGACGCGCCGCGTCATCCCTATGCACGCGCGCTTTTGAATTCAGTGCTGACGCCTGACCCGTCGTTGGGCGTGCCCGACACGCAACTGGGTGCGGCCTATCCCAACCCCATCGCACCGCCGTCCGGGTGCCATTTCCATCCGCGCTGCCCCTTCGCACAGGCGGAATGCCAGACCAAGGCACCCCGCCCGGTGCCGCGCGATGCTGGGATGGTAGAGTGTCATTTGCACGACCCCGAAAGCGCGATGTACCGCCCGGATTTCACTGTCTAAGCTTTAAGGAACCCGCCCATGACCTCGTCGCTGTCGCGCACATCGCAGACCCGCAAGACCGTTATCGAGACGAAGGGCGGCGTCGTCGCCTCCCAGCACCGCCTCGCCGCAGAGGCGGGCGCGGAAGTGCTGCACGCCGGGGGCGACGCAGTGGATGCTGCGGTCGCCACATCATTTGTAGTTGGCGTGCTGGAGCCGTGGATGAGCGGCCCCGCCGGCGGCGGCGCGATGATGCTATGGCGCGCAGGCGAGGAAAAGGCCGTGGCCGTGAACCACGGAATGCGAGCGCCGGGTGGGCTGCGCGTCGAGGATTTTCCGCTATCCGGGGCAGGGGTCGCCGGTGATCTTTTCCCGTGGGAGCATGTCACCGGCGACGTTAACGTGCAGGGGGCCAAAGCGATCGCCGTGCCCGGCGTCGTCGACGGTCTTGGGCAAGTCCACGCGCAGTTCGGACGACTGCCATGGGCCGACCTGCTTGCCCCAGCGATCGCTCACGCGGGCGAGGGTATGTTGGTCGATTGGTATGCCGCATTGGTCATCGCCTCAAGCACCCGCGCACTGGCAGATGATGCAGACGCCGCCGCGCTGTTTCTGGAGGACGGCCAGTGGCCGACCATCTCGGGCTGGACTGCGTTGGCCGAAAAGCGGCTGGACCAGAGCCGCATGGCCGATAGCCTCGACATCATCGGGCGCGACGGTGCGCGTGCGCTTTATGACGGTGATTTGGGTGCCGCAATGGCCCGCGATGTGCAGGACAAGGGCGGCTATCTGAGCCATGATGACCTGCGCAGCTACTGCGCAGAGATGCAGGCACCGCTGAGCGTGACGTACCGTGACGCGCTTTTCCATGTCATGGGCGGTTTGACTGCGGGCCCGACCTTCGCCCATGCAATGGGCGAGCTGGAGGCGCACGATCTGAGCGCCAAGCCTGAGGCATTCGCCGCCTATGCCGACGCGCTGGAGACGGCCTACGCCGCTCGGCTGGGCAAGATGGGTGATACAGGCGAAAGCCCGCATGCACCGGGATGCACCACGCATTTCTCAATCGTGGACCGCGATGGCAACATGGTCAGCCAAACGCAAACGCTGCTGTCGATCTTTGGCAGCCGGGTTGTGTCGCCCTCGACAGGGTTTTTGATGAACAACGGGATCATGTGGTTTGACCCGGTGCAGGGACGCCCCAACTCGCTGGCACCCGGCAAGCGGTGCCTGATGAACGTCTGCCCGATCCTCGGCGAGGTTGGCAGCCGGCGCTTTGCCTTCGGCGCATCGGGCGGGCGCAAGATCGTGTCGGCCATGACGCAGATGGCTTCCTTCGTGGCTGATTTTGGTATGGATATCGAGGCCGCGTTCCATCACCCGCGCATCGACGTATCAGGCGGCCCTAAGGTGGTCGCGGATGAGGCGCACAACAAAGAGGTGCTGGACCGGTTGCGCGCGGACCGCGACGTTGTCACCGCCCCGCGCACGGTGTTTCCCTACGCGTTCGCTTGCCCCGCAGGGGTGATGCGCGACGGCGCCACCAACACTGGCTGCACCGAGATTATGTCGCCTTGGGGCGACGCCGCGCTTGAGATAAAGGACTGAGCTATGAGCCGCGAGACCGCAATCGACACCGCCACCGCCTATTTTGACGACGGCACATTTCAAAGCGAACTGGCCGCCCTTGTTGCGTATCCGAGTGAAAGCCAGAATTCCGAAGCCGCGCCCGAGCTGATGCGCTATCTGGTGGAGGCGATGCAGCCGCGCCTGAAAAAGATGGGCTTTGAGACAGAGATTATCGCCAACCCCGACCCCAGTGGTGGCCCTTTATTGATCGGGGAGCGGCGCGAGGGCGATGGCCTGCCCACGATCCTGACCTACGGCCATGGCGATGTGATCCGCGCGCAGGAGGGCATGTGGCGCGAAGGGCTGGCACCGTTTGAGCTGATTGAGGAGGGCGACCGCCTCTACGGTCGCGGCACTGCCGATAACAAGGGCCAGCACCTCATCAACATCGCCGCGCTTGAGGCGGTGCTGGAGGTGCGTGGCAGCCTTGGCTTTAACACCCGCATCGTTTTGGAGATGAGCGAAGAAGTCGGATCGAGCGGTCTGGCCGACGTGTTCCGCAGCCACAAGGATCGGCTGACCGCCGATGTGCTGATCGCCTCGGACGGCCCCCGCTTGCAACCCGAAGTACCGACCGTGTTTATGGGCTCGCGCGGCGGCGTGACCTTTGATTTAGAACTGACCCTGCGCGAGGGCGCGCATCATTCCGGCAACTGGGGCGGCCTTCTGGCCGATCCCGCGATCATTTTGGCCCATGCACTCGCGACGATCACAGATCGGCGTGGACAGATCCAGATAGCCGAGTGGCGCCCCGATAGCCTGACGGACGATGTGCGCGCCGCGCTGGATGGTTTGCCGGTCACTGGCGGCGACGGCCCAGAGGTCGATCTGGAATGGGGCGAAGAAAGCCAGACCCCGGCCGAACGTGTCTATGGCTGGAACAGCTTTGCCGTCCTTGCCATGACCAGCGGCGTCCCAGAGGCACCCGTCAATGCCATTTCCGCCTCGGCGCGGGCCACCTGTCAGCTTCGCTATGTTGTCGGCACCGACGCTGAGGATATCATCCCGGCGCTGCGCCGGCATCTGGACGCGCATGGGTTCGACGCGATCCAGATCGTTGCGCATGACCGCGGCTTCTTTGCCGCGACGCGGCTTGACCCGAAACATCCATGGGTCCGTTTCGTCACAAACTCGATTGAGCGAAGTGCGGGCAGGGCGCCGCATGTTTTGCCCAACCTGGCAGGATCGCTGCCGAACGACAGCTTTGCCGACATTCTGGGCATGCCGACTGTTTGGGTGCCACATTCCTATCGCGGATGCTCGCAGCACGCGCCGAATGAGCATGTACTGAAATCGCTAAGCCGTGACGCGCTGCGGGTAATGGCGGGGCTGTTCTGGGACATAGGTGCAGGCGGAACGCCGGCCGCATGATAGTAAACCTGCCCGATTGCTAGTTGGGCTCGCCATACCTGTCCGTCACGACACCGAAACTTTCCAATGCCGGGGCGTGTCATGCCCCGGCTGACAAGTCATAGCGGCCGTTTAAGCCATCGCGCCAATACGCCCACGATCCCTTCGCGGAACATCAGAACGCCGATGACAAAAATAACACCCTGAATGACCGTGACCCACGCCCCAAAGGTTGCCAGATAGTTTTGCATCGTAACGATGATGCCTGCGCCGACCAGAGGCCCGAAGATCGTTCCCATACCGCCCAGCAGTGTCATTAATACGACCTCACCCGACATTGACCAGTGAACGTCAGTGAGCGACGCCAGTTGGAACACCTGCGCTTTGGTGGCGCCCGCAACACCTGCCATCGTGGCTGACAGGGTGAACACAATCAGTTTGTACCGATTAACGTCGTAGCCGAGCGAAATGGCTCTTGGCTCGTTCTCGCGGATCGCTTTGAGAACCTGACCAAAAGGCGAATGCACGATCCGGTATAGCAGCAAGATTCCGCAAAATGTGACGGCAAGAACGAAGAAGTAGAGAGCCATGTTATCGGCGAGGGGGATCAGTCCGAATAGATCACCACGCGGCACGCTCTGAATGCCATCCTCGCCGCCGGTAAAATCGGCCTGCAGGGCCACGAAGTAAACCATTTGCGCAAAGGCCAGCGTGACCATGGCGAAATAGATCCCCTGCCTGCGGATCGCTAGTGACCCGATCACAAAGCCCAGCACGCCTGCCGCCGCCGCGCCGCAGAGCACTGACAGTTCAGGTGTAAGGCCCCAGACCTTGGCGGCATGGGCGGCGATATAGCTTGCGCCGCCAAAATAGGCAGCATGCCCGAACGATAGCAGCCCGCCGAACCCCAGCAGCAGATTGAACGCCGCCGCAAAGAGTGCAAAGCACATCACCTTCATAGCGAAGACCGGGTAGACAAAGAACGGCAAAACGAGAAGGCCCGCCAGCAGAACGGCAAAAATGACCTTGTGTAGCATCGGCATGCCTGCCGTCTGCGTCATGGGATCTGTCGCAGTTTTCTTGTCAGCCATAGCCATTATACGGGCCTCCCGAATAGTCCCTCAGGTTTGATCATCAGGACAATCGCCATGATGACAAAGATAACGACCGCTGAGCCTTCGGGATAAAACACGCGGGTCAGGCCCTCGACGATGCCCAGCATATATCCCGTCAGGATCGCCCCCATGATCGATCCCATACCGCCAATCACGACGACTGCGAAAACGACGATGATCAATTGCTCGCCCATGGTCGGATTGACCGAATAGATTGGCGCGGCCAGCACGCCGGCAAATCCGGCCAGCGCAACGCCGAACCCGTAGGTCAACATGATCATCAGTGGCACGTTCACACCGAAGGCGCCGACCA
>JAGXGX010000057.1 GCA_024636515.1 Roseovarius sp.
CATCATGGCCTTCGCCGGGATCGGCCTTAGCCCGGATGCGACGGGCGAATTCCTTTTCTCGCTTTTTGCGGTGATCGGCATCTCGCTGCTGTTGTCATGGGTGTTGGCGATCACGGCAACGCCGCTGCTAGCGCATTACTTGTTCAAGGTGGGCGGCGGCGAGGGCGGGGCCTATGATGGCCCTGTGTTCCGTGCCTATGCGGCTATCCTGCGTGCTGCGATCCGCCTGCGCTGGGGCGTCATTGCAGGATTGGTCGTGCTGACGGTGGCCTGCTACTGGGGCTTTGGTCAGGTCAAACAGCAGTTTTTCCCCGACAGCAACACGCCGCTATTCTATGCACACTACAAACTGCCGCAGGGCGGCGCGATCAAGGCGACCTCGCGCGATATGAGGGTGGTTGAGAATTGGCTGAAAGGGCGGCCTAGCGTCGTATCAGTCTCGACCTTCATCGGTGGCGGCGCGTCGCGTTTCATGCTGACCTACGCACCGGAGGAACGCTTGCCGACCTACGGCCACCTCATCATCCGCACCGAAAAGCTGGAGCAGATCCCGCACCTGCGCGCCGATCTGGAGGCATTTGGCCGCGCAAATCTGCCTGAGGGCGAATTTCGGACCGAGCGTCTGGCCTTTGGCCCCGGCGGCGGCGCGCCTATCGCTGCGCGAATTTCGGGCGCGGACCCGGATGTGCTGCGCCACTTGGCCGCTGAGGTCGAGGCGCGGATGCAGGAGGCATCAGGCCGCCTACAAGACCTACGCACCGACTGGCGCGAGCGCGAAATGGCGATAAGGCCCATCTATGATGATGGCCGCGCCAAAACGGCGGGTGTCACGCGCAGCGACGTGGCGCGTGCGCTGCAATACGCGACCGACGGCGCATCTGCGGGCACCTACCGCGAGCATTCCCGCCTGATCCCGATCATCGTGCGCGCGCCTGAGGCTGCAGGCGAAAGTGGCGCGAACCTGATCGGCCAGCCGGTCTACTCCGGCGCGGCGGGTACGTTTATCCCGCTGGAGCAGTTGATAAACGGCTTTGAATACGTCGCAGAGGACACGCTGATTCAGCGCCGGGGCCGATTGCCGACGATCACCGTTATGGCGGGCGTGCCAACTGGCGTGAACGCGACCGAAGTATTCAGCCAACTGCGCGAGACTGTCGAGGCGCTGGAGTTGCCAGAGGGGTACACCCTCGAATGGGGCGGCGAGTATGAGAACTCCAGCAAGGCGCAGAGATCATTGGGCTCGCGCCTGCCTGTATCTCTGCTGATTATGGTGCTGATTTCGGTGCTATTGTTTGGCAAGTTGCGGCAGCCTGCGATTGTGTGGCTGTTGGTGCCGATGTCGGTCAATGGCGTTACCATCGGTCTGTTGGCGACGGGTTTGCCGTTCTCGTTCACCGCTCTCTTGGGCCTTCTCAGTCTGTCGGGGATGCTGTTGAAAAACGGTATTGTCCTGGTGGAGGAGATCGACCTGACCCGCGCAGATGGCGTGCCATTCAGCCGCGCCATCGTTGAGGCGTCGACTTCGCGCTTGCGGCCAGTAATGCTGGCCGCCGTCACTACGATCCTCGGGATGATACCTCTGCTGTGGGATGCGTTCTTTGCCTCAATGGCGGTGACGATTATGGGGGGACTTGGCTTTGCCAGTATCCTCACGCTGATCGCCGCGCCGGTCCTTTACTACATGATGTTCCCAGCTGCCCGGCGGGAAGAGGCGGAGGCCAGCTAACGCAAACGGGCGCCCCCGTCAAACGAGGCGCCCGCCTTTTCTTCTTGCCAAAAATATCCCCGCCGGAGGCTAGCCCGGCAGCGCCCCGCGCTAACCCAGTTCAGCCAGCCGCGCCAGTGCAGCGCGCAGGGCTTGCGCCTCTTCCTCGCGCAGCGCTAGGTTTTCGCGGGCTTCCTCCACCACATCTTCGGGCGCCGAGGCGACGAATTTGGGATTGTTGACGCGCCCCTTCAGGCCGCCGATTTCCTTTTCCAGCTTGCCCAGTGTCTTTTCAAGCCGCGCCTTTTCTTCGCCCACGTCGATGATGTCGGCTAGTGGCAGGCCAAAGATGCCGCCCTCGACCGCAACAGTCGCGCAGCCCTTGGGGAAGGTATCGACGTGATCGAGGCTCTCGATCCGCGCCAGCCGCTTGATCATCACCTCGTTGCGGTCCCATGCTGCGCGGCCCGCATCATCCAGCGATGTGGCGAGAAGCGGGATTTTCAGCCCAACCGGCACGTGCATCTGTGCCCGCGCGCTGCGCACCGCGTCGATCAGGGAAATAACCCAGTTCATCTCGCGGTCTGCTGCGGGGTCGATGGCCTCTGTGCCATACTCGGGCCAGTCGGCGTGGATCAGCATTTTCTGGCGGGTGCCCAGATTGGCCCACAATTCTTCGGTGACGAAGGGCATGATAGGGTGCAAAAGGATCAGGCATTGGTCAATAACCCATGCCATCGTCTCGCGGCTTTCGGCCTTAATTTCGTCCGTTCCGTCCATCAATAGCGGCTTGGAAAACTCGACATACCAGTCGCAGACCTTGCCCCAGACAAAGATATAGAGCGCGTTCGCCGCATCGTTAAAGCGGTAGTTGGCCAATGATGCGTCCACCTCGGCGCGGACCTTGGCCGTCTCGCCGACGATCCAGCGGTTCACCGTCTCGTTCGGGGTGGGGACGGTATCGACCGAATACCCTGCGCCCAATGCCGCTGGTGTCGCGCCGTTCATTTCGGCGAAACGCGCGGCATTCCAGAGCTTCGTGCCAAAATTGCGATAGCCTGCGACGCGGCTGCTCGACAGCTTCAGATCGCGCCCCATCGCGGCCATCGCCGTCAGAGTGAACCGCACGGCATCGGTGCCATACTCATCAATCAACTCCAACGGGTCCAGCACGTTACCCAGCGATTTCGACATCTTCTTGCCGCTCTCGTCGCGCACCAGCGCGTGGACATAGACATGGCCGAACGGCTTTTGCCCCGTCACCGCGTATTGCATCATCATCATCCGGGCGACCCAGAAAAAGATGATGTCAAAGCCGGTGATCAGCGTAGATGTCGGAAAATACTTCTGCAATTCTGGCGTCTGTTCGGGCCAACCCAGCGTGCCAATGGGCCAAAGGCCCGACGAAAACCACGTGTCGAGCACATCGGGATCGCGCCAGACAGGATAGACCAGCGTTGTCGGATCCTGCGATGCCACATATTCCGCAAGGCTTTCGCTCAAGAGGTGCATCGCCGCCTCGCGGGTGTCTACTTCGACAAGGCGCGCATGGTTCAACGGTGTTGGCAGTCCAGCCAGTACATCGTCGAACTTGCCCGCCAGCCCGTCAAAATCGGGCGCGGCATGATAGCGGTCGCTGCCGGGGGCCATGGACTGATCCCATAACAGCCGCTGCATTTCGACCAGATCCAGAGCGCCGTCGCCCTCGTCATCGCGAAACGCGCCGCGCTCTAGGTCAAGGCCATACCAAACCGGGATCTGGTGCCCCCACCACAGCTGGCGCGAAATGCACCACGGCTCGATATTCTCTAGCCAGTGGAAATACACCTTGCGATCGGATTCGGGCATGATGGTCACATCGCCCGAGCGTACGGCGTCTATCGCGGGCTGCACGATCTGCGCGGTATCGACAAACCACTGATCGGTCAGCATCGGCTCGATCACCACCTTTGAGCGGTCGCCAAAGGGCTGCACGATCTGCTTGGCCTCGACCAGCGGAACCAACGTATCCTCGCGCGCCTCGCCGCCCTCCTCGGGGGCGAGCGGTATCGCCGCGGCCTTGCCCAGACGCGGATCATGCGCCTGCGTCATAACGGCAAGGCCCTCGGCGGTAATTTCGGCGATCACGCGTTCGCGGGCCTCCATCCGGTCCAGCCCGCGCAGGTGATCCGGCACGAGGTTGATCGTATCGACCTCCGCCTCGCCCAACTCGCGCTCGCCCTTGGCGACGTCCATCGCGATGCTTGCGGCCTCGGCATAAGGCGCGCCGTCGCTGCGCATCTGCGCGCGCGTGTCCATCAGGCGGTAGCAAGGGATACCCCCCCGTTTTGCCACCGCATAGTCGTTGAAATCATGCGCGCCGGTGATCTTGACCGCACCCGAGCCGAACGCCGGATCGGGGTATTCATCGGTAATAATGGGGATCAGGCGGCGATGCTCCTTTGGCCCCACCGGGATTTCGCAAAGCTTTCCGACGATGGCCGCATAGCGCTCGTCCGAGGGGTGCACTGCCACTGCGCCGTCGCCCAGCATCGTTTCGGGCCGCGTCGTGGCAATCGCGATGTAATCGCGTGTCTCGCAAAGCGTGACGTTGCCGTCCTCGTCCTTCTCGACGTATTCATATGTCGCGCCGCCCGCGAGCGGGTATTTGAAGTGCCACATATGCCCGGCGACATCGACGTTCTCGACCTCCAGATCGGAAATCGCCGTCTCGAAATGCGGGTCCCAGTTAACCAGACGCTTGCCGCGATAAATCATCCCCTTGTCGTACATATCGACAAAGACCTTGATGACGGCATCGTGGAAGTTGCCCTCTTCCCCTTCGGGGGCCGACGGGGCGCCGGACATGGTGAACGCCTCGCGCGACCAGTCGCAGGAGGCGCCGAGACGCTTGAGCTGGCCGATGATCGTCTCGCGAGACTTGATCTTTTGCTGCCAGACACGGCGCTCGAATGCCTCGCGGCCCATCTCTACGCGTGTCGGCTCGCCGTTGGCAGCCATGTCGCGTTCCGTCACCATCTGAGTGGCGATGCCGGCGTGATCCGTGCCCGGCTGCCACAGCGTGTCAAAGCCGCGCATCCTGTGCCAGCGCACCAGAATGTCCTGCAGCGTGTTGTTGAACGCATGGCCCATATGCAGGCTGCCGGTGACATTTGGTGGCGGGATCATCATGCTAAACGGCTCGCCGCCATCGCGGGCATTCGCGCCCGCCTTGAAGGCACCCGATGCCTCCCACGCCTCATAGAGCCGCTGCTCGGCCTCGGCCGCATCAAATGTCTTTTCCATAGCCATGGGAACGCTCCTTATCCTTGGCTTGTGGCTTAGCCAATTCAGCGCCCGAGGGAAAGCGCCGCTTGCAAATCAGGGCTGGCCACGCGCGCGATGCTATCGTTCTATGGCGCCGCGCCTGATGGGAGAAGATGATGCACGAAATGACCGCGATCCTGCTGGATGGCCAGGGCGGCGCCCGCCACATTTCAATGGATGCCGAAGGGGATCGCAAACTGCCCGACGGCGCGATTCTGTGGGTGCATGTGCGCCAGTCGTCTGGCGAGGACGGTGCGTGGCTGAGCGCCCTTGGCGGCGATGCCATTGTCGCATCCGCCCTGATGGCCGAGGAGACGCGGCCGCGCTGCACGCTATATCAGGGCGGTGTTCTGATGAACCTGCGCGGGGTCAATCTGGAGCCGGGCGAGGAGCCTGAGGATATGGTCAGCCTGCGCATCTGGGCAGGGCCTGCCCGCATCATCACGCTGTCGCGCCGCCCGGTGCAGGCCGCGCTTGACCTGATCGCGCATTGCGAGGGCGGGGCAGGTCCGGCCAGCTCGTCCGAGGTAATTGCGCAACTTGCATTGCGTCTGGCCGACCGGGCAGAGCCTGTGGTGGCCGACCTGAACGAGCGGATCGACGATCTGGAGGACGCGGTCGAAACCGGCGCAGGCGCGCCGCCACGCCGCGAACTGGCCGAGATCCGGCGCGTGTCTATCCAGCTGCGCCGCTACATGTTTCCGCAGCGCGACGCGCTGAGCACGCTGGAGATCGAGCCGCTGCCGTGGGTCGGCGCCGCTCAGCGCAGCGCCCTGCGCGAGGCGACAGAAAGGGTGACACGCCTCGCCGAGGAGCTGGACGCAATCCGCGACCGCGCGCAGGTGGTGCACGATCACATCATGGATGCCCGCGCCGAGGCGATGAATCGCCAGATGCTGCTTTTGTCGGTCGTCACAGCGGTATTCCTGCCCTTGGGCCTGATCACCGGTCTGCTCGGGATAAACGTCGGCGGAATGCCGGGGGCGGCGTCGCCCTACGCGTTCTGGATCGTCAGCGCTTTGCTGGTCGGTCTGGGTGCATTGCTTCTCGCGGTTTTCGGCCGCCTTGGTTGGTTGGCGCGCCGCTAACTGGGGAACAGCCCGCTCAGCGCTGTGGCTACGATGCGCCGCACCTTGGGCCGCTTGCCTGCCGAGAAGGGTAGCGGGCGGCACACCTCCATCGCGGCCACGCCGACGCGGGCGGTCAGCGCGCCGTTCACTACGCCCTCGCCAAAGCGGCGCGAGATCTTGGACAGCAGGCTGCCGCCCGCGACCGAGCTGATGACATCGTCGCCCACGGCCACGGCGCCCGTGGCCACCAGATGTGTCATCACCGCGCGCGTCAGTCGCAGGCTGCCCAGCGTGCCAGAGCGGCCGCCATAGACCTCGGCGATGCGGCGGATCATGCGGATGTTCGCGGTCAGCGCGACGATGACATCAGCCAGCGCCAACGGCACCAGCGCGGTAACGGCAGCGACTTGGCGCGAGGCGGCCTCCACCTCGCGCAGGGCGGCGCTGTCGAGGGGGACCAGCAGTTCGGCCTCGGCGATGGATAGCAGGGCGGCGGCATCAAACTGATCGCCGCGCCGTTCGGCGAGCCGCGTGCGTCCCCAGCTGGTATCCTCGCGGGCAGCATATAGCTGCACCAGATCATCCGTCAGCGCGCGCGCGGCCGGTAGGTCGTTATCCGCCAGCGCCATATCCGCCCTGCGATGCAGCGCATCAATGCGGCCAAGCCGGGCGAAAGCGGCTATTTCGCGCAGGGCGATGGCGATCAGGACCAAAATCAGTGCGCCGATCATACCCGTGGCGACATATCCCAGCAGCGGCACGCGGGCAATCAGCCCGGTCGCAAAATCCCACGCAGCAAGCGATATGGCAAAGGTCAGCAGGGCACCGACGAGACCCCAGAAAACGCGCGCCAGTTTTGATGGGCGGCGCGCGGCCAGCACTGCCGCCGTTTGCATTGCGCGGCCTTGCGGGACGGACATCTCAAGCTCGGGTACGGGCGCCGCTTCGGATGGGGCGACATGCGGCTCGCTATCGTCCAGATCAAAGAGGATGGGGCCTTTGCGGGGGCTGCTCATCTGAGGTTTCTCCTACCGTTATGCCATAGCATATGTATGTCAGGCAGCGCCTCGTCATTGCCTGCCCCGATGCCGCGCGCGGCCTCGGCAAAGCCCTCTGCGGCGTAGAA
>JAGXGX010000058.1 GCA_024636515.1 Roseovarius sp.
AGGATGCCGAAGATCCCCTGAAGCGTGCCCGACCGCAGTCCTGCGGCCACGACCACGCCCAGCACAGCGCCCAACGCAATTCCCGGCGCCCATGTGCGCAGGATGGCCCAGTCGACCGCGCCCTTGCGGTGATGCGACAGAACCGAGCGGACGGAGGTCACGATGATCGTCGCCAACGACGTAGCGAGGCACACCTGCATTAGTTGCGGGCCACCATAGCCAAGTGTCGTGAAGGCATAGAAGAACGCAGGTACCAGAATAATCCCGCCGCCCACGCCCAAAAGGCCGGCCAGCACGCCCGCAAAGGCCCCGATGGCCAGCAGCATGCCCGTCATTGCTAGCAAAAGGGAGGGATCGGGCATGGTGGCGGCTCCTTTTGAGAGGGATTCAGGCGGGACTAGACCGGGTTTGCCACGCGGGCGCAAACGGTATTTCAGGCCGCCTGCGCGTCCTCAAGCTGGGCCAGCGCAGCCGCGATTAGCTCCGGCCCTGCGCCGGGTAGGTGCGCGCCCTCCGACAGCATCCGCCGCCATGCACGCGCGCCAGTCTGCCCGGCAAAAAGGCCCATCATATGCCTCGTGATCTGATTCAAGCGGCCACCGCCTGCCACATGTGCCTCGGCATAGTCCATCATCGCACGCGCGGCTGCCTCAGGCGTGGTATCGGGTGTATCCTCACCAAATATCAGCCGGTCGGCGGCGCACAGGATTTGCGCGGGCGCGTGATATGCCGCGCGCCCGACCATCACACCGTCCATGCCAGCATTCAGATGCGCCTGCGCCGCCTCAAGGCTGTCCACCCCGCCATTCACCGACAGGTGCAGTGCGGGAAAGCGCGCCTTCATCTCATGAACCAAAGGGTAGTCCAGCGGCGGGATATCGCGATTTTCCTTGGGGCTCAGCCCCTCCAGCCACGCCATGCGCGCGTGGATCGCCAGCCGCGTGACCCCCGCATCTGCAACCCGCGAGATGAACTCCGGCAGCACATCGCGCGGGGTCTGATCGTCAACGCCAATCCGGCATTTCACCGTCACCGGCAGGGACGTGGCGGCGCGCATCGCCTCGCAACATTCGGCCACGCGCGCGGGCGATTTCATCAGCACCGCGCCGAACGTGCCAGATTGCACCCGGTCACTGGGGCAGCCGACATTCAGATTAATCTCGCCGTATCCCGCATCTGCGCCCAGCCGGGCAGCTTCGGCCAGTTCGGCAGGGTCCGATCCGCCCAGCTGCAGCGCCACCGGATGCTCTGCCGGTCCATGCTCTAGCA
Source organism: Roseovarius sp. (assembly GCA_024636515.1). Classification (GTDB taxonomy): domain Bacteria; phylum Pseudomonadota; class Alphaproteobacteria; order Rhodobacterales; family Rhodobacteraceae; genus Roseovarius. Next base: position 1,270 of record JAGXGX010000058.1, read on the forward strand.
GATGCAGCGCGCCGCCCCGTACCAGCGCAGGCGCAGTCACCATTTCTGTATAGAGCAGCGCCCGCCGACTGAGCAACCTGTGCAGATGCCGGCAGTGGCGGTCTGTCCAATCCATCATCGGGGCGACAGAGAGGCGAGCAGCCGTATGAACCGCTGTAGCTGCTGACGAATAGATCATTATTGTGGTGCCTTATCGGGACGTATTTGGGTTGCTTCGGTGCTGTTAGTTCGATGTAGCCCCGTATGTGGTTCTCGGGGCCACCGAGAAACTTCCAGACGATTACTGAAGTTAACATCGATTGTCGAACGCAAGCGTTGGGGGCGGCGCGAGGCTGGCTCAGTTAGCCCGCACGAAGATCAGACGAGGTGGCCCGCAATAGTCACCGCAGTGGGTGTAACAGGCCCCCACCCTACAGCCCGATCCGACCAAAGGTCAGGCCAGAGATTAGCTGGCGCAGCCCAAGCGCGGCCCCAGCAAAGATCGAGGCAAAGACGATGGGCGCATTGAGGGTGAGCAGCGAAAAGGCAGATATGCCTTGTCCAATGGTGCATCCCATCGCAAGCGCCGCGCCGACGCCCATGAAGATTGCGCCTAAAACCTGCCGCTTCAATTCGCGAGGGTCTTCGCAGGCCTCCCAGCGGAATTGTCCCTTTATCAGGCTGCCGGTAAAGGCCCCCAGCAGCACGCCCGCGACGGAGCCGACTCCGAATGTCAGCCCGCCGCCGCTGGACGTCATCAGGAACAACAGCGACTCGCCCAGCGGCGAAGTGAAGGTGTGGCTGTTGACAGGTGCGGCGCTAAATCCCGTATCGGCGACCCACTGCGTCCCGGCCCAGCCGCTGACGATGGCGGCGCCTACCAACGCGCCCCAGATCACGGCCCTTGGCTTGCCGATAAAATCGCGCGACCAAAGTGCCCCTGCCGTTATTGCCGCACTGATTATCAGCCCCCATGCTAGCGCGGGAATGCCTGTGACCGCGCTGAGCGCGCCGGGATAACTACGGATTTCCGTCGGCATATCTGTCAGCGCCAATCCGGCGATGCGCAATTGTGCCAGCGGGCCGGACAGCGCGAAATAGGTGCTGATTCCCATCACCACCACGATCACAAAAGACCGCAGATCGCCGCCGCCGAACCGGGCCAGCGCGCCAAACCCGCAATTGCCAGCAAGCGCCATTCCATAGCCAAACATCAGCCCACCAAGAACGCCGAACGCAGGCGACCATGGCGCGAGATGATAAATGGTTTGCGACGGATCAAGCGCGCCCACCCCTATCAGGCCAAAGCTGCCTAGCCCGGCCACGCCAATCGCCAGCCACCACATGCGTAGACGGGCGCTGTTGTTTTGGTAAACGTAATCCTCGATCGCGCCGAGCGTGCAAAATCTGCCCAGCCGCGCAGCCAATCCCAGAATAACACCGCCAAAAAGACCGATCAGGGCCAGCATCATAGTATCGGGCATGGAGCCTATAATGGTGCCGGTCACGAGGTTACCCCCTCAGCGCCGCAAGCGCCGGGCGCGCGATTATGATTCCTTGCAGAACAGGTCATAAACAAGATCAAGTATTTGAACGGCGCGCGGGTCTGTTAGACGATAGTAAATGGCCTTACCCTCGCGGCGCGGGGCAACCAGCCCTTCGTTGCGCAGCCGCGACAACTGCTGCGACACCGCTGCTTGCCGCGACGAAAGCAGCGTTTCGAGCTCGGTCACCGATTTCTCGCCAGTGGCCAGATGACACAGGATCATCAGGCGGCCCTCGTGACTGATTGCTTTGAGAAACTGTGACGCATTGCAGGCATTCTGCATCATGCGCTCAATCTCGGCGTTGGACATGTCGTTCGTGATGACGGGCAATGACATTTCGGCTGAAATTCCGTTTTCTTCTAACTTGAGTAGCGCCAAAGTAGGCGTATGGCAATTTTGCCTGTCTATAGCAGGTGCGCAAGGGCTCTGCGCTTAAGGGGCGGCAGGAATATCGTTCTCGTCGAGCAGCTTTCTTAGAATAAACCAGAAGAATTCATCGCCGACATAGCCTTCGAGGCGGCCCAACTCCTTGCTGTCTTCGACCAGAACGAATGTGGGCGTAAAGACGGGGGGTGAGGTGAACTCAATATCATCCGGTAGATCGCGCAGATCGACGCGGCGGAGCGGCGCGCGCAACCCCTCGTCCGTATTAGGATAAATATGCGAGATTTCCGCATTCCACTGCGCGCACCAGTGGCAACCTTCCTGCTCGACCATGACAAGCTCGGCTGTCATTGCGGGCAAGGGAACGCATCCCAAAAAGAAGGCAAGGGCCAAGCGTTTCATCGGAGTTCCGATTGACGTATCAATGAAATATAGAATATCGTGAATATGTGGACGACACAAGAGCCGGAGCAGTTGCCATGTTCGATGTTTCCTTGATGGGCGCGTTTCTAGGCGGTCTTATCGTTTTCTTCTCGCCGTGCATCCTGCCCATCGTGCCATTTTACCTCAGCTATATGGCAGGCGCGTCCATGTCCGAAATCAGCGCGGAGGGCGCTCTTGCGCCGGGAGTGCGCAGGCGCGCATTTCTGGCGTCGATCATGTTCTCGTTGGGCATCATCACGGTGTTTGTCCTGCTGGGCGCCGCCGCCTACGGGCTAAGCCAGACATTCCGCGGAATGCAGACCGAATTCAGGCTGTTTGCCGCGCTGGTCGTGCTAGTGATGGGTCTGCATTTTCTGGGTGTGTTTCGGATCGGCTTCCTCAACCGGGCCTTTCAGATGGACGCCGGTAATACGCAAAATATGTCGATCCTCGGCGCCTATGTCGTCGGTTTCGCCTTTGCCGCCGGATGGACGCCTTGCGTGGGCGGCGTGCTGACGGCGGTGGTGTTCACCGCTAGCACCGAGGCGACGGCCATGCGCGGGCTTGTTTTACTGCTGGTCTTTGGTTTGGCAATGACGACGCCGTTTGTAGTGGCATCACTGTTTATCGGGCCGTTTCTGAAATTTGCGTCCAAGTTTCGCCGCCACCTGCCCAAGGTTGAAAAGGCTATGGGTCTGCTGATGATCCTCTTTGCCGGACTTATCGCCACCGACAGCGTCAACTACATTGCGCAGTGGATGCTGCAAACCTTTCCCGCGTTCCAAAACATCTAGGGAGATTGCCAAATGAAACGCCTGCTTGCCGTATTGATCCTGACCCTCCTGCCCGCCTTTGCCGTCGCTGCCACGATGGGCGACGACGGATTGCACAAACAGGACTGGATGCGCGACACCTTCAAGGACCTGAACGAAGATCTGGCCGAGGCCAACGAAGAGGGCAAGCGGCTGGTGATTATGGTCGAGCAACGTGGCTGCATCTACTGCGACAAGATGCACAAAGAAGTTTTCTCGCGCGACGACGTGGCCAGCTACATTCGGGAGAACTTCTTTGTCGTTCAGGTTAATCTGCATGGCGATACCGAAATGACCGACTTCGACGGTGAAACGCTGACCGAAAAGCAGGCGGCTCGCAAATGGGGGCTGCTGTTCACCCCATCGATTCTGTTCCTGCCCGAAGAGGTCGACGACGGCGCAACGGCGCAAACAGCATCGGTCGCGCTGATGCCCGGCGCATTTGGTGCCGGGACGACGCTGGATATGTTCACCTGGGTCAACGAGAAGCGCTACGAGCTTGATTCAGCCGAAGATTTTCAGCGGTATCATGCCCGCCGCATTCAGGAGCGGGCAGATGGATCGACAGATTAAAGACGTTTCTGAGGCATATCGGTGAACTTACCCTTGCTAGATCACGGGTCGGTATCCTAGAGTATGCTAGATTTTGAATGTGTTTGGGAGGACGCATGGAACGCAAACTTCTCGTGATATTGGCATTCGCCGCATCAACTGGTGCCGCGGCTGCAGCAGAGATTGAGCCGTCGGATGTGTCCTACGTCGATGGCAGCGTCGAGTCCTCGCTGACCGGCGTGCCGGGCGACGCGGATAACGGACGCGCAATCGTCGGCAACAAGGGGCTCGGCAATTGTGTTGCCTGCCATCAGGTTACCGATCTGTCCGAAGTTCCCTTTCAGGGAGAGATCGGCCCGATGTTAGACGGCGCCGGCGCGCGGTGGAGCGAGGCGGAACTTCGAGGCATCGTTTCCAACGCCAAGATGATGTTCGACGAAAGCCTGATGCCGTCCTTCTACAAAACCGAAGGCTTCATCCGTCCCGGCAAGGCCTACACCGGCAAGGCGGCCGACGATTCGCTCGGCCCGCTTTTGGAGGCGCAGCAGATCGAGGATGTGGTGGCCTATCTGACCACCCTAAAAGAATATTGATAAGCCCAAGATCAAGAACGGCCCGGAAGGGCTAAACGGAGGTTCATACATGCAACTGACACGACGCAATGCAATTCTGATGGGCGCTGGTGCGATCTTGATGACCGGCCTGCCCCTGCGCGCCTCGGCGGCTGGCGAGGATGCAATCGCGGCCTTCACCGGCGGCGCCGAGGTCGGCGAAGGCGATATCAAGCTGACAGCACCAGAGATTGCTGAGAACGGCAATACCGTCCCGATCGAGGTGTCGTCGGACAGCGCGACTGAGATTATGGTGCTTGCCCTCGGCAATCCGACGCCGCCTGTCGCGACGTTCAAGTTTGGCCCGCTGGCTGCATCACGCTCGGCGTCGACGCGTATTCGCCTTGCGGGTACGCAGGACGTCGTGGCGATCGCCAAGCTGGAGGACGGCTCCTTCGTCAAAGCATCCACAACGGTTAAAGTCACAATCGGCGGCTGCGGCGGCTAATAGGAGTTATAGACATGGCAGAAGGCGTAAAACCCCGCGTAAAGGTCCCCAAGACGGCATCGGCCGGTGAGGTGATCGTGATCAAGACATTGATCAGCCACAAGATGGAGTCCGGTCAGCGCAAGGACGGTGACGGCAACGTCATTCCGCGCTCGATCATCAACCGCTTTACCTGCGATTTCAACGGCGAGAACGTCGTGGATGTCACGCTAGAGCCGGCCATTTCGACCAATCCGTATCTGGAGTTCGAGGCCACCGTGCCCGAGTCGGGCGAGTTCAAGTTTACATGGTACGACGACGACGGCTCGGTCTACGAAGAAATCAAGAAGATCGCCGTAGAGTGAGCCAACTGTCTTGGGAGGGACAAGGATGAAACGACTGACCGTTACCTTTACTGCGGGCCTGATGGCCGCGACACTGGCCTCGGCAGATCCGGTGGATGATACCCTTGTCCTGAACGGGGAAACCGAGATCGTCACGCGCACGGCCCCGTCACCCGTTGTTGCGGACGTGCTGGATGAGGTGATCTCGGGCTGGCATTACCGGGGGACCGAAACGCGCGCCATGCAGGCCGACGATTTCGACAATCCCGGCATGATCTTTGTAGAGAAGGCCGAAGACGTCTGGAATGCCTCCGAAGGATCAGAAGGCAAGTCCTGCGCCGATTGCCATGGTGCATCCGAGGAAATGGCTGGCGTGCGCCCCGTCTATCCCAAGTGGAACGAGGAGGCAGGCGAGGTTCGCACCCTAGAGATGCAAATTAACGACTGCCGCGAAGACCGCATGGGCGCAGAGCCGTGGAAATACACTGGCGGCGACATGGTCAACATGACGGCGCTGATTTCTTCGGTTTCGCGCGGCATGCCTGTTGATGTGGCTATAGATGGCCCTGCCGAATCCACGTGGGAGCAAGGCAAGGATCTGTATTACACCCGCTTCGGTCAGCTTGAGCTGGCCTGCGCATCGTGCCACGAGGAAAACAATGGCAAGATGATCCGCGCGGACCATCTGAGCCAAGGCCAGATTAACGGCTTTCCGGTTTACCGGCTCAAAAATAGCAAGTTGAATGCGGTTCATTCGCGGTTCAAAGGCTGCGTGCGCGACACCCGCGCCGAGACTTTTGCGCCCGGCAGCCCCGAGTTCATCGCGCTTGAACTGTATGTCGCATCGCGTGGCAACGGGCTGAGCGTCGAAGGCCCGTCCATCCGTAATTAAAATCTGAGAGCCCCGCACGTATCCCGTGCGGGGCTTTTTCGTCTTATTACATTCAGGAATACGCATATGATATCCCGGCGCGACTTTCTTCAGACCAGCATGGCGGCCAGCGCGATCCTCGGTGCATCGGGGTTCGGTCAGTGGGGACGCATCGCCGCGCAGCAGACGCTGACGCAGGACCAGTTGCTGGAATTCGACACGTTCGGCAACGTATCGCTGATCCATATCACCGACATTCACGCGCAGCTAAAGCCGATCTACTTCCGCGAGCCTTCGGTGAACCTTGGCGTCGGCCCGAACAAAGGCGAGGTGCCGCATGTCACTGGCGCCGATTTCCGCAAAATGTACGGCATCGACGACGGCTCTTACGCGCATTACGCGCTGTCGTCGGGCGATTTCACGGCGCTTGCCGAAGGGTACGGCCGCGTCGGCGGGCTGGACCGCGTCGCGACTGTCATCAACCAGATCCGTGCAGACCGGCCCGATGCGCTGCTGCTGGATGGCGGCGACACATGGCACGGCAGCTATACCTGCTACCAGACGCAAGGTCAGGACATGGTCGACGTGATGAACGCGCTAAAACCGGATGCGATGACCTTCCACTGGGAATTCACGCTGGGGTCCGAACGCGTGCAGGAAATCGTCGAGGGGCTGCCGTTTGCCGCCCTAGGTCAAAACATTTTCGACGCCGAATGGGACGAGCCCGCCGAGCTATTCCCGCCCTACAAGATGTTTGAGCGCGGCGGCGTAAAGATCGCCGTGATCGGGCAAGCCTTTCCCTACATGCCCATCGCCAATCCGGGCTGGATGTTCCCCGAATACTCCTTTGGTATCCGCGACGAGAACATGCAGGCGATGGTCGATCAGGTGCGAGCCGAGGGTGCCGAGCTGGTGGTCTGCCTCAGCCACAATGGCTTTGACGTCGACAAGAAGATGGCCGGCATCGTCAAGGGCATCGACGTGATCCTGTCTGGCCACACGCATGACGCCCTGCCTGAACCTGTGCTGGTCGGCGAGACGATCATCGTCGCGTCAGGCTCAAACGGTAAATTCGTTAGCCGCGTCGATCTGGATGTTCGCGATGGGCGCATGATGGGTTTCCGTCACAAGCTGATCCCGATCCTGTCGGACGTGATCGAGCCGGACAAAGAGGTCGCCGCCGTCATCGACGAGGTGCGTGCGCCTTACGCAAACGCGCTGTCCGAGGTGATCGGCAAAAGCGATAGCCTGCTCTACCGTCGCGGCAATTTCAACGGCACGTGGGATGACGTGATCTGTGATGCCCTGCTGTCCGAGCGTGAGGCCGACATTGCCCTTAGCCCCGGCGTGCGTTGGGGCCCTTCGATCCTGCCCGGCCAGGACATCACCCGCGAGGACATCTGGAACGTCACCTCGATGACCTATGGCGCAGCTTACCGCACTGAAATGACCGGCGAATATCTTCATGTCGTGCTGGAGGATGTGGCCGATAATCTGTTCAACCCCGATCCGTATTACCAGCAGGGCGGCGATATGGTGCGGACAGGCGGCCTAGGCTATCGGATAGACATCTCAAAGCCGCAGGGCGAGCGCATCAGTGAGATGATCCTGCTGAAAACCGGCGAGCGGATTGACCCGTCCAAGACTTATCAGATCGCTGGATGGGCCTCTGTCAATGAGGACACCGAGGGACCGCCCATCTGGGACGTGGTCGAGGCCCACATCCGCAAGAAGGGCACGGTGAGCGCGCCCGATAACGACAGCGTCGAGGTGGTCGGGCTATGAGCGACAAAAAACCCAAGACGGGGCGCGTTATGTTCAACGGACCCTCGCGCCGGAATTTCCTGCGCGGTGCCGCCGCCGGGACAGCCCTGATTGCAGGCGGCGCAGCCCGCGCCGCCGCGACCCCCGATCCTTTGATTACCGAAGTGCAGCCTTGGGCCAGCGGATTTGGCGATCCCGTCGACGCCACACCCTACGGCCTGCCGATCCGGTTTGAGGATGACGTGATCCGCCGCAACGTCGAGTGGCTGACCGCTGACACAATCAGTTCGATCAACTTCACCCCGATCCACGCGCTAGACGGCACGATCACGCCCCAAGGCTGCGCATTCGAGCGGCATCATTCAGGCGCGATCGAGCTGAGCAAGCAAGATTACCGCTTGATGATCAACGGCCTTGTCGATCGCCCGCTGGTGTTCAGCTACGCGGATCTGGAGCGTTTTCCGCGCGAAAATCATGTCTATTTTTGTGAATGTGCCGCCAATACCGGCATGGAGTGGGCCGGCGCCCAGCTAAACGGCGCGCAATTCACCCACGGCATGATCCACAACATGGAATATACTGGCGTGCCTCTGCGCACGATTTTGGAGGAAGCCGGCTTAGATGCGGCGGGCGATCTGAAGGACAAATGGGTCTTTGTCGAAGGCGCGGATGCGTCGTCGAATGGCCGCTCAATTCCGATGGAGAAGGCGCTGGACGACGTGCTGATCGCGTTCAAGGCCAACGGCGAGGCGCTGCGCAAGGAGCATGGCTATCCGGTGCGCCTCGTCGTGCCGGGCTGGGAAGGCAACATGTGGATCAAGTGGATCCGCCGGATCGAAGTCACGGATGGCCCAGTCGAGAGCCGGGAGGAGACGTCGAAATATACCGACACGATGGAGGACGGCACGTCGCGCAAATGGACTTGGGCGATGGATGCCAAATCCGTCGTCACCTCGCCCAGCCCGCAAGCACCGATAACGCATGGCAAGGGGCCGCTGGTCATCACGGGCCTCGCATGGTCGGGCCGCGGCGCCATTACCCGCGTTGACGTGTCCAAGGACGGCGGCAAGACGTGGGAGACCGCGCGCCTGGCCAAGCCCGGCGAGAAAATGGCTCTGTCGCGCTTTTACCTCGACACGGATTGGGACGGGACCGAGATGCTGCTGCAAAGCCGCGCTATGGACGACACAGGCTATGTGCAACCGACCAAGACGCAACTTCGCGAGGTACGCGGGCTAAACTCAATCTATCACAATAACGGTATTCAGACATGGTGGGTGCGCCCAAATGGGGAGGCGGAAAATGTCGAAGTTTCTTAAGCTAACCGCATCGCTGGCTTTGCTTGGCGGCACAGCTCATGCTGAGAGTTTGGGTCTCGGCCGCGAGGCCCTGCCCGAAGAGGTCGCCGCCTGGAATTTGGACGTGCGCCCGGACGGCGCTGGACTGCCCGCAGGGTCAGGTGATGCGCTTACCGGCGAGGAGATTTTTGCCGACAAATGCGCCTCATGCCACGGTGATTTCGCCGAAGGGCTGGGCAACTGGCCCAAGCTGGCAGGCGGCAAAGGGACGCTGGACCGAGACGATCCGGTAAAAACAGTGGGCAGCTACTGGCCCTATCTGTCGACCACTTGGGACTACGTCAACAGATCGATGCCCTACGGTAACGCCCAGTCGCTGGAGCCGGACGAGGTCTATGCCATCGTCGCCTACATCCTTTATTCCAACTACTTGGTCGACGATGATTTCGTGCTATCAAACGAGACGTTTACCGAAGTTGAAATGCCCAACGTGGACGGCTTCTTTGTCGATGATCGGGCTGATACCGAATACGTCGAGTGGACAGGTGAGCCATGCATGGAGAGTTGCAAGGACAGCGTCGAAGTCACCATGCGCGCAATGGTGCTGGACGTAACGCCCAACAGCGACAAAGAGACAGGCGGCGAAGACAGCGTAGCAGCCGAGGAGGCCGCTGCATCAGAGGATGTACCTGCGAATGATGCCGCCGAAGAGCAGACAACCGCCCTTGACCCCGAACTGGTATCAGCGGGCGAGAAGGTCTTTCGCAAGTGTAAGGCATGCCACCAGATCGGCGACGGCGCAAAGAACCGCGTCGGGCCAATCCTGACCGGCATCGTCGGCCACCCTGCGGGCCAAGTCGAGGATTTCAGGTACTCCAAACCGCTCACCAGTATGGCGGATGAGGGTCTAGTATGGGACGAGGCAAGCCTGAAGGCATTTCTGGCCGATCCCAGAGGCTTCATGAAGGGCACCAAGATGAGCTTTGCCGGACTGCGCAAAGACGAAGATCTGGACGCGATCGTCGCCTATCTGGCGAGCTTCCCCGAGTGATCGTTCGCGTGGTGGGGCCCCTTGGCGCTTAGCGCGCTGACCAGATCGCACGTGTTCTCTAGCAACGCCTCGGATCTGCGCAAGGGGAAGTCTCAAAAACTCTATGGCTGGTATGCGGGCGTCATCGGCGATATGTTTAACGAAGATAAAGGTGCGCATCTGAGGCAAACAATCACTTGCGCCCCCACCATGTTTCAACGCGACTGACATTTGGAGGAAACCCTATGAAACGCCTTGTTATCGCCGGAATACTGGCTCTTACCGCAGCTCCCGTCATGGCGG
>JAGXGX010000059.1 GCA_024636515.1 Roseovarius sp.
CGCTGCGCGTGCGCGACCTTGCCAAAGCGCCCGGTTGGGGCAACGCCGACCACATCACTCGGGCTATCAGCGCGTTTTAAATGAGCAAAGCGCGCCTCAATCGCAGCATTCCGTCTCTTGAGCAGGTCGTATTCAGCATCATCCAGCTGCTGATCGTCGCCCGCGTGATACTCTAGGTCGGCCCCCAACAAAACCTCGGCAAGGTGCGCGAGTTCGACCCTCGCTTCCTCCTCAGTCAGCTTGTCGACACCAGGCGCGTCCTGCATCCGCGATCTCCATGCTCGGCGGCCCCTGTCGCGACGGGCCGGCCATGTTAATCACGTGATAAGGCGCGCCACGGGCGAGGTCCAGTGCGCAAGCAGGCACGACCCAACTACGGCACCGAAAACCAGCGTCTCTCAGGAATTAATGAAGGCGGCAGAGCCTCGGCAATGCCGCCACCAACTTAGCTAATCCGTCTCAGCCCGGTCCTTTCAGGCTCCAACTGCCAACCGTTCTTGGTCCATCTCGGATGGCTCAGGGTCGCGAAGTACATAACCGCGGCCCCAGACCGTCTCGATATAGCTCTGACCGCCAGTTGCTTCGTTCAGCTTCTTGCGCAGTTTGCAAATAAAGACGTCAATGATCTTCAGTTCTGGTTCGTCCATACCGCCATAAAGGTGGTTCAGGAACATTTCCTTGGTCAGCGTCGTGCCTTTTCGCAGGCTCAGTAGCTCCAGCATTTGATACTCTTTACCAGTCAAATGCACCGCCTTGTTCGCGACATCGACCGTCTTGGCATCAAGGTTTACATTGATCAGACCCGTACGGATCACCGATTGCGAATGACCCTTTGAGCGGCGGATAATGGCATGGATACGCGCCACCAACTCCTCGCGGTGGAACGGCTTGGTCAGGTAATCGTCCGCACCAAAGCCGAAGCCTTTAATCTTGCTATCCGTATCGTCTGCACCAGATAGAATAAGGATTGGCGTTTCAATCCGCGCGAGGCGCAACTGACGCAGCACATCGTGGCCCGTCATGTCGGGTAGGCCCAGATCCAGCAAGATCAGATCATAGTCGTAGAGCTTCGCCAAATCGATACCCTCTTCACCCAACTCCGTCGTATAGACGTTGAGGTTAGCATGGGTCAGCATCAACTCGATGCTCTTGGACGTCGTAGGATCGTCTTCTACCAGAAGGACACGCATTCATTAAATCTCCGCAAAATGACCTGTTAATCACACACTGGTGAAAATTGGTTAACTACAAGTTACCATAGGCGAACATTCTGTGAAGACAACTCAGGGTTGTCGATAAAATTTCAGCGCTGTCGCCTTTAACGCGGCCTCGCCGTGAAGCGAAACGGCCCGAACCCATTCTTCGAACTCCTCCTCGCTCAGATTATAAAGATTGCAAACTTCTCCTTGCGTAACAAGGCCGTAGAGAACACCACGCACCACCGCTAACTTCCGCGATGCGACCCATCGAGCGGTATCGGCGGGCGGAAGATCGGCCCGCGTCATCACATTGCCGTTAGGTAAGGTCACGGCCCTTGGGCCCTCAACTTTTTTCAAATACATCGTCTCAATCCTCGTGCTGACGAGGTAAAGATGACCGGTCGCGGCTTAACAGCGCCTGAAACTTCGCAATGCGAATACCTAGGATTTGCCTAAACCGGGTTCGCATTCAGGCTGCAAAGCCTTTTGCGTTTTGCCGCGCGGACCACTATGTGACAGGCTGATGCCCAGAACGGACCTTTTACCATGCCCCTTGATACTGCTCACCGCCTGAACTCCCTCGGCTTTGCCAAGCCTGAGAGTGATACCCGTGTCGTCGTCGCGATGTCCGGCGGCGTCGATAGCTCGGTCGTGGCGGCGCAACTGGCCGAGGAAGGCTATGACGTCGTTGGCGTGACCCTTCAACTCTACGATCATGGTGCGGCGTTGGCGAAAAAGGGGGCATGCTGCGCGGGCCTGGATATCCACGACGCGCGGCGCGTGGCCGAAAAAATGGGATTCCCTCACTACGTGCTCGACTACGAAAACGTGTTCAAGGAAGCCGTGATTGACGAATTCGCCGACAGCTATCTGGCCGGTGCGACGCCCGTGCCCTGCATCCGCTGCAACGAGCGGGTGAAATTCAAGGACCTGCTGGAGACGGCCCGCGATCTGGATGCTGATTGCATGGCGACCGGTCATTACATCCAGCGCAAGACAGGCGCACACGGCCCCGAGCTTCATTCGGCAGCGGATGCGAATCGGGACCAGTCCTATTTTCTCTTCTCCACCACGGCGGAGCAGTTGGACTATCTGCGCTTTCCCCTCGGCCACCTGCCGTCCAAGGATGCGACCCGCGCGCTCGCCGCAAAATACGGCCTTAGCGTTGCGGACAAGCCTGATAGTCAGGACATTTGCTTTGTCCCGAACGGAAATTATGCCTCCGTCATTGAAAAACTGCGCCCCGGCGCGGCTGAGCCGGGCGATATCGTGGATTCGGACGGGCAAGTACTGGGCCAGCACAACGGCGTGCTTCACTACACCGTCGGCCAACGCCGGGGACTTGGCATTGGCGGACTTGAGACGCCGCTGTACGTGGTCAAGCTGGACGTTGATGCGCGGCAGGTCATCGTCGGCCCAAAGGAACTGCTCAGTACAGCGATCGTGCCCGTGCGCGAGATTAATTGGCTAGGCGACGGTGCGTTTGATGCGGTTTCGGAACGCAATGTCATGGTCAAGATCCGCTCAACCCGTGCGCCGCGCGAGGCGGTAATCAGGCCCCTGTCGGCCACAACCGCCGAGGTAGAATTGCTGACCCCTGAGGAAGGCGTATCGCCCGGTCAAGCCTGCGTGTTCTACGAGCCGGGCGGCAGTCGCATCTTGGGCGGTGGCTGGATCTGGCGCGGCTATTAGCGCTTTAGCCCCGCTAGAACGGCGCGCGCAGCGCGTAGGCCCGGCGCCTCTCCGCCCTTGCCAAGGCGCAACATGGTATCCTCCATCGCGGCCAGTTGTGCACCTGGCATTTCCAGCATTTTTAGCAGTGCCGCCGATATTTCAGACGGGTTGCAATGCTTGCCATTGCATTCAGGGATAGCCCGCGTCTCGCTGACGAGGTTAACCAGCGTCAGCGTATCGATTTTCAGCATCATCGCGATAATCTGTCGGCTGATCCAGCTTACATCATAGGCGATCACCATCGGTGTCGCGCTTGCCGCCAGCTCCAGCGACACGGTGCCAGAGGCAGCCAGCGCACCAGAGGCGACGCCGAATGCGGCCCTCTTTTCAGCCTTAAATTCAGCACCCTTCATGCCTGCCGGGTCGATAATCAGTGGCGCGGCTGGCCAATCTGCCGAAATCTCGCGCAGCAAGGGCGCGACATGCCCCGTCGTCGGCGCGATTAGCTTGAGGCTGGGATGCTGCGCCAGCACCGGCGCTAGCGCGCGACCAAAGATCGGGCCTAATCGGGCCACCTCGCCCTTGCGCGAGCCCGGCAGCACCAGCAGCACGGGTGCGTCCCCCAAGTCATGACGCGTCCTGAACTGCTTCATCTCAGCCGCGCTCGCTTGCGGCTCAGCCACCACAGGGTGGCCAGTAAAGTCACACTCCATCCCGGCGTCGTGCATGTAGGGCGGCTCAAACGGGAGCAGGGCAAGCACATGATCGATCACGCGCGACATCTTGGCCGCGCGCCCGGCCCGCCATGCCCAGACCGACGGCGCCACATAGTGTACTGTGCGTATATCGCTGCGTGCTTTGACCAGGCCAGCGACGCGCAGCGAAAAATCGGGGCTATCGATAGTAATCAAAACATCCGCACCGCTCGCTAGAACTGCATCTGCGGTCTGGCGAATTCGACGTTTGAGGTGGCGATACTTCGGCAGCACCTCGGTGATTCCCATGACGCTCAGCTCGTCCATGGGAAAGAGGCTGCCCATTCCCTCGTCCTGCATCAGCGGGCCGCCGATACCCTCGAACTCAACATCTACCAGCGTTTTCAGACCCGCCATCAGCGCCGCGCCCAAGCGATCGCCAGACGCTTCACCGGCGAGGATGAAAACCTTCATGCAAATATCTGGGATATCAAGAAGATACCGCGCTCTTGAGCAAGGGCGACTGTCGCCTCGCGTTCTAGTATGACAACTTTTTCGGCCGCAACAACAAGACCGGCAAGGCCCGCGTCCGCGACTGCCGCAATCGTCGAGGGGCCAATTGTAGGCATGTCGATACGCAGATCCTGCCCCACCTTAGGCGCTTTGACATAGACGCCCCTCTGCCCGCGCCGTAGCGCGGCCGGCGCCTGAGCCACATAGGCCAGCAGCGCGTCGGTGCCCTGTACCGTCTCAATGCCCAAGCATAGACCGCCCGCAACAGCGCAGCTTTGGCCAATATCCAGTGGCGAAATTTCATGCAAGATGTGTGTAGCGCGGGCAGTATCGGCCAATTCGGCCTCACTCGGCGCAGGACCAACTGCCAGCCCTTGCTCGACGGTCAGGCCCGGCAAGAGATCATGCGCACCGAGAACCTCAAATCCCTGCTCCTCAAACGTCGCGATGACAAAGCGTAACAAAGCATCGTCGCCCTGCGGGATCGCAGCCATCAGGCCGGGGGCTATTCGCGTCATCTCGGCGTCGAATTCGGCGGGGTTCAGTGTGGGACGGCTTAGCGATCCAGCAAATACCATGCGGCGAACACCCGCCTCCTTCATGGCAGCAAAGAGCGAGCCTATCTTTTCCAACGGAAACTCTTGCGCGCTGCCCGACAACTCGCTTGGCACGCCGCGCAGGGTATAGTGGAGCGCGTCTGGATGCGCGCGGGCCAGCAAAACAGGCAGCGCGCCGCCGCAGGCGAGAATGGCGAGGCCGTCCGTCATGTTGTTAACCCTGTCCCGGCGTGAGGAACGACCGATCACTATCGCCGGTCACAAATTCAACGATTTGCGCGACATAAGCGCTGTCCGACTCGCCGCCCATACGGCGCGCACGTTCCTGAAAGGTGCCCTCGCCCTGCGCCAGCATCTGAAACGCGGCGCGCAAGGCTGTGATGTCAGCCCGGCCCACACCGCGCCGCTTTAGCCCGACCAGATTTAGCCCGTCCAACACGCCGCGCGGCGCCTGCACCAGCCCATAAGGAATGACATCATTCGTAACCATCGTGACCGCGCCGACGATGGCACCGCGCCCGATCCGCACAAACTGGTGTACCCCCGAAAGGCCGCCAATGATAACGTCATCCTCAATCACGCAATGCCCCGCGAGTGCAGCGCTATTCACGACGATCACCCGGTCGCCGATGCGCACGTCATGCGCCACATGGCACCCGGCCATCAGCAGGCAATCATCACCGATGCGCGTCAACGCGCCGCCGCCTGCCGTGCCAGTATTGACCGTCACATGCTCGCGGATCCGGGCGCGTGCGCCAATCTCCAGCCGCGTCTGTTCGCCCTGAAATTTGAGGTCTTGCGGCACCTCGCCAATACAAGCGAAGGAATAGATCGTGCTGCCCGCGCCGATAGACGTCTGCCCAGTGATCACCACGTGGCTTTTTAGCGTGCAATCGTCGCCCAGCGTGACATCCGGGCCGACATGGCAGAACGGGCCGATTGTACAGCCCGCGCCAATCTGCGCGCCCGCCTCAATAACGGCGCTGGGATGGATGCCCGAAGCGATCATGCGGTGCCGAGATCCATCATGGCGGTAAACTCGGCCTCGCAGGCCATGTCGCCGTCAACAGTTGCAACTCCCGCGAACTTCCACACCTTGCCGCCGGGCTTGCCGCGCGCGGTCGTCAGACGCATTTCCAACACGTCACCAGGTACGACCATGCGGCGGAATTTGCACTTATCGATGGCCATGAAATAGACCAACATATTTTTGTCCTGCATCTCCAGCGCGGTGCCGACCATGACGGCGGCAGTCTGTGCCATCGCCTCAATAATGGTGACGCCAGGCATGATCGGCTTGCCGGGAAAATGACCCTGAAAATGCGGCTCGTTCATCGTGACGTTCTTGATGCCAACGGCGGTTTGATAACCGTCGATATCGCGCACCTTGTCTATTAACAAAAATGGATAGCGGTGCGGGATAAGCCGCTGGATCATGGTGATGTCGGCAGAGGCGAGCGACTGTGTCATCAAATTCCTTTCAGGCGCGCGCGGCGTGCGGCGGTGCAGGTGGGCTGCCCAACGGTGTAACAATTCGGCCGGCGCGGAGCAAGAAGCACCGGATCAATCAGCGGTATCGCCCGCCTCCGGCGCAGCGTCCGGCGACATCGACGGATCTTGGATTGGCGCCGCCTCGGCACCTAGGTCAGTGCCGTCGCCAATCGCCTCGTTAACGCGCGTGATTGCAAGATCGGTGATGTCGATCGCATCAGCACGAAGCAGCACTTGGCGGTTGTCCAAAATAATCTGCCCGCCTGTGTCAAGCATCAGCTGAACCAAAATAGGCTCGGCCATCCGCATCAGCGACAAAGGGGCAAGTTCGCGGCCGCGCTCAAGGTCGCGTGCCCTGCGTTCGTTTTCGGACCGGATCGAGCGGACGCGCGCGTCGAAAGCATCAGCCTTGGCCCTGAAGTCGGTCGCACTCATCGTGCTGCGCGACGCGGTAAGCGCCTGCTCTTCGCCTCGCAACTGCGCCTCAAGCTCCCGATTGTTGGCGATCAGGGCGTCACGCTCGCCTTGATACTGTTCCGTCAGACGTTGGCCCACTTGGCTTTCGGCGAACAGACGATCGGGATCTAGCACCAATATCTGGCTTTGAACGATACCTACCTGCTGTGCCTGCGCGGCCTGCACAACACACAGCACCAATGCAAAAGCCATGGTCACACCCCGCACTAGACGGCATGCGACCCGTGCCGCACTCAGCGGCATCAGAAGGTAGAGGCGATGGACAGATCGAACGATTGCGTCTTGTCGCCCGGCTCTTTTTGCAGTGCTTCGGAGAAGTTGAAGCGTAGGGGGCCAAACGGCGACTGCCAGATGACCGACACGCCGACGGCATGACGAGCCTTGAACCCGGTTGAGGCCACAACGCCCGTTGCGCCAGCCGTGTTGATGTCCCAGATGCTGCCGATGTCATAGAATGCGCCGCCAGTGATGCCATACTCGTCCGGCAAGCCTAGCGGGAATTCGGCGTCGAACTTCAACGAGGCAAAGAAGTCACCGCCCAGCTGTTCGCCTGCCTCTGTCGGGCCGATACCGTTCGGCTCAAAGCCGCGCATAATCTGGCCCGAATAGCGGTCAACGGCACGGCTGCTATCGCTTCCCGGGAAATTCAGCGCGCCACCTTCCAGCGTGGCACGCAAGGTCAACTCTTCGTTCAGCACCTTAGTCTGGGCAATGCCGCGAAAGCCGGACTTGATGTATTCCTGATCGCCGCCTACGCCATAGAATTCCTGCCCAAAGGACAGCAAAATTCCTGCGTTGGGATTCAGGCCTGTCCGGCGGGTATCGTAGGTATACTCATAGCCCAAACCGCTAGAAAACTCTCCGCCACGCTGCGTCTCGGTCGCAAGGATGCCGCTTGTGCCAGTATAGTTGCTCATGTCCTTGTAGGCAGCGCTATAGAGCAGCGACAGCCGACCGTTTTCGCTAACTGGGAAGGTCAAGCTGGGGCGAAGGGTTCCGATGGTGGTGTCGTAGAAGGCAAAGTTGTCAGTCGTCTCAACCAGACCAAAGTCGAGCCCGAACGCCACATCGCGGCCCAAGAAGGCAGGCTCGACAAAGCTGAGGTTGTAATTGGCCTGATCCGCGCTGGCAGATATCTGTGCCGCCAGACGCTGGCCTCGACCAAGGAAGTTGCGCTCGGCAAACCCGACCGAAAAGCCAATGCCGCTGCTA
>JAGXGX010000060.1 GCA_024636515.1 Roseovarius sp.
CGTGATGACAATGGACAAAATGCGCCCCGCGCGAATGGGGGCCTCCGAACGCGTGCCCGGGGTGTGCCCGCCCGGCCCGAACACGCAAGCGTTTGTTGGGGCGCGGGCGGGATAGGCGACGTTCAGAGGTAGTCCGACCTTTGCAGCGTATATTTCGCCATCTTCTCGTTCAGCGTCCGGCGCGGCAGGCACAGCTCGTCCATGACGGCGGCGATACTGCCCTTATGGCGGCGCATGGTGTTGTCAATCAGCATACGCTCGAACGCCTCGACATATTCCTTGAGCGGCTTGCCTTCGGTCGTCATCACCGGCTGCATGTCTTGGTGATCGCTCATCAGCAGCGACACGATGGTACCGGAGCCGCGCCGCGATTGCAGAACCGCCCGTTCGGCCACGTTAAAGAGCTGGCGCACATTGCCGGGCCATGGCGCCTGAAGCAGCTGAGCTGCCTCCTGCGCCGTAACCTGCGGAGCGTCGCAGCCATAATCATCGGCGAACTGGTCAATGAAACGCGTGAAGAGCGTCAGAATATCCTCGCCGCGCTGTCGCAGGGGTGGCACGGTGATGCGCAAGGATGCGAGGCGATAGAACAAATCAGGGCGCAGCGCGTCCTCGGAGGTCTTGCCCTCGTCCTGAAGGTTGCTGATCGCGACCAGCCGTGTCTCGGGCGGGGTGCCCTCCTCGTTGAGATAGGTCAGCAAACGCGCCTGAAGGCTGTCCCCCAGCGCCTCGATATCCTCAAGCACCAGCGTCCCGCCGCGCGCCTCCTCGACGGCAGGCAGGCGGCTATCCTCGGGGTTCATCGGGCCAAACAGGCGCTTGGTCAGTTGGTCCTGCTCAAACGCGGCGCATGATACCAGAACGAATTTCTTGCCCGCGCGTGCACCCACAGCGTGCAGCGCGTGGGCGACCAGCGTCTTGCCGGTGCCCGTCTCGCCATCAATCAGGACGTGGCCATCAGCCTGCCCCAGATCGAGGATGTCCTCCTTGAGCCGCTCCATTACCGGAGATGAGCCAATGAGCTTTTTCATCAACTGGCCACCATCCGAGAGCTCGCGCCGAAGCGCGCGGTTGTCCAGCGTCAGGCGGCGGGCGTGAGTGGCCTTCTTGGCCAGTTCGGTCATGCGGTCAGGGTTGAATGGCTTTTCCAGAAAGTCATAGGCGCCGATGCGCATCGCCTCGACAGCCATCGGCACGTCGCCGTGGCCGGTGATCATGATGACGGGCAGCGTACTGTCGGCGCCCATCAGCTTTTTCAGAAACTGCATCCCGTCCATGCCGGGCATGCGGATGTCTGTCACCACGATACCGGGATAATCGGCGCCCAGCTTCTTCAGCGCCTCCTCGGCACTGGGAAATGTCTCGGTGTCGTAGCCGGACAGTGCCAGCCACTGGCTGATCGACTGGCGCATATCTTTTTCGTCGTCGACGATGGCAATCTTCATCGCATTGGCCATTCAGGTTTACTCCGCTGCACGGGTTTCTTCGTTCAATATAGGCAGCCGCATTTCAAATACAGCGCCGCCCGCCGCCGCATCACGTGCGGTCAGTCTACCACCTAGCTCGTTTACGATACCCGATGAAATGGCAAGGCCCAGTCCGACCCCCTCGCCCGGCTGCTTGGTCGAGTGGAAGGGCTCGAACAGCTTGTCGATGTTTTTGAGGCCCGTGCCGTTGTCGCGCACCGTCAGCACAGCCATGGTGCCTGCGGCAAGCACCAGATCAATCTGTGCCTCGTCAACGGCCTGCGTCGCGTCCAGTGCGTTGCGCAGCAGATTGATCATCACCTGCTCAACCCGCACCCTGTCGCCCATGACCATCACAGGCTCATCCGGCAGAGTGCGGTTGATTGTGACGCGCCGCTGGCGCAGCTGCGGCTCCATCATCGACAGGGACGAGGCTAGTGCATCACCAATGTTTACAGGCTCGAACGTATCGCTACTGCGGCGCGCGTAGGATTTCAGCTGCTTGGTAATCGCGCCCATCCGTTCGATCAGATCGTCGATCCTCTGGAAGGACGACAGCGTCTCGTCGGGGCGATTGCGCATCAGCAATAATCGCGCGCCGGCAAGGTAAGTTTTCATGGCCGCCAGAGGCTGGTTCAGCTCATGACTGACGGCGGCTGACATTTCACCGAGTGCCGCCAGTTTGGAGCTTTGCTCAAGGGTCTGTTCCGCGACGGCAAGGTTTTCTTGCACCCTCTCACGCTCGGCGATTTCCCGCTGCAAGCGCAGGTTCAATGCGCGAAGCTCTGCCGACTCGCGCTGAAAAAGCGCCATGCGCACCGCTGTTTTGCGACTGAGAAAATAAAATGCCAGCGCCAGCAGAATCGCAAATGCCATAATCTCGAGCGCGAGAAATCCATTCACCTTTTCGCGGACCGAGTCGAAGGTCGTGAAATTGGCGATCCGCCACCCGCGGAACGCCACACGCCCCTCAACACGCATCACCGCCTCGCCGCCCAGATAGGCATCGGCAGGCAGCGTCGTCCAATCTGCGGTGGCCTGAATAGCCCGCTCCAACGCGCTGTTTACCGGCTGTTCGGACAGGGCCTCTGCCTCACTCAAGCCGCGCCAGCGCGGTTCGGTCGAAAGAATGATCCGCCCTTCGGTATCGGTGACGATAACGGCATCGGTGATACCGGCCCATGCGCGCTCGTATTTATAGAGATCAACGGCGACCATAATGACACCGATGAGAGCGCCTTGGCTCTCAACGCGGCGGGAATAAAAGAAGTCAAAGCGCCCCGTTTCATGCTGGATCAGCGTGAATACGGTGTCCTTGGAGCGCAGGGCATCCACATAATAGGGCTGCGCACGGTGCGATTCGCCTATCGCGTTGCGATCAGTCGACGCGACGGTGCGCCCATCCTTGTCCAGCAAGGTCAGCGAAGCAGCGCCGATTTCATCGACGAATGACAGCAAGCGCTGCGTCGATTGTGAATAATTGGCCGAATTTAACGCCGAGATCAGCGCCGGATCGCGCGCCAGAAGTTGCGGTACAATAGCGTTTTGACGCAATTCACTCAGCAGATTGCCCGAGTAGAGCACCAATCGAAGCTCGGCCCGATTACGGGTGTTTTGGGTAAAACGGTCGGTCAGCAGCCGGTTTGTAACAAAAACGACGCCGACGGCCAAGGCGGTCAGCAGGATCAGCGCCATGCGCACGCGCCAGCTCGTGACCCGCTCTTCTCGCTCTGCCCCGGCGCGACGCGACTGCGGCGGGGGGCTGGAACGCGGCGTGGTGGGATCAGGCGTGCTCATGTGCGCAGGCTACGGCGGCAGCGCTCCTGCCTCAAGCCCTGCCTGCAGCGCGGCATCCGTTCAGGCGTGTTCCAGATGCTGGACGAGGCCCGCGAACATTGCAGCGCCGTCCGTGCCACCATGGGCTGTCTCTGCCATACGCTCGGGGTGGGGCATCATGCCCAGCACCCGGCGGTTTGGCGACAAGATGCCGGCAATATCGTCCGCCGACCCGTTGGGATTGTCGCCATACCGAAACGCGATGCGATCCTCAGCGGCGAGGGCGCGCAGCGTCTCGGCATCCGCGTGGTAATTGCCGTCATGATGCGCGATTGGTACGGTGATCGTCTGGCCTGCGTCATAGCCGGATGTGAACGCGCTGTCGGTGGTCACCACAGTCAGCGGCACGGCGCGGCAGATGTATTTCAAACCCGCATTGCGCAGCAGCGTGCCGGGCAGAACGCGCGTCTCCGTCAGGATTTGAAACCCATTGCAGACGCCCAAGACGTATCCGCCCCGGTCCGCGTGATTCTTGACCGCGCTGCAGATGGGCGAATTGGCGGCAATGGCGCCGCAGCGCAAATAATCACCAAAGGAGAAGCCGCCTGGCACGCCGATCAAGTCGACACCGTCCGGCATCGCGGTATCCTTGTGCCAGACCATGCTGACGCGCGCGCCTGCCCGCTCCAGAGCCACGGCCAAATCCCGATCACAGTTCGATCCGGGGAATACGACAACGGCAGCGTGCATCAGAGGATCTCCACCTTGTAGCTTTCAATCACGGTATTGGCCAAGAGGCGCTCGCACATATCCTTAATAGTTGCCTCATCGGTGCCGTCCTTCAGGTCCAGCTCGATCACCTTGCCCTGGCGTACGGAATTAACTCCGTCGAACCCCAGTGAGCCGAGCGCATGGCGCACCGCCTCGCCCTGCGGGTCCAGAACGCCGGTCTTGAGCATGATATGAACGCGGGCTTTCATCGGCGCCATCCTTCGGTCTTGGGGTAAAAAATCAGTTGATCAGTGTGGGCCGCGCCATTGGCGTTGCGCCCTTTGGCAGCACGCCAAGGCGCTTCGCGACCTCTGTATAGGCGTCCGTCAGGCTGCCCAGATCGCGGCGAAACACGTCCTTATCTAGTTTTTGCCCGGTCTCGATATCCCACAGGCGGCAGCTGTCAGGGCTGATCTCATCGGCGACGATCAGGCGCTGAAAGTCGCCATCATAGACGCGGCCAATCTCGATTTTGAAGTCGATCAGCTTGATCCCGACGCCATACATGACACCCGCAAGGAAATCGTTCACGCGCAGCGCAAGGCTTAGCATGTCGTCCAAATCCTGCTGCGAGGCCCAGCCGAATGCGGCAATATGTTCTTCGGTAACCAGAGGATCGCCAAGCTTATCATCCTTGAGGCAATACTCGACGATGGGGCGCGGCAGTTGGAAGCCTTCCTCAAGCCCAAGGCGCTTGGCCATAGACCCGGCGGCGTAGTTGCGCACGATCACTTCCAGCGGAATAATCTCGACCTGGCGGCAGAGCTGCTCGCGCATATTCAGACGCTTCAGGAAATGCGTCGGCACGCCGATGTTGCCAAGGCCGACCATGAAATACTCGGACAGGATGTTGTTCAGCACACCCTTGCCTTCGATCACGGCCCTTTTCTCGGCGTTAAAGGCGGTAGCGTCATCCTTGAAATATTGGACGATCGTACCCGGCTCAGGACCCTCATAGAGAGTCTTGGCCTTGCCTTCATAGATCTTCTTGCGACGTGCCATAATATCACTGCCTTTGCCTATGGGAAAATATCCCCAATCTGCGTTGCGCATTATGTAGTGGATGCTCCGCCCTGCCGCAAGCGTGCAGGCCCGGCCCTTGCGAACCTGCGCGCGCGCCGCCATATTTATGCACAACGATCCAACGCCATAAGAGGGACAAAACCTATGAAAACTTTTAAAGATCGCGAAAACGCATTTGAGAACAAGTATGCCCATGACGAGGAAATGAAATTCAAGGCCGAAGCGCGCTGCAACAAGCTGCTGGGCCAGTGGGCCGCCGAACTGATGGGCAAGACAGGCGATGACGTCGACGCCTATGCGCGCGAGGTCATCAAGGCCGATTTCGAGGAGGCGAGTTTCGAGGACGTGATCCGCAAGGTTGCAGGCGATCTGGGCGACAAGGCCGATCCCGACACGATTCGCGCCAAGCGTGCTGAGTTTATGGCCGCCGCCAAAGCACAGTTGATGGCAGAAATCTAAATCGAACGCTGATCGGCGCGGCGCGCTGCAAGATCATAATGCATCTTATGAAATTGCGGCGCGCCTTCCGGCATGACACAAGCATGCAAAACCCTATTTGGATGATTTGATGAGCAACGCACTTTCCCGGATGATGTCGCATCGCGACTGGATTCTTGCCGATGGCGCCACTGGCACCAACCTGTTCAACATGGGACTGGAGGCTGGGGACGCGCCGGAATTCTGGAATGACAAACATCCGGACCGGATCACCAAGCTTTACAAAATGGCCGTCGATGCTGGCAGCGATCTGTTCCTCACGAACAGCTTTGGCGGCAACGCATCGCGCCTGAAACTGCATGGCGCGCAAAAACGCGCGCGTGAGCTGTCACGCATGTCTGCTGAAATTGGGCGCGAGGTTGCCGACACTGCGGGCCGCGACGTGATCGTCGCAGGCTCTGTCGGGCCAACGGGCGAAATTATGGCCCCGATGGGCACCCTGACTCACGAGATCGCGGTCGAGATGTTTCACGAGCAGGCCGAGGGCCTGAAAGAAGGCGGCGCAGACGTTTTGTGGCTAGAGACGATTTCCGCGCCAGAGGAATACAAAGCCGCCGCCGAGGCGTTTCGCCTTGCAGATATGCCATGGGTCGGCACGATGAGCTTTGACACCGCCGGGCGCACTATGATGGGCCTGACCTCGTCCGATATGGCCGATATGGTCGAGACGCTGGATAACAAGCCGCTGGCCTACGGCGCGAATTGCGGCGTCGGCGCATCGGACCTCTTGCGCACTGTTTTGGGATTTGTAGCCCAAGGAACGGAGCGACCAATCGTTGCCAAGGGCAATGCTGGCATTCCCAAGTTCGTTGATGGGCACATCCACTATGACGGCACCCCCGAACTGATGGCCGAATACGCCTGCCTTGCCCGTGATGCGGGCGCCACCATCATCGGCGGTTGCTGCGGCACGATGGCCGAGCATCTGTCGAAGATGCGCGAGGCGCTGGAAACGCAGCCCCGCGGGCCGCGCCCGACACTGGACCGCATCACCGAGACACTGGGCGCGTTCTCGTCCGCCATCGACGGCACGGGCGACGATGCCCCTGCCCCTCGCCGGACCAAGCGCCGGGGTGGCTGAGCGCGCCTAAAACAGCGAAAGCTGGTCGCCCGCCGCAGCGGGCGGCTTGAATAGATCGCAGCGCAGATCAGGCAACTTGCGCGCATACCCATACCGGCGCAGCGCCGCTTCAAACCGCTGCGCGATCATTTCGGCATATGGCCCGGTACCGCGCATCCGCGTGCCGAATGTCGCATCGTAATCCTTGCCGCCTTGCATCGCGCGCACATGCCCCATGACGCGGGACACGCGATCTGGAAAATGCTCTTCCAGCCATTCACGGAACAGCGGCGCCACCTCTAGTGGCAAACGCAGCATAACCCAACTGGCGGCGACCGCCCCGGCAGTTTTGCCTGCTTTCAGTAATCCCTCCACCTCGTGATCGGTCAGGCCCGGAATAATCGGCGACGTCATGATGCGCGTGTCGATCCCTGCCGCGCTGAGCGCGCGGATCGTGGCCAGCCGCCGCTGCGGCGTCGGCGCGCGCGGCTCCAGCTTGCGCGACAGATCGGCATCCAGCGTCGTGACGGAAATACCGACGCGCACCAGACCCTGCCGGGCCATGTCACTTAGAATGTCGATGTCCCGCTCGATCAGCGTTCCCTTGGTTACGATGGCAACGGGATGGCGGAAATCACGCAGCACTTTCAAACACTCGCGCATAATCTGATGCGTCTTCTCAATCGGCTGATAAGGGTCCGTGTTGGTCCCGATCGCAATGGTGCGCGGCGTGTAGGCCCTGTGGCGCAACTCTTTGGCGAGCACCTGCGGCGCCTCGGGCCGCGCGATCAGCCGTGTCTCAAAATCCAAACCAGCGGACATACCCAGCCACGCATGCGTCGGCCGCGCAAAGCAGTAGATGCACCCATGTTCGCATCCGCGATACGGATTGATCGAGCGGTCGAACGGCAGATCAGGCGACCGATTGTAACTTATGACACGGCGCGGCACCTCGATGGTGGTCTGCGTGCGTAGCGGCGCTTCGCCCGCGTCGGGCGTCCAGCCATCGGCCTCATAGCTGCGCTGCACCGGCTCGAACCGGCCTGCGTCGTTGCTGACTGCGCCGCGTGCGCGTCGCTCCATGCCGAAGGGAAATGTATGATGCTGGCCCATACGCAAAATATAGAACAAAAGTGGAACATATGCAAGAACGCCATAATCAATATGCATATTTCGGCCCTTCTCCCGCCGAATTGCGCAGTATAAGTCGGTACAAGCGCGGCCAGTGTCGCAATTCGCCAAGTGCCCGGCGCGCGAATTGACGAAACGTCGATAAGGTAACACGAGGGGGCGGACCCGCCCCCCAAAGCATGGGGACTACAACATGTCGGACGACCAAGAAGACATCATCCTCGCTGATCTGGACGACGACGAGCTTGTTCAGCAGATGTTCGACGACCTCTACGATGGTCTTAAGGAAGAAATCGAAGAAGGGGTGAACATCCTTCTTGGCCGCAACTGGACTCCCTATGACGTCCTGACCAAGGCGCTGGTCGGCGGCATGACCATCGTGGGCAAGGATTTCCGCGACGGTATCCTCTTTGTTCCTGAGGTGCTTTTGGCGGCGAACGCCATGAAGGGCGGTATGTTCATTCTCAAGCCGCTGCTGGCCGAGACGGGCGCGCCCCGCGTCGGCAAGATGGTCATCGGCACGGTCAAGGGCGACATCCACGATATCGGCAAGAACCTCGTGTCGATGATGATGGAAGGCGCGGGTTTCGAAGTGGTCGATCTGGGCATCAACAACCCGGTCGAGAAATATCTTGAGGCGCTGGAAACAGAAGGCCCCGACATCTTGGGCATGTCTGCCCTGCTGACCACGACGATGCCCTACATGAAGGTCGTCATCGACACGATGATCGAGCAAGGTATCCGCGACGACTATATCGTGCTGGTCGGCGGCGCGCCCCTGAATGAGGAATTCAGCAAGGCCATCGGCGCCGACGCCTATTGCCGCGACGCTGCCGTCGCGGTCGAGACGGCCAAGGAATGGGTCGCGCGCAAGCATAACTCAGGCGCGCAGGCCTAATCGCGCCTGCTGGAACTGATCAAATTTAGACTAAAACCGGGCCCCAAACGGGCCCGGTTTCACGTTCAAGGCTAAAGCCGTCAAATTTCGGCCCAATTTGGGCGATACCTCTTAAGGGTACAAAGATGTGTATCTAGGGGGCATACATGATCCTGACAGTGACCAGCCGCAGGCTGTACATTGGGCTAGGCGCCATATTCGCGGCCAATATGGCAATTCTTGCCATGACACGTGCCACGATAGATTTGTCGAATGTCTATTGGCCTCTCGCTATGGCCGCATGCTTTGGCGCGCTGCTGATGTTTTCGATCCGAATGGAGACTGACGGGAATCCCACACCGCGCGCACGCTACTTCTGTGAGGCGATGCTATTTACCGTCCTGTTGTCACTGAACGTGCCGGTGCTGAACCATCTGACAATGATGGCTCCTTTCGCCTATAGCGACGCGATCCTTCACAGCGCCGATCTGGCGATGGGTGTGAACTGGATTAGCTATTTTGAATTTGTCCACGCCCGCCCGGCCCTGATCGCGGCGATGGAGCTGAGCTACAACTACCTCACGCCGGTGGGCCTGATAGTGATGACTGCGCTGATCGTGATGGGCCGCACGCGGCGGGTGCGTTTTCATATCGAGGTATTCTTCTATACTGCCGTGCTATGCATTATCGTCGGCGCGGCCTTTCCAGCGCTCGCTGCAGTACACGTCCTCATCCCCGATTTGGCCATTTATACTAATTTTGATGCGCCCCCCGGCGTCTATCACCTGCCATGGCTGGAGGCGCTGCGCGATCCTTCGCAGCAAATCACACTCGACCCAAATAACCTGCCGGGCCTCGTCACCTTCCCATCCTTCCACACAGCATCGGGCGTGCTGCTGTGCATCATCGCATGGCGCACATGGTTGATGGTGCCGGTGACGGCCTATTCGGCCTTGATGATCGCATCCTCGCCGGTCTTTGGAGGTCACTATTTCATTGATCTGATCGCAGGCGCGCTGGCCGCGGTGGCGGTCGCCACCCTTGTCGCGCGGCAGACCTGCTATGTCGGCCTTTTTGCAAAGGCTATCGAGACAAGAGACCACGCCGAGGGGCAGACGGCATAAGGACGCATTTACACGCGCCAAGTGCCGCGCTTATAGTCACAGGATACCTCATGGAGGCGCGCACATCATGGTTGATCTACCGCCCGACGATGTACTGACTCAATCCGGCCTTGTCGCCGCGCCCGGCGGGCGCATCCTGATCCTCGCCTGCGGCGCGCTGGCGCGTGAAATCCTCGCGTTGATCCAACTAAACGGGTGGGATCACATGACGCTGGCCTGCCTCCCGGCCAAGCTACACCTCTACCCTGACAAGATCACCGAGGCGGTGGAGGAATCAGTGCACAAGCATCGCGCCAATTTCGAGCGTATTTTCGTCGCCTATGCCGATTGCGGCACTGGCGGGCTGCTTCAGGCCAAATGCGACTCGCTGGGTGTTGAAATGATCGCAGGGCCGCATTGCTATAGCTTTTTCGAGGGCAACGACGCCTTTGGACAGCATGAGGACGAGATCACAGCCTTCTACCTCACCGATTTTCTGGTCAAGCAGTTCGATGCCTTCGTCTGGCGCCCGATGGGCCTTGATCGCCATCCCGAACTGCGCGACATGATCTTCGGCAACTATACCAAGCTGGTCTATCAGGCCCAGACCAAGGATCCGGCCCTGAGGGCCAAGGCCGAAGAATGCGCGCGCCGCCTTGAGCTCGACTTCGAGTATCGCTTTACCGGCTACGGGGATCTGGCAATCGCGCTCGATGAGGTCGCGGCAAAGAAATAGGCGCGCCGATATCGCGGCACGCCCTGGCTTTTTCTTGGATAAAAATACCTAAATCCTGCCGCTGCGCCCACGCGCAGCGCCAAATACCCTAGCCGTTCGCTTCGCGGATCTTATCCGCTGCCGCCTTGTCGAACGACACGCCGTTTTGCTCAAGCAGGGTGTCCAACTCGCCCGACAGGGTCATCTCGGTGATGATGTCGCAGCCGCCGACGAACTCGCCCTTGACGTAGAGTTGCGGGATGGTCGGCCAGTCGGAATACTCCTTGATCCCCTGGCGGATTTCCTCATCTTCCAAAACGTTCACGTCGCTATAGGGGATGCCCATGAAGTTCAGTACACCCGCCACCCGGCTGGAGAAGCCGCATTGCGGCGTGTCGCGCGTACCCTTCATAAAAAGAACTACATCCGCGGCTTTGACGGTCTCGTCGATACGGGTTTTCGCGTCGGTCATCCTGTTATCCTCTTCATAGATTGGCTGCGAGGGCGCCTGCCCCCGCTGAAATACTTGCGGTCGTTCAACTTGGCGCGCGGGTCGTAAGCGCCAGCGCGTGCAACTCGCCTGCCGGGCCGTCCATCTTACCTTTGAGCGCCGCATAAACGGCACGCTGCTGCTGAACGCGGTTCATGCCTGCAAAGGACGGGTCAACCACCTCTGCGGCGAAATGCGCGCCGTCGTTGCCCTGGACCGTGACCTCAGCGTTCGGAAACGCCTCGCGGATCATCGCTTCGATATCGGTGGCGAGTATGGCCATCTGTGCGCTCCTAGTCTTGTCTACTGAATGGGATGTAAAGGCCCGCCCGCCTGAGTGCAAGATGCACACGAATGAGGGTGCAGCCGATGCCCGCCCGCCGCCGCCCCGCAGCAAGGCCCCCAGACGCGCTTGCACCGCGCGCGCTGCCGCGCCATTCTGCCGCAATTCACAGCAACAGGCGGGCGGGCCATGGCAGAAGACAACACTTGGGGTCTCGTCGCGACTATCAAGGCGCCAAGCGAAGCGATCCTCAACTTCGCCGCACATCACCTCGATATCGGCGCGCACCGCATCCACGTCTTTCTGGACGAGGATAGCGAGGGCGCGCGCCATGCTCTGGCCGCGCATCCGCGCTGTACGGTCACGTCGACCGATGACGCTTATTGGGCTCAGCGGGGCATGCGCCCCGAGAAGCATCAGACGCGCCAGACGGTTAATGCCACCCGCGCGTATCGCCGCCGTCCCGGTGTGAACTGGCTGGGCCATATCGACGTTGACGAGTTTTTGCATCCCGCAGGCAGCACAATTGCCGATCAGCTCGCCGCGCTGCCGACCGATGCCCGCACCGCCCGCGTGCGCCCGGTCGAGGCGCTGGCAGCGATAGACGGCGGCGCGCCCGAGTGGTTTAAGGGCTGCCACCCCCGCCAAAGCCTGCGCAATGCTCAAACTTCCGAGATTTATCCCACCTTCGGCGCATTGGTAAACGGCGGATTTCTTAGCCATGTGGCGGGCAAAATCTTTGTGCGGACGGGGCAGGACGGGATTAACCTGCGGATCCACAACGCCTTTGACGAGGATGGCAGGGTCGAGAATAAGCACGACCTGGAACAGACGCGCCTCTGCCACTTTCACGCGCCCAGTTGGCAGGCATGGCAGCGCGCCTATCGCTACAGGCTTGCTGCTGGATCATACCGCGCTGATCTAAAAGGCGCGGCGAGCATACCGACCACGATGAACGCGCTTTTTCGCACGATCGAAGAGGATGGCGGAGAGGACGCGCTGCGCAGTTTCTATGAAGACGTGTGCACCGCGACCCCCGCCCTACGCGCGCGCCTCGACTCGCACGGCCTGCTCCATCACGTTGCCCTAGACCTTGACGCCAAGCGCGCGCGTCATTTTCCCGATTACGCCTGAGGGCTACGTCCACGGCTCCTACGAATTGCAGAGCGGCGTTAGGGGGTATTGCGGCGCGGTTTCTTAGCCGGGAGGGAGCATGCGATGTTTGCCAGTGGAAAACAGACTGTCCGCCACCGGGCAGCAAAGCATCGTGCAGATCGCGTCAGGCCAAAACTGGCATCTTACCGGCGTCGAAACCGCAAATAATGCGGCACACGGCCCTCGCGCAGTGCCTTTTGTTCATACCGGGTGGATATCCAGCCATCCCACGGCGCGCGCCAGTCGCCGGGCGCCTCTGCCAGCC
Organism: Roseovarius sp.; assembly: GCA_024636515.1. GTDB lineage: Bacteria > Pseudomonadota > Alphaproteobacteria > Rhodobacterales > Rhodobacteraceae > Roseovarius. The sequence goes on from JAGXGX010000060.1 coordinate 12,614, forward strand.
ACTCAAAACCGCAGCGCGGCACCTCCTCCAGTGTCTGGCGGACGTAGTCTTCGATATCGGTCGCCACGCGAAGCTCTGCTCCGGGGCGCATCACGCGCGCAAGCGGCTCCAGATGCTCTGGCGTGACGAACCGGCGCCGATGATGCCGCGCCTTGGGCCAAGGATCGGGGTATAGCAGATAGACCCGGCCCACCGATGCCTCGGGCAGAACATCCAGCAGATCGCGCGCATCGCCGGGGTGCACGCGTACATTCGGCGCGCTGGCTTTGCGCAGCTTGGCCAACAGCATCGCAACGCCGTTCAGGTAGGGCTCGCACCCGATAACGCCGACATCAGGCTCTGCCACCGCAATATGCACCAGATGCTCGCCCCCACCAAAGCCGATTTCCAGCCACAAATCACGGGCGCCGGGCAGCGCGGCCATAGCCAGCTCCTTGCGGTCCGGATTCACGTCCCAGCCTACGGCCCCCGGCGACAATGCGTCCAGATCCTCGTCCAGCAGCACCTCTTGGGTCCGGCGCAGGGCTTTGCCCTTGAACCGTCCGTAAAAATTGCGCCAAGGCGCGCCCGATGGATGCCTGTCTTTAATCATGGCCGCAGGCTCTACCCCGGCAGCGGAATGCACGCAAGGCCGTCCGCCAAACGCAGCACGGCGGCCCCGCAAAGGGCCGCCGCATTTAGCCATCAGTGTGCGCTCATGCAAAATCGATTTAGCTGCGCTCAGACGCAGGCCAGAAGCTTGTCCACCATGTCGGTACGCTCCCAGCTGAAGCCACCATCAGGCTCGGGCGCGCGCCCGAAATGGCCGTATGCTGCGGTGCGCTGATAGATCGCGCGGTTTAGCGACAGGTGCTGTCGGATGCCGCGCGGGCTAAGGTCCATGCACTCGCGCACAGCCTTTTCGATCGCCTCAGGATCAACCTCGCCGGTGCCGTGAGTGTCGGCATAGACCGACAGTGGCTCACTGACGCCGATCGCATAACTCAGCTGGATAGTGCATTTCTCAGCCATACCCGCGGCGACAACGTTCTTGGCCAGATAGCGCGCCGCATAGGCAGCAGAGCGGTCGACTTTGGTTGGATCCTTGCCAGAAAACGCGCCGCCGCCATGGGGGGCAGCGCCGCCATAGGTATCGACGATGATCTTGCGCCCCGTAAGGCCTGCGTCGCCGTCAGGGCCGCCGATGACGAATTTGCCGGTAGGGTTCACGTGCCACACCGTCTCGTCGGTCAGCCAGCCATCCGGTAGCGTTTCTTGGATGTAGGGCTCGACAATCGCTCGGATGTCATGGCTGGTCAGCGCCTCGTCTAGATGCTGCGTGCTGAGAACAAGGCTTGAGATACGCACAGGCTTGCCGCCCTCATAGACGACAGACAGCTGGCTTTTCGCGTCGGGGCCCAGCTGCGGCTCGGTCCCGTTCTTGCGGACCTCAGCGAGGCGGCGCAGGATTGCATGGCTAAACTGGATCGGGGCCGGCATCAGCTCCTCGGTTTCGCGCGTGGCATAGCCGAACATGATGCCCTGATCGCCTGCGCCCTCGTCCTTGTTGCCCGTTGCATCGACGCCTTGGGCGATATGCGCGGATTGCTCGTGCAGAAGGTTCGTGACTTCCAGAGTGCGCCAGTGAAACTTGTCCTGCTCATAGCCTATATCGCGTACGCAATCGCGCACTACTGTTGCCATGCGGTCTTTCCACTCGGTCAGCTTTCCCTGATCCGACAGGCCCACCTCGCCGCCGATGATGACGCGGTTCGTGGTGGCAAAGGTTTCGGCGGCGACGCGCGCCTCCGGCTCCTCGGTCAGGAACGCGTCCAAGATCGCGTCGGAGATCCGGTCGCACACCTTGTCGGGATGCCCTTCCGAGACGGACTCGGAGGTCAGTGTGTAATTCTGTCGTGACATTGAAAACGCTCCATTATGATAACCCGCCGCGCCAGGAAGCCGTTGCGAAGGGTGCTGCTGTGACTAGACCGCGCTGCGGCAAAAGGTCAATCTCTAACGGCGGGTGGTCCGTGCGTTTTTGCGCCTGTGCATCCCTGTGGGCACGATTATGGCCAGCAAAAGCAGCAACAGCGCTGGCAGATCACCGCTGCGTGAATAGAGCGTCGGCGCGCCCGGCGGCGGCAGGGGCGCGTCCAGATAGCCCGCTTGGCCCAGCGGAATTTGCGCCGTGATGCGCCCGGCCGCGTCGATCATTGCCGAGACACCGGTATTGGCCGCGCGGATCATCGGCAGCCCCTGCTCGGCGCTACGCAAACGCGCTTGGGCAAGGTGCTGATACGGGCCGGATACCTGCCCGAACCAAGCGTCGTTGGTGATGAGCAACAAGAAATCCGCGCGCCCCGGCGCCCCCGACACATCGCGCGCAAAAACGCCCTCGTAGCAGATCAGCGGCAGCGCGCGGCCCAGTGCGCCCATGTCGATCACCTGCGGCCCCGGTCCCGCAGAATAGCCATAACCGCCTTGCTGCGCGAGGCCGCGTATGCCAAAGCGCGCCAGAAAGTTGCCCATCGGCACATACTCCCCGAAGGGCACCAAATGATGCTTGTCGTATAGCGCCGCCTGCCGTCCCTGCCCGTCCAGCACGATCAGTGAATTATAGTAGCGCGCATCATCAGCGCGTTGCACGCCCAGCACGACAGGCGTGCCGCGCGCGGCGTCTGCAACTTGCGCCAGCACCGCATCAGCTTGGTTCAGTAG
>JAGXGX010000061.1 GCA_024636515.1 Roseovarius sp.
CGCAAATCCTGTGCGCCGCCGATCGGCTGATATTTGGTGAGGATACACCCGATACCACGCCTGAGGCAGCCGCGCGTGCGATGATGGACTATGCCGAGGCGCATCTGTCTGGCGGTGGCCGCTTGAACCAGATCACGCGGCATATGATGGGCCTTTTTGCCGGGCAGACCGGCGCGCGTGCATGGCGGCGGATGCTGTCGGAGGGCGCGCACCTACCCGGCGCAGCGCCGGAGCTAATCGCTGCTGCGCTGGCCCAGCTTGAGGACGCGCAGGCGGCCTGAAATACCGTTTGCGCCCGCGTGGTAAACCCGGTCTAGTCCCGCCTGAATCCCACTAGTAGGAGCCGCTGCCATGCCCGATCCCTCCCTTTTGCTGGCAATGACGGGCATGCTGCTGGCCATCGGGGCCTTTGCGGGCGTACTGGCCGGCCTTTTAGGCGTTGGCGGCGGGATCATTCTGGTGCCTGCGTTCTTCTATGCTTTCACGACGCTGGGCTATGGTGGCCCGCAACTTATGCAGGTGTGCCTCGCTACGTCGCTGGCGACGATCATCGTGACCTCGGTCCGCTCGGTTCTGTCGCATCACCGCAAGGGAGCGGTCGACTGGGCCATCCTGCGCACATGGGCGCCGGGAATTGCGTTGGGCGCTGTGCTGGGCGTGGTCGTGGCCGCAGGACTGCGGTCGGGCACGCTTCAGGGGATCTTCGGCATCCTCGCGTTCTGTGTCGGCATCTACATGACGTTTGGGCGGGCGCATTGGCGGCTGGGCGACGCGATGCCCGGCGGGATACGCCGCGCTATGATGTCACCCATCGTCGGCTTCCTGTCCGTACTCATGGGCATCGGCGGGGGCAGTTTCGGCGTGCCTTTGATGAGCCTCCACGCCGTGCCGATCCACCGGGCTGTTGCAACCGCTGCTGGCTTTGGTGCTGCGATCGCCGTGCCGTCGGTCATCGGGTTTCTGATGCTGGATATCGCGCCCGAGGGACGTCCGCCCTTTACGCTGGGTGCGGTAAACGGCCCGGCATTCCTTATCGTGATCGCTATGACGCTACTGACCGCGCCCTTGGGCGTCAGGCTGGCCCACGCGATGGATGCCAAGCCGTTGAAGCGGGCCTTTGGTATCTTTCTGACGCTGATCGCACTCAATATGCTGCGCAAGGCTCTGGGATGGTGACGGCACTGGCGACAAAGGGCTGGGCGCGGTTCGAATATGACGCCGGGGTGGCGTCGTGGGCGGAGGCAGCCAAGGGCGCAGCTCTGGCGCGGATGGCCGAGCCTGCGCACCGCGCGCAGTGGCTACAATGCGGCGGGACGTGGTTCGTGGGCGTGGATACATTGCCGAACGATACGTCCGGCGATGTGGCAGGTAGTGGCCCGTTGACCGGACCGGGATATGACGCCGCGCGCGACCTTTATGGTGATCTGCCGCTGCATTCAGGGCAGGTGTCGGTGACGTGGCCCGGCTATCCGCTGCCCCGCAAGGGCGAGGGGGAGGGCGCATTTCGCTATCGCCAGCGCCGGGATGCCGCGCATGTTGACGGGCTGCTCGCCGTGGGCGATGCGCGCGCGAGGATGCTGAAGGAGCGGCACGCATATATCCTTGGCCTGCCGTTGACGCGGGCCAGTGCCTGCGCCAGCCCGCTGGTGGTGTGGGAGCGGAGCCATGAGATAATGCGTGCCGCCTTCTCCGCCGCCTTTCGAGGCATTCCGGCAGGGGATTGGGGCGAAGTTGACCTGACCGAGATTTACAAGGCTGCGCGGCAGGAGGTCTTCGACCGTTGTACGCGCATAGAGCTGCCCGTCCAGCCGGGCGAGGCGTCGCTGGTTCACAGGTTAGCGCTGCACGGCGTCGCGCCGTGGCAGGAGGGCGCAGTTGCCGGACCGGAGGGTCGCATGATCGCCTATTTCCGGCCCGAGTTTAGCGGGCATGGCGATGACTGGCTAACCGCTCCTTAGCCGCGTATTTGGTATGCTTGTAGCCTCTTGCGTCTTAAACATGTTGCCCATAGTGTCCTGCGCGGTAAGTATTCGGAGTATCTTCATGATTTCGTTCAGCCAAACAGCTCTGGCCACACTCGTACTGGCCACAACTATTGGCGCAGGCTCCGCTATGTCGGGTGCTGCGCTGTCCGTGCCAGTGACACTGGGCCAGGCCGGAACGGTTTTTACCGTTCAGCATAGCTGCTCGGACGGGACGGGACTTTCGGTGCAGTACGTCAATGGCGAGGCAAACACTCTGGCCCTTATCCCGCTGAAGGGCGAAGAACTGATTTTTGTCAATGTGATCTCGGGATCTGGCGCGCGCTACGTATCGGGCGCGCACACGTGGTGGACTAAGGGCGACGAGGCCACGCTACGCGATGAGACAGGCCAAGCAGAGCCGATCACCTGCACCGCCAAGGGCGCGCCTACCTACAAGTAAGGCGGGCGTCGCAGCGGCAGGCCTAACTGCCCCGCATTAGCCGCGCCGCGCGCCCGCCGCGCCGTTTGCGCAGCACGCTGGCGCGGTCCGGTAGTGCATCCATGATGTCTGAGCGTTCGATATCAGTCATCTTGGACCAGCGGGTAATCTCGTCGATGCTGCGCAGGCAGCCAGTGCAGATGCGCTCTTCGGGATGTACAACGCAGACGCGGATGCAGGGCGATTGCACCTCATCTCGGGTCCAGACCGGTATTTCGCCCGGCCCTTTGTTTCCGTCCATCATCGCGCGTTCCTCATGTGGCCCAGCCGGTCCAGCACCCCTTGCAGGATATACGACGCGGCAATGTTGTCGATCACCTGTGCGCGACGCTTACGAGACGTATCCGCCTCCAACAACGCCCTTTCAGCGGCGACGGTCGACAAACGCTCGTCCCAGTAGCCGATAGGCAGATCCGTCAGACGCGCCAGATTGCGGGCAAAAGCGCGCGTGGATTGGCAGCGCGGCCCCTCGCTTCCGTCCATGTTGCGGGGCAGGCCAAGGATGATGCCGCCGATCTGCCGGGCCTCGATGATTTCCAGCAGGCGCGCTGCATCCAGCCCGAATTTGCGGCGCCGTACTGTCTCGTGCGGGCTGGCGACGGACCATAGCGCGTCCGATATGGCGACGCCAATTGTCTTGTCACCTAGATCGAGCCCCATGAGGCCCCGCATAGGGGGCAGGGCACTCGCGTAATCGGCGATATCCTCGTGGATCATTCCGCGCCCTCGCCAGTCAGCCCCGCGCGGCCTGCCGCAGCGCGCAGCATCGCCAGCGCATCAGGCTGGCCTACAAAGGTCGCCTGCGCCTCGTCCCAGATCGCCTGCGCGCGCTCCGTCTGGCCCAGCACGCCCAGCGAGGCGATCAGGCGCGCCCAGTCTTCGGGTGGGCCGCCCTCATCGGCCAGACGCGCCAGTAGGCCGTCCACCATGCCGCGGATCATGTCCTGTCTGCTCTCGTCGGTCATATCCCCGGCGGCCTCAACCTGCTCTGCGGTAGGGCCGACAGTTTTGGCAGGCGCGCGCGGGGCGTCCGGCAACGTATAGTTGATGCCGGCGCGCGCCGCCGCGTCCACGATCTGGTCGCGCAGGGGCGCGACCCAGACGGCGCCGGGGGGGCTGTCTCGCAACAGCGCCTCCCACGTGCGAAAGGCCGCGTCGGGCCGGTCGACCTGCGCGTAATAGACCCCAAGGTAATAGCGCGCCTCGCTTTGGCTGGGGTCCAGTGACAGGGCTGTGCGCAGGCTGCTCTCGGCCTCCTCCGACACATAACCGCCTGCCGCCGTGATCATAAGATCGGCCATAACGGCATGATCGGCGGCGGCGGCGCTATCACCTTTGGCCGCGATCAGCCGTTCCTGCGCGGCGCGCGCAGCGCCGGTATTGCCCAAACTTGCCTCGTTGCGGGCCAAGAGGGCAAGGCCTCGCACGTCGTCCGGGCGTGCCTCAACTGCCGCGCGAAGCTGCGTCATCAGCTGGGCGAAATCTTCGGGCGGGGCCACGGTTTGCTCTGGGGGGCCAAATTTATCCTCGGCCTCTGCCTGACTCAATCGGTCGGCACGTGCCGCGTCCGATGCGGCAAGGCGCACGGCACGCGGCTGGTCCATATAGCCCGGCGCGCCCATTTCCAGATAGCCCCAGATCGCGCCACCAGCCACGACCACCACCAAAACGGCGGCGAGAACAGCCCCGGCGCGCGGTGGTTGCCCGCCATCCACGCCATGTGCCTGCACCTGCGCATCGGCGGCCAAGATGCGGCGCGACACTTCGGACCGCAGGCGCCCGGCCTCGGCCTCGGTTATGACGCCGCGCGCCAGATCCTTGTCCACATCCTTTAGCTGCGTGCGATAGAACGCCAGATCATAGCTGGCCGCAGGCGCAGCACTGGCCCGCCCACGCAAAAGCGCGGCCGCGATCAGCACGCCGGTGCCCAATGCCAGTGCGGTGGCGACGATCCAGAATATCATGGCGTCTCTCCTGCTATTCCCGGCCCACATAACCCTGCGCTGCCCGCAGCGAAAGGGCCGATGCGCGCGACACGGCGTCCGCATCATTTGGGGCCGTCTGGTGCGCATTGTCGCAAACAGCATGTTCCGCGCCGCACCGCGTATGTTGTGCGCTGCGCTCAGGGCGCATACCGTTGACCATCCGGGCAGTCCCCCGCGAATCCATGACCAGAGTGAGACCGCGCATGAAACGCTACTCCGCCTTTGCCGTCGCCCGTGAGGCGCTTCGCAACCACACAGGGTGGGACCGCGCTTGGGCCTCGCCCGAGCCCAAGAAGAAATACGACGTCATCATCATCGGTGCAGGCGGTCATGGTCTGGCCACCGCGTATTACCTTGGCAAGAATTTCGGCATCACCAATGTCGCTGTGTTGGAAAAAGGTTGGCTGGGTGGCGGCAATACGGGCCGCAACACCACCATCATCCGCTCGAACTACCTTCAGGATGCGTCGGCCGCGATCTATGAAAAGGCCCGCTCGCTTTACGAGACGATGAGTCAGGACCTGAACTACAACGTCATGTTCAGCCCGCGCGGCGTGATGATGCTGGCCCAGACCCAGCACGAGGTGCGCGGGTATGAGCGCACTGCGCACGCCAATGCCCTGCAAGGCGTCCAGACTGAGTACATCGGCCCCGAGCGGGTCAAGCAACTGGTCCCGATCATCAATATCGACGGCCCGCGCTATCCTGTTCTTGGCGCGATCTGGCAGGCTCGCGGCGGTACGGCCCGTCACGATGCAGTGGCTTGGGGCTATGCGCGTGCGTGCTCCGACATGGGCATGCACATCATCCAAAAATGCGAAGTGACGGGCATCGAGCAATCCGGCGGCAAGGTCACTGGCGTTAACACCAATCGCGGCACCATCGGCTGTGACAAACTGGGTATGGTCGTCGCGGGGCACTCAGGGCATCTGGCCGACATGGCCGGCTTCCGCCTGCCGATCGAGAGCGTCGCGCTGCAAGCATTGGTATCCGAGCCAATCAAACCCTGCATGGATGTGGTCGTCATGGCGAACACCGTTCATGGCTACATGAGCCAGTCCGACAAGGGCGAGATGGTCATCGGCGGCGGCACTGACGGGTACAACAACTACACCCAGCGCGGCGCGTTTCACCATATCGAAGAAACCGTGCGCGCCTTGGTCGAGACATTTCCGATGATCGCCCGCCTGAAAATGCTGCGCCAGTGGGGCGGTATCGTCGACGTGACTGGCGACCGTTCACCCATCCTGTCGAAAACGCCAGTGGATGGCGTCTTTGTCAATTGCGGCTGGGGTACTGGCGGGTTCAAGGCAATCCCCGGCTCTGGCTGGGGCTTTGCCGAGCTGATGGCCAAGGGCCACTCCCCGCTGACCGAGGCCTTTGGGCTGGACCGGTTCTACGAAGGCCGCTTCATTGACGAGAGCGTTGCAGCGGGCGTGGCGCACTGATGAGGAACTTTTTGTCATCAGTGCGCGTTAGGGTGTCTAAATGTAATTTATTTGGAGCCACATTATGGCCGATCAGCAACCTAACTCGAACTCCAACACCTTCCTTGCCTTCGTCGTTGGCGGGCTTCTGGTTGCGGTCGTCGTTCTCGCTTGGATCTTCTACGGCGGCGGAGCTGACGACAGCAACGATCTCAATATCTCGATCGAAGGCAGCGACTCTGCTCCAGCAGACCCTGCTCCAGCAGCCGAAGGCGCTGTCAGCACCGAATAAGCTTCTACTAACCTCTGTTCTGCAATTTGGGCGGCGCATTTATGCGCGCGCCCATTTTGTGTTGGCCGCCCGCCTGAGCGATCCCCTTACCATGGAGACTGTCCAATGCTGATTTTGACTTGCCCCTGCTGCGGCGTGACCGGCGAAGAAACCGAATTCCACGGTGGCGGAGAGGCGCACCTCAAGCGTTTCGGCCCCGGCTCCTCCGAGGGCGAATTTCACGATTACCTCTTCTCCAAGGTGAACCCCAAAGGCGTCCACCTTGAGCGCTGGCGCCACAATAACGGCTGCGGCAAGTGGTTTCACGCCGCCCGCGACACCGTCACGATGGAGGTGTTTGGCACGTACCCCGCGCAAACGCTGGAGCCGCCGAAATCTATCAAGGATGCTATCACAGCCAAGCGTCCCGGCTGGTCGTGGAGGGAATTCGCATGACGCGTCACCTTGGTAAACATACTCAAAATTTCAACCTAACCTTAGTTTCGGAGGCAATCGCATGAGCACACGTCTGGCAAATGGCGGCCGCCTTCTGGACAAGGCGCGCCGGATTGATTTTACGTTTAACGGCAAGCGGCTCAAAGGTTTTGAAGGCGATACCATCGCCTCGGCCCTGTTGGCGAACGATCAGATGCTCATGGGCCGCTCGTTCAAATATCACCGCCCTCGCGGCGTAGTCTCATCAGGCGCGGAGGAACCGAACGGCATCGTCGGCATGGGGACCGGCGCGAGTTTTGAGCCGAACCAGCGCGTCACCACGACCGAGTTGTTTGATGGACTGACCTGCATTTCGCAGAACCACTGGCCGTCGCTTGATTTCGACGTGGGCGCGATAAATACCAAGCTGGCGCGTTTCCTGCCCGCGGGCTTTTACTACAAGATGTTCATCTATCCGCGCCCCTTCTGGAAACATGTGTACGAGCCTATCATCCGCAAATCTGCGGGCCTTGGTAAGGCGCCCGATCAGCGCGATAACGACACATACGAGCATTTCTATGCCTTCTGCGACGTGTTGGTCGTAGGCGGCGGTGTTGCCGGCCTTCAGGCCGCGCGCTCAGCGGCGGCTACGGGGGCAAAGGTCATGCTGCTAGAGCAGACGGCCCACTGGGGCGGACGCGCGCCGATTGACGGCGGCACCGTCGCTGGTCAGCCTGTGGGTAAGTTTGTGGATGAACTCGTGTCAGAGTTGTCCGCGATGGACAACGTGACCATGCGCAATCGCACTATGGGCGCTGGCGTATATGACCACGGCTATGCGCTGGGCTACGAGCGTGTGGGCGATCATCAGCCCGGCGTCGCAGGCCCGCGCCATCGTTTGTGGCGCATTCGCGCCGCTCAGATCGTGACCGCGACAGGCGCGATTGAGCGCCCCCTGAGCTTTGCCGGGAATGACATTCCGGGCGTCATGCTGGCCTCTGCCGTGCGCGATTATGTGGTCGACTTTGGTGTGTCCATCGGCGACCGCACTGTTATCGTGACCAATAACGACGATGCCTATCGCACCGCGATAACCCTTAAGGAGAACGGCCTCGACGTGCCTGCGATCCTTGATGCGCGCGTTCCGGGGCAGGACAGCCCGCTAATGGCGCGCGCCAAGGCGCTAGGCATTCGCGTGTTGATGGGCCACGGCGTCTCATCCGTTCAGGGCGGCAAGCGGGTGACAGGCGTCAGCGTCTGTTCGCAGGCCGGCGAGGGCGCAGTACTGGAAGAGATCGCCTGCGACGTGGTCGCCATGTCTGGTGGCTGGTCGCCTGTCGTGCACCTGTGGTCGCATTGCGGTGGCAAGCTGATCTGGGACGAGGCCTCCGCGTCCTTCCGTCCTGATGTGGACAAAGCGCCGACTGGCGCATCCGGCGAGGCGTTTGTTACGCCCGCAGGCGCGGCCAATGGTGCGTTTGGGCTGGGCGATATTTTGACCGATGCGACCTCCGCAGGCACCTCAGCCGCCAAGGCAGCAGGTCACACGGGCCAAGCTGTCAACGCGCCCGAGGCTGACGCAAATAACGAAGCGGCTATGGCACCTGTTTGGATGATGCCCCAAGGCGCGGGTATCAAAAAGCGTCAGAAGGCATGGCTGGATTATCAGAACGATGTCAAAGTTTCGGACATTCAACTGGCCGCCCAAGAGGGGTTCGAGTCCGTCGAACATGCCAAGCGCTATACCACGCTGGGCATGGCGACCGATCAGGGAAAGTTGAGTAACATCAACGGTCTAGCGATCCTTTCTGATGCTTTAGGTCAACCTATCCCGCAGACGGGCACGACGACATTCCGTCCGCCCTATACGCCCATCTCGATGGCCTCCATCACTGGCGAGGCGCGGGACGAGCGGTTTCAACCGATCCGCCGCACGCCCATGTATGACTGGCACGCCGAGAACGGCGCCTATTGGGAGCCGGTCGGCCAGTGGCGCCGCCCCTACACCTACCAGAAGCCGGGCGAGAGCATCGAGCAAGCCGTTAGCCGCGAGGTCAAGAATACCCGTGCCAGCCTTGGTATGCTGGATGCCTCAACGCTGGGCAAGCTAGTGGTCAAGGGCAAGGATGCGGGCAAGTTCCTCGACATGCTCTACACCAACATGATGAGCACGCTGAAGCCGGGCCGCTGCCGCTATGGTCTGATGTGCGGCGAGAACGGCTTTCTCATCGACGATGGCGTGGTCGCGCGCATCGACGACGATACGTTCCTGTGCCACACCACCACCGGCGGGGCCGAGACGATCCATGGTCACATGGAAGAATGGCTGCAAACCGAATGGTGGGATTGGGACGTCTATGTCGCCAACCTGACCGAGCAGTACGCCCAGATCGCTGTTGTCGGCCCGCGCGCCCGCGCAACGCTGGAACGTTTGACCGGCGACGATATCAGCGCCGATGCGCTGCCCTTCATGGCATGGACTGACATCATGCTGGGTGGAATGCAGGCGCGCGTCTACCGCATCTCCTTCTCTGGCGAGTTGAGCTACGAGATCGCGGTCAAGGCGTCCGAGGGCCGTGCCCTTTGGGATGCGCTGCTGGCGGCGGGGGCGGATGCCAACATCACGCCTTATGGGACCGAGGCGCTGCATATCATGCGGGCCGAAAAGGGCTTTATCATGATCGGGGATGAAACCGACGGCACCGTGATCCCGCAGGATCTGGGGCTGAACTGGGCGATTTCCAAAAAGAAAGAGGACTACATCGGCAAGCGCGCGCAAGAGCGTAGCCATATGACCGATCCCGCTAGGTGGAAGCTGGTGGGGCTGGAGACGGTGGATGGCGCGGTTCTGCCAGACGGTGCGTATGCCACCGCCGAGGGCACCAACGCAAACGGCCAGCGACAGACGCAAGGGCGGGTCACGTCGACCTATCATTCGCCAACGCTGGACCGTGGCATCGCGATGGGGCTGGTCCTGAACGGACCGGACCGGATGGGCGAGGTGCTGGAATTTCCGCGCATAGATGGCACGGTAATGCGGGCAAAAATCGTCGATGCGGTATTCTTCGACAA
>JAGXGX010000062.1 GCA_024636515.1 Roseovarius sp.
CAGAAAATCGAGCTGTCCCGTCTCTGCCAGCTTTTGGGATATTTTCAGCCCGTCTTCGGCAGTGATCCCGCCCTTTTGCGCCTCATCCGCCGTGTAGCGGAAACCAACGATGAACTCATCCCCGACACGTTTGCGGATCGCGCCCAGCACATCCAGCGGGAACCGCATGCGATTCTCCAAGGTATCGGCGCCATATGGACCAACCAGATCGTTCGTCAGTGGCGACCAGAATTGATCGAGCAGGTGGCCGTAGACTTGCAATTCGATACCATCCATACCGCCCGCCTTCATGCGCTCAGCAGCATCGGCAAAATCACTGATGATCCGGTCGATATCCCAATCTTCGATGAGCTTGGGAAAGGCGCGGTGCGCGGGTTCGCGGTGCTTGGACGATGAGACCGAAGGAAGCCAGTTACCCTTGTTCCACGTTGTCCGCCGCCCAAGATGGGTCAGTTGGATCATGACGGCACAGCCATGCTCATGGCAGCCATCAGCAAGGTTTTGTATCCAGGGTACGACCTCGTCTTTGTAGGCCAAGATGTTGTTGAAAACCGGCGGGCTGTCCTTTGATACCGTGGCCGACCCCGCCGTCATGGCAAGCGCGACGCCTGCCTTGGCGCGTTCTTCATGATATGCGCGATACCGTTCCTTTGGCATGCCATCTTCGGGATAGGCGGGCTCGTGACTGGTCGTCATGATCCGGTTTTTCAACGTCAAATGTTTGAGTTGAAATGGCTGGAGCAGCGGGTCTGTTGTCATCAGAATCATCTCGCAAACAAAGGTAAATTGCGCTCCGCCTGGCGTGCAAAGCACCTTGACACGCGGGTCATTCTTAAAGCCTGCCGTATAATTGACATACGTGTCAAGAAATCTATGTTGCGGCTATGAATTCAAAACCCCCTCGCCAGCGCGGCTCAAGAGAAGTGTGGCTGAACGCCGCCTATGAGCTCCTGATTTCAGACGGCATAGACGCCGTAAAAGTGATGCCGTTGGCAAAGAAACTCGATTTGACGCGCACCGGGTTCTATTGGTTCTTCAAGGACATCGCAGAACTCCACGGCGCGATGATCCAAATGTGGGAAAGCAAAAACTCCGGCACACTCGTTGACCGCTGCAATATGACGGCGTCCAACATCTGTGAGGCGCTTTTTCACCTGATGGACTGCTGGTTGAACCCGACACTGTTTGACGCGTCCCTTGATCTTGCGATCCGCAACTGGGCGCGCAACGACGCTGAGCTACAGAAACGTGTCAGCGACGCGGACAGGCAGCGCATCGAAGCGGTGTCGAACATGTTTGCCCGCCATGGCTATTCACCTGAGCAAGCAGAGGTGCGAGGGATGACAGTGATCTATACACAGATTGGCTACATTTCGATGCAGGTCAAAGAGACGGCAGAAGACAGGCATGCCCGCGTTCAGCAATATGTTGAACTTTTTGCAGGTGTCCGACCCTTGGCAGCTGATGTCGAGATATTTTTAGAACGACAGCACGCACGATTGTAGGCGCCTGTTTGTCAAAAAGTGCCGCGCATTCACTGAGGTAACTCATCGTTACTCGGCAGAAAAAGCAATAACCTGGGTGCGACATGAAAAAATCTGCAACGTCTTTGGACCTATGATTGAGGCGGTAAGCTACTTCAAAGCGCGCCCAAGGCTGCTTTATTTGGCCGGGCTGCGGCATCCGCAAGGGTCCAAACGCAAAAGGGGCGCGCCACCAGCGCGCCCCCCAGAGTTCCTACAGGCAAGCGCCTATAGGAACAGGTCGGCAATGAATGCCGATCCGAGATAAGTACCAGTCATCACCAGCACAGCGACGATGAAGATCTTCCACCCCGATGATTTGGCAATATCGATCTCCTGCTTTGCGATGGCGATACCCGCATAGGCCAGGCATGGCGTCGCCAGCGTCAGAAAGTTCACGTTCGTAGCCTGCGCCACGATCCACTCGCTGCCCGGTGTCCAGGGCAGGGTGGCCAGAATGCCGATAAGTGAGATCCACGCGACCGATGGCAGCTTGATGGGGACCAGTTCGGTCAGGACAAGGCCGACCATCGAGATCACGTAAAGCACGATCAGCCCGACGAATCCGTCAGCGATGGGGATGTCCGTCGCCACGGTGTTGCCGACCAGCCCGATGGCGCAGATGATAACCAGCACCAGCGCGTGGGCAGAAAGGCTCAGCTTGCGCTCGGCGGTGGGGTCCATTTGGGTTTCGCTCGTGTTCATGGTCACTCTCCCGCCTTGATGGTTGTGTCTTTACGACCCAAGAGGTCGTAGAGCTTTTCGGTGATCGGCAGGGCGACGAAGACGCCCAGATAGATGCCTGTTGCATAGGTTAGAACGTTGGACGCGCCGGCAAGTGCAAGGATTTGGTCCTTCATTTCCGGCACTGCGGTCGCCAGCGCACCTGTGCAGGCGGCCATCATCGAACCAGACCCGATGCCGCAGGCCATCGCCAGCGCCTCGATAGAAAAGATCCCAGCCGTTGATAGGAGTGACGCCAGAATGGCAAAGATAAACGTGCCGAACAGCGTGCCAATCACGTAGACACCCATCACGCCGGTGCCCTCCTGGCTTTTCAGGCCGTACTTGTCAGCGATGATCGCGATGTTCGGCTCACGCGCGACCGAGAAACACGCCCCGATAGATTCGCGTCCCATCCGCAGCACCAGAACGGCAATGGGAAAGGCGATAACGATCGTGCCGAGGTTGCCAAGTTCCTGCAACAGAAGGGCAGGGCCGGCGTCGATGATCTGCTCCATTTGGGGGCCGATGATCGTGCCGAATTTGGCGATGAAGGGCATAATCGCAATGACGATCAAGGGCGACGCGGCACTGACGTCACTGTCCTTGATCCAGACGCCTGCACGCTTGATCACGTTGGGGTTGATGAGCATCCCCAGAATGAATGCATACAGCAGCGGCAGCAGCAGGATTGATCCGATGCCGATAGGCACGACAATCACGCCGATCAATTCGCTAATTATCGTGATGATCAACACGCTGACATGCAGCCGCCAATCCAGCACTATCTCCATGGTTCGTTGCATTTCGTCCCTCCCTGTTTTTCGCGCTGTTCTGGCGCTTCGGTCGTCTTGTATCAGTCAATCTTTTCCTGCAGCGAAAGGCAACAGCAGCGCCTAGCCCGGCGCATAGCCAAACCCGATAACCGGGTTTTCCGCCGTCTCCACCCAGACCGATTTGGTCTGCGTATAGGCCGCCAACGCCTCGCGTCCCGAGGATCGGCCATAGCCCGACCGCCCGAAGCCGCCGAAGGGTGACATCACGTTGATCGTTTTGTAGCTGTTGACCCAAAAGGTCCCGGCGCGGACTTTTTCCGCCATGCGGTGGGCGCGACCCACATCCTGCGTCCAGACCGCCCCGGCCAATCCGTAGGGTGTATCGTTTGCCAGCGCGACGGCCTCGTCTTCTGTCTCGAAGGTCAGGACCGACAGGACAGGGCCGAACACCTCTTCGCGGGCGATGGCCATGTCCGGTGTGACGCCGGTCAGCACCGTTGGTGCGTAGAAGTAGCCACCGCTATCTGCCAGCGCGTCGGGTTTAGCGCCGCCAGTGGCAAGATAGGCTCCGGCGGAGGTGGCGGCGCGGACCATCGCGTCTATCTTGGACAACTGCGCGGCGTTGTTGACGGGGCCTATCTGCGTTGCGGGGTCGGTCGGCATCCCGACCGGGATACGCGCGCTGGCCGCGGTCAGTTTTTCGATCACCTCGTCATGCACGGACCGCTGCACCAATAGGCGGGAGCCTGCGACGCAGCTTTGACCGCAACTGGCAAATATGGCGGCCTGTGCGCCGATCACAGCGCGGTCGATATCGGCATCGCCAAAGACGATGTTGGCTGATTTTCCACCCAGTTCCAGCACCGCCCCCATAGGCTTCAATGCGGCCCGCGCGGCAATCGCGCTGCCTGCCTGCGCAGAGCCGACGAATACGGCCAGCCCAGTCGCCGGATGGTCGATCATCGCTTGCCCAGTTGTCGGCCCTGCGCCTGCGATCACGTTGACCAGACCGCGCGGCACGCCCGCCTTTTCGCACAGGACGCCTATAACCAGCGAGCTAAGTGGCGTCAGCTCGGACAGTTTCAGCACTACGCCGTTTCCTGCGCAGATCGCCGGGGCAACCTGCCAGCAGCAGGTGAACAGCGGCGCGTTCCAAGGGGTGATCTGCGCGACGACGCCGATGGGTTCGTGGCGCGTGTAATTCAGATGCGTGCTGGGCACCGGGATCACGTCGCCGGTGATCTTGTCGCACCAGCCGGCGTAATATTCGAACATCTCCGCCATGCGCCCCGGCTCCCCGCCAGTATCGCAGATAGGGCGGCCGGTCGAAATACATTCAAGCTCGGACAAAGGCGCCGCATGGGCACGAATCTGGCGCCCTATCTCGAACATTACGCGGCCCCGCTCAGATGCGGTTTTCGCCCACCACTCTCGCTGCGCTGCCTCGGCAGCGTCTGCGGCCTGCGCGACGACATCCGCACCGGCATCGCGGTACGTGGCAAAGACGCTGCCAGTTGCCGGATCGGTCAGGGACAACTCATCGCCGGTACCGGGCAGGAAGCCGCCCGCAACGTAGCTTTGCACGCTTGAGGCGCCCAGCAACTCTTGCAGCAATTCAGCAACGCGGTTCGAAATGGCGGTCATTCGTTTTCTCCCTTGAACCGATCCGCCTGCGGGTCGCCCATCATCTTGAAATCGTCAGTATTGCTCAGCCCCGAGCGGTCTTCGCTCCAAAGATCGGCCACCAGATTGGCCAGCGGCAGCGCGCAGCCCTTGGCCTTCGCCATTTCAAGTGCCAGACGCACATCCTTGCGCATGAGCCCTGTAGAAAACCCGCTGTCGAAACTGCGCGGCAGTACCCAAGTCGGATAATGAATTTCGCTGATCGCACTACGCCCGGTAGCCGAATTAATCACGCGCAGGGCATCCTCAGCACTGACGCCAGATGCTTCGGCCAGCCGGATAGCCTCCAGCGTAGTGACCATATGGCTTGCGACCAGCATGTTATTGACCAGCTTCGCCACGTTACCTGCGCCGCTGGGGCCCACATGGATGATCTTTTGCCCCAACGCTTCCAGCACTGGCATGGCGCGGGAAACATGGGCATCGGCGCCGCCCAGCATCATCGCCAGAGTGCCAGCAGCAGCGCCAGAAGGACCGCCGCTTACCGGCGCATCGACAAAGCCGTGACCGTTGCCTTCCAGCGTCGCCGCCAGTTTGCGGCTGATCTCGGCCTCAGATGTCGATGTGTCGATCACGATCCGAGACTCTGCGCAGTGTGCTAGATGGCCAGCGTTGACGGCATCAGCGATCACCGCTTCGACATGATGGGCAGCGGGCAGGGACAACACGATGATATCGGCGGCTGCGAACACGTCTGCCACACTCTGCTTAGGTGTAGCGCCCGCCTCGGCGGCGCGGGTCAGTGCGGTATCAGTCAGATCAAAGGCGGCAACGGCAAACCCCTTGGCGGCTAAGGTCTGCGCCATGCCTATGCCCATGGCGCCAAGGCCGATGATCCCGGTGCGTATCTGCTGTGTGCCCGTCATCGTGGCCTCCTTGCTGGCTTGAGTACAATCCCGCCAGACTATCCAAAGCGGGCGCGCGTATAAATAGTGCGCAAATCAGGTACAGTGCGTTGCTCAGAACGCAACACTGCTTAGCCGTGGAATGCCACCATACGCCGGGCCAGAAATTCCGCTGTCAGTTCTACCGATTTCGGAAGGCGACGCCGCGCCCTTACCATCAAATGAGCGCTGACCTGTTGCAGTGATTCCTCC
>JAGXGX010000063.1 GCA_024636515.1 Roseovarius sp.
CCAACGGCGGTACTTGACGCCAGCCATCCATTCGCCTCGCAAATCTCGCACATCGCCGCCAATCACTGCGCGCAATCGGGCCTTCCCTATTGCCTGCTGCGCCGCCCTGAATGGCGTGCGCAGTCTGGTGACTTGTGGACTCATGTGGCCAGCGAGGCGGAGGCGGCGCAGAAAATCAACCCCGGCAGTAGGGTGTTGGTCGCGTCGGGGCGCGAGGGGCTAGAGGATTTTGCCGCGCTGAAGGAGTGCTATGTCTACTGTCGCCAGATTGGCGCGCCGCGTGGCCCCTTTCCTCTGGTTAGTGGTGAATGGCTGGTTCAGCAGCCGCCCTTTTCGGTGGAGGAGGAAATCGCGCTGTTTCGACGCCTGCGCATTGACTGGCTGGTGCTGCGCAACGCAGGCAGCACGCGGGCGGATACCAAGCTGACAGCCGCGCGCAGCGAGGGCGCGCAAGTCGCGATGATCGCCCGCCCCGCGCCGCCAGATGCGCCTTGCGTAAGTACGGTCGAGGCGGCGCTGGCATGGGCGGTATCGCTGTGAGTACCCGTATCATTGAAACGGACGCCCATGTGGCCGCGGACGCAGGTGCGCTCTGCGCCATGTGCCCGCGTCTGGCGGACGCCTACACCCAGACTGGCCAGCTTCCCTTGCGGCGCAAGCCAGACGGCTTTGCCGAAATGCTCAGCGCTATTGTCAGCCAGCAGGTCAGCGTCGCGTCGGCAAATGCTATCTGGGCACGGATGCAAGAGGCAGGCCTGACCGCCCCTGCGCCCGTCTTGCAAGCAGGCGATGATGGTCTGCGCGCCGCTGGCCTTAGCCGTCAAAAGATACGTTATGCGCAAGAACTGGCCCGCGCAGGGATTGATTGGAACGCTCTGCGCGCTTTGCCCACAGACGCGGTGCTAAAAACACTGACGCAGGTACCCGGCATCGGCACATGGACGGCGGAAATCTATGCGATGTTCAGCCTTGGCCATGCCGATGTGTTCGCCCATGGCGATCTGGCACTGCAGGAGGCGGCACGTATTCTGTACGATCTGCCCCAGCGCCCGAACGAGCGTACGATGCGCGAGATTGCCGCGGCGTGGAGCCCCTATAGGTCGGTTGCTGCCCGCCTGCTTTGGGCCTACTACCGGATAGCGAAACAAAGGGAGGGCATCAGATGACACGCGTACTTAACGCTGGCCGCAAAGAGCCGATTTCGGGCGAAACGAAATCCATCGTGGTGTTCCTGCACGGATACGGTGCGAATGGTCCCGACCTCTTGGGTCTTGCCGATCCGCTGGCCGACCATTTGCCCGATACTCTTTTTGTCGCGCCCGATGCGCCCGAAAGCGTGCCGGGAATGCCGAACGGGTTTCAGTGGTTTCCCATCCCCTGGATCGACAACAGCAGCGAGGAGGAGGCCGAGCGCGGATTACTGTCCGCCTCCGACGATCTGAACGCGTTTCTGGATGCTTTGATGGTGGACGAGGACGTGCTGCCCGAGCAGGTCGTACTGTTCGGCTTCTCCCAGGGATCGATGATGGCCCTGCATGTCGCGCCCCGCCGCGAGGATGCGCTTGCGGGGATCGTCGCCTTTTCGGGCCGACTCTTGCGCCCCGAACTGCTGGAGGATGAGGCTGTCTCGCGCTTGCCGATCCTGCTTGTGCACGGCGACGCTGATGAGGTGGTCCCGGCCAAATCACTGCCCGAGGCTGCCGAGGCGCTGCAAACGGCGGGTTGGAAGGATGTCTATGCCCACGTGATGCAGGGTACCGGGCACGGTATCGCGCCCGATGGGCTGGAGGTAGCGTTGGCCTTTATGGCGGACAAGCTCGGGCTGGGCTAGGCCGCATCGCGGCGCTGACGCAGCACCAGCCAGATCAATGCGCCGGCCGCCAGCACCAAGAATGGCGCCATCGCCAGATTGACCGATGTCCAGCCCGTCTGCGCATCACCGCCCGAGCAATTCATCAAGCCGCCCGACGCTAGGGATGCGACTGTGACGCCGCCGAACACCAGTAGATCGTTCAACCCCTGCATCCGTCCCCGCTCGTGTGGCTCGTGGGCACTGGTCAGCATTGAGGTGGCCCCGATAAAGCCAAAGTTCCACCCCAGACCCAGCAGCACCAGCGCGATGAAGAAGTTGGGCAGCTCGACCCCCTGAAGGGCGACGACACCTGCCGCGGCAAGGATCGCGATGCCCGCGCCCATGATCCTCTCGGCGCCAAAGCGCGCGATCAGGTGCCCGGTAAAGAAGGACGGCGCGTACATTGCCAGCACATGCGCCGTCACCACATCCGCCGCGCGCCCCGGTCCAAAACCGCAGCCGACGACCGCCAGCGGTGTTGATGTCATCACGAGGTTCATCAACGCATAGGATACCATCGCGCAGATCACTGCGACAGCGATGCGCGGCGTCTTGAGCAGCTCCAGCCGGGTGCGCCCGCGCGGTGCATCCTCGGACGGGATGGGCGGCTTTGGAATGTTGAGGAATAAAAACAGGGTGGAGCCGGTGATGTTCAGTGCGATCACCGCGAGATAGGTGCCAAGAAAAGGCACGACCATCGCCTCGGCCGTTACCTTGACCAACTGAGGCCCGATGATCGCGCTCATCAAGCCACCCGCGAGAACGTATGAAATCGCCTTGGGGCGGAAAGCATCGCTGGCGGTATCGGCGGCGGCAAAGCGGTAAAACCCCTGCGCGCTCATGTAGATACCGGTCAAAAAGCTACCAAATAGGAATAGCGGGAATGACGCGGTATAGAGGCCATACGCCCCCACAGCGCCGCCGATCGCGCCACCCGTCGTGCCGACGAGGAAGCCTACCCTGCGGCCATATCGCTGCATGATCGCCGATACCGGCGTTGCCGACAGCATAGAGCCGATGACAATCAGCGAGATGGGAAGCGTAGCGAAACAAGCGTTCGCTGCCAGCCCGCTGCCCGCCAGACCCGCGACGACGAATATCATCGGCATCTGCGCGCCAAGGATCGCCTGCGCCAGAACCAGAACAATGACGTTCCGGCGTGCGCGCGTATCGTCGGTGAGAGGGGCTGTCTGTGTCATGCGGCAAATTGCTAGACTTGTTAAGTTGCCTTAGCAAGGGGCTCGCATTGACAGAATAACTGCCTGAGGAATCGTGATTTTCCCAGAGAGTGGGCGGCTTGTAAAATTCAGTCTTGAGTGTTGATCCGTTCAGGCCACCTCGGCGGCCAGACCTCGGCCCAGCGGGTCCATGTCGCGCACCGGATCGCCGGCCATTTGGCCCTGCCAATCCAGCACTTGGCGCATCAGTACCGATCGTCCGATGCACAGCAGGGCAGGCGGCTCCAGCCCGCTGGCCTCAATATCGGCTGCCATGCGGCTAAGCGTGGTCTCAATAACCTGTTGCTGCGGCGTGGTCGCGTTGCAAACTACGGCGCAAGGCTCATCCGGGTTGCGACCATGCGTTATCAGCGAGGCTGAGATTTGCGCCGCGTGTTTCATGCCCATGTAGATCACCAGAACTTGGCTGCCCTCGGCCAGCGCCTTCCAATTCAGCGAGGAGGGCGCGTTGCCCGATTGGTCATGGCCGGTTACGAAGGTCACGGATTGGTTCACGTCGCGGTGCGTTACCGGAATGCCGGCATAGGCCAGCCCGCCGATACCCGCGCTAATGCCTGGAATGATCCGCACCGGCACACCGTGCTGCACCAGCGTCTGTGCCTCTTCGCCGCCGCGCCCAAAGACGAAGGGATCGCCGCCCTTGAGACGCAACACCCGCTTGCCTGCGCGGGCCAGATCAACGAGGCGAAGAGATATGTCGCGTTGCACGGTGGAAGGTTTGCCGCCGCGCTTGCCAGCATAGATCTTCTCGGCCTGAGGCGCCCAATCGAGGATTACCTCCTGCACCAGCGCGTCATAGACGACGACATCGGCCTGTCGCAGAGCATTCAGCGCGTGGATCGTCAGCAGCCCCGGATCACCGGGGCCGGCACCGCACAGCCAGACCCAGCCGGGCTGGATCGTGGGCCACTGATGGGCAGGGAGGGGGAGTGCGTCAAACATGCAGGAAGATATGGCGCAGGATTTCGACCGCGAAAAGGGGTAGGCGCGCCGCGGGGCGGACACGGCACAAAACTTTGTTCAGTGCGCTGGATCGCGGGTGGCGCGTTTGTTCGCACTACAGTTTTGGAAGGTGGTTTTGTTCTGACTGCGACCGCTGTAGCGGAACAGAATTTTAATTTGCAGCCGATAGCCTTACGACTATTGGAACAGAGTTCCTACCACCGCCCCGTTAGTGACCGAGCCATTAAGCCAAGCGATGACCGAATCGGTGACGGCTCCAACCCAGCATCTGCTACCAGTCGTGGCTGCGCTGCCGCCCGCTTCAAAACGCCCTCCGCCTGCCAGGCGGCAAGCAGGGCGGGGCGCGCGTCAGCGCTGATATCGCTGCGCCGTGCGCGCGCGGCGGCGAGGCGGCGCAGCCCGTCCTGCGCTAGCGCACGAATCCCCTCGGGGCGGCCATCCAGCAGCGGGACGCGGCCGGCTTCCTCCAGCGCTGGGATGGCGCGCAGCCATCCCGCGACGCCAGTGGCGTATCCTGCGTCCATAACTGCAGCGGCATCGACCTGCCCCAAGGCGCGCGCGGCCACCAGCATCAGGTTGCCGCTGGTATGCTCAAGATAGCGGGTCAGATGCGCCTCATCCTCGAACGGGTCGCGGTAGATATCCCACTGCCGCGAAACAATCAGCGCGTCCAGCAGCGCGGCGCCTTTGGCGTCTAGCACCTCAGCCAGCGGCGTGACGACCTCGTGCCGCCGCACCTTGCCACCCTCCGCGATCTCTTCCAGCGCATCGCGCCACCATTGCAGGCGCATTTCAGCGATGATGGATTCTTGCGTCATCCACGGCGCGCGCGACACTTCGACATTGAAGGCATATATCGGAAAGAGTACCCGGCGCGCCGCCACCGGCGCTGCCATCGCCGCGCGAAAGCGGTCAGGATCGCCCCGGCGCAACAACTCGGCGCAGCCTGTCAGGTCATCGCCCAGATCACTCACGTTGCAGTAGCTTCCAGTTGATCGCGTCCAGCAGCGCGTCGAACGAGGCGTCGACTATGTTCGCGCTGACACCCACGGTGGACCATTGGCGGCCCTGTTCATCTTCGCTGTCGATTATGACGCGGGTCACGGCCTCGGTCCCGCCTTGCGTGATGCGGACCTTGAAATCGACCAGCCGCATATCTTCGATTGCGCTTTGGTAGCGGCCTAAATCCTTAGCCAGCGCCTTTGAAAGAGCGTTGACGGGGCCGCGGTCGCAGCCGTCTGCATCCATTGACTCGCTGACCGATAGCTTTTTCTCGCCGTCGACCTTCACCACAACGACGGCCTCGGACAGGCTGACCATCTGGTCATACTTGTTTTTGCGCCGCTCGACGGTGACCTTGTAGCGCTTGACCTCAAAGAACTGTGGTAGCTGCCCCAAGGCGCGCCGCGCCAGCAACTCGAAACTGGCCTGCGCGCTGTCATAGGTGTAGCCCGCCGCCTCACGTTCCTTGATCTGCTCGAGGATGAGGGCAAGGGCAGGATCGCCCGGCGCCACGTCGATCCCCGCCTCTAGCAGCCGCTGGCGCAGGTTCGACTGGCCCGCCTGATTGGACATCGGGATGATGCGTGCATTGCCGACCAGCGCGGGGTCGATATGCTCATATGTCGAGGGATCCTTGAGGATCGCGCTGGCGTGCAACCCGGCCTTGTGGGCAAAGGCCGACGCGCCGACATAGGCGGCCTGCCGCATCGGCACGCGGTTCAGGATATCGTCCAGCTTGCGCGACACTCGGCTGAGATTTTGCAACGCGCCCAAGCTGACGCCGATCTCGTAGGTGCTGGCGTATGGCTCCTTCAGCAGCAGGGTCGGGATCAGCGTGGTCAGGTTGGCGTTGCCGCACCGCTCGCCCAGCCCGTTCAGAGTGCCTTGGATCTGGCGCGCGCCTGCGTCGACGGCGGCCAGCGCGCCTGCGACAGCGTTTTCTGTATCGTTATGGGTGTGGATGCCAAGGCGGTCGCCGGGGATGCCGGTTGCGATAACCTCGGCCGTGACGCGCCCGATTTCGGTAGGCAGGGTGCCGCCGTTGGTATCACACAGCACGATCCAGCGCGCGCCTGCACCCAGCGCGGCATGGCAGACCTCCAGCGC